>CACDIK010000004.1 GCA_902553005.1 uncultured Alphaproteobacteria bacterium | reverse complement strand
AATATTTTCAAATTCATATGTAACAAGATCAACTGCATTAATAAAATTATTTATTATTGCATCATCATCATACCGACCAAAAATAAATTTAGTCGCAAAGTGTTTCCCGGGCGCATCAGGATCATCACTTAATATGACAGTTTGTATATCTATTTTTTTTGCTGCATCTGCTAAAAGACTTCCTAATTGTCCACCACCGATAATGCCAAGTGTGGGTGTATTCATGACTTATGGTTTTTGTTTAACAGCTTTTGATTGTTTAGTTCGGTAATTTTTTAAATTTTTCTTAATTTCTTTATTCGTAAGAGCAATAATGGAAGCTGCATATAAACCAGCATTCATTGCTCCATCTTCACCAATTGCAACACTACCAACAGGGATACCTTTTGGCATTTGTACTATAGATAACAAACTATCCAATCCCTTTAATTTACGACTTTCCACTGGAACACCGATAACAGGTATAGTTGTTAACGATGCAATCATTCCTGGTAAATGTGCAGAGCCTCCTGCGCCAGCAATAATAACAGAAATATTATTATCTTCAGCTGCTTTGGCAAATTTAAACATTCTCTCTGGTGTACGGTGGGCAGAAACAATTTTGGTTTCAAATTTAACTTTCAGTAATCTTAAAATTTTTTCACAATTTTTCATGGTAGCATAATCAGACTTACTTCCCATCACAATTGCTACCTTATGTTTTGTTGATGCTGAGGCCATTTTTGTTTTATTGTATCAATTCAATGATGATTCGATACATTATTACATAATGACATCGTGGACATTACTTTCGCGGGCTCCTGCTTTAGAAATAAACACAAATTTACAATTGCCTTGCATTTTCTTAATCGTTTTGTGACCAGTGTAACCCATCGAAGATTTTAAACCACCAACAAGTTGATATGCTACATCTTCTATTTTACCTTTATATGGAACCATCCCTTCCACACCTTCTGCCACTAATTTTTTGGCATTCTTTGTTTCTTCTTGGGAGTATCGATCAAAAGAACCCTTTTGCATTGCTCCTACCGAACCCATACCTCTATAGGATTTAAATTTTTTACCTTTAATCGTTAATAATTTTCCTGGTGATTCTTCAGTGCCAGCAAATAAAGATCCTATCATACATGCACTTGCACCGCCTGCTATAGCTTTTGCAATATCACCTGATGTTTTTATTCCTCCATCTGCAATCACAGGAATTTTAAATTTTTTGGCAACTTTAAATGTTTCCATTACAGCGGAGAGTTGAGGAATACCAACACCAGTCACAACCCTTGTTGTACAAATTGATCCTGGTCCAATACCTACTTTAATAGCATCTACACCAGCACTAATTAAATCTGATGCAGCTTTTTTTGTAGCGATGTTTCCAACTATGAGTGGGGTTTTCTTTAAAACTTTTTTTGCTTTTTCAATAAACTGTAAAGTTGTTTTTGTATGTGCATGAGCAACATCAATAAAGACTATATCAACACCAACTTTTAATAATTCTAATAATCGTAAGTACGCATTATTTTCAACACCAATTGCAGCGCCCACCGCAATCTTTCCATTAGAATTAATTACAGCATTTTGAAATTTTTTACCATTAACTTTAAAGCTATGAACTTTTTTAACTTCACTTGCTTGTTTATCAATTGGCATATTACGGTGAATAACACCTAGACCACCATTTAGTGCCAGATTAATAGCCATTTTGTTTTCTGTCACGGTATCCATAGCAGCAGAGAGTATTGGGATTTGTAATTTTACTTTTCCAATCCTTACAGATGTATCTACGTCTTTTGGTTTAATTTCAGAATAAGCTGGTGAAAGCAGAACATCATCAAAAGTAACGGAGTAATTTGTATTAATTTGGTAGACCATTTCCAACAGTATTTATTTTATCTCGATTTGTTAAGTAAATAGTTCATAATTTTAAATTAAAAGATCTAAAATTTAATATGTACTTGTAATAAAGTATAAATACATATTATATTTTACCATGAAATTTATATTTTTCTTCTTAACTGTCATTCTTGTTAATCTGTGCTTTGCTTCTGATAAAAAAGAGGGTAGATTTTTTGAAGACCAGCCAGATGTAACCGATGATTATCAAATTCATTTTATTTATATGCTCGATAAAAATGGCAAAGATAATGAGTTGGATTTAAATGGTGAGATGGAGAGTATGGTCGAAGAGATGAATGAGAAAATGTTTGAATTAACAGGTAATAAACAAAAATATAAACTTGATTATAGATTAGATGGTAAACTCGATATTTCTTTTGTGAGATTAGATGTAAAAGGGAGAAAAGAGGGGTGGAATAATAACTATCCGGATTTCTTCATTCAAAATCTTGGATTTAATAATCCCAAAAAATTATATTTTTCCTTTGTTGATAGTTTCACGCATAGGGATAGTGGTCAAATGGGAACCCATTCTGGTTATACTTTTATGAAAAGAGCGGGATCCAGAGAAGAAATAATTAAAATTACAATTCATGAACTTCTACACGGTCAAGGATTTTCCTGGAAATGTACAAAAGGTAATACGAATGGCCACGTATCTGGTCCAAGTGTTTTAAGTAATCAAAACAATCAATATATTTTAGGTAAGATGATTTATGAGCACGGTGATGAAAGTTGTCCTGATTTAAAAGACTCAATTTATATGACACCAACATCAGCTGATCCTTTTGATCCACTTCCAATGGTCTGTCATTTAGCAGAGAGATCAGGAAGAGCACACGGGGGCACCTACGGATTTGAAGATCAGTGGCCAGCAAGATACGATCATAAAAAATTTAAAAAAATACGAAAGAACTCTTATTGGTGTACCTATAAATTAGATGAATTTGCTGATCCTATGTGGTTTAAAAAGTGGAAAAAATAAATAAATTAAAATAAATTTTAAATTTTATATTCAAAATTCTGAGTAGTAGGATTAATCTTAATTAATCTTGCACCATTTCTTATATGATAGTGTGTTGCTACTGGTGTCAAAGGAGAAAGAGTAACAATACTTTCAAATTGTTTTTTTTCCTTAATATATTTTTGCAATTCTTTCATAATTTTTTTTCCTGCTCCTTTTTTAAAAGACCAAACTGTGTATGCAATAGGAATAGTTGCTTCATCTTCTTCCATACTCATCAAATCCATTTCTTTAATAGTTGTTGGTATTTCATTGGTAAAAGCAAAACAAGCAACACCCTCAATATCGTCTTTATACTTTAGACCAAAAATTTTTCTTCCCTTTGCTGTACGGAAATCATTATCAAGTTCTGGGCGAACGGGATCATCAGATGGATTTACTCTATCTAGTTCTACTAGTTCTGTTTTTTTTATCCAACTGAAGAAATCAAATTCGTATTTGTATCTGCCAATTTTCATTTTAACTAGTGAGAGCTTTATAAGATTTCAGAAATAAAGATAGTGAATTATATTCTTTTTAATTCATTTGCCAAATACTTTAGTATCAATTTTTACCAATATTCTATTTGAAAAAAAAATTAGAATCTCATAAAGTTATTATTGTCGTGCTCCCATATAAAGGAGTTAAAAAAATGAGTCCGCCAACACAATAAGGGTGGTGTCCACAACCAAAGCCAAACAAGCAATTTAAGCAGACCTTTTTTTAAAAGGCCTCGCATTAGGTGATGAGCCGAATTTATAAAACCCCCACATCCGGGGGTTTTTTTTATCCTTACTACTTGAACAAATTACAAAAAACCTCAAAAAGACTAACTAATAAAAATTTAAATTCTTAAAATGTCATCAAAGTCATCCATTCAAAATATTTTTAAATTATCTATCCCTATTTTCTTTGCAAATTTAGTCATTCCTTTTGTGGCTATTGTTGATACGGGTTTAATGGGTAATCTTGATAATGCAAGTTACTTGGTTGCTACAAGTATTGCGGCAAGTGTCTTTTCCATTCTTTTTGGAAGTTTTGGTTTTTTACGATCAGGTACCGTTGGAATGATCGCTCAAGCAGATGGATCAAAAGATTATGAAGAAATCATAAATATTTTTTTACGTAATATTGCTCTTGTTATTATTATTTCCCTCTTATTAATTATTCTTCAAACATACATATATAATATTTCCTTATCTATTTTTGAGTTATCACAGGAAACAAAACTTTATTTTAAAGATTATTTTACCTTTCGTATTTACTCCTCTTTTGGTGAGCTTACAATTTTTGTAATTACAGGATTATTTATTGGTTTACAAAAAACAAAAACATCCAGTCTTATTGTCGGGTTTTATTCTATTGCAAATATAATTTTAAGCTTAGTCTTTGTTTTATATTTTAATTTAAATGTTTTAGGTGTTGCCTTAGGAACGCTCGTCGCTTCAACGCTGACAACAATAATCTTTTTATTTTATACATTCTATGCTTTAAGCAAGATGACCAAATTAGAATTTAATTCAAAAAAAATTTTTAATCTTAGTAAAGTAAAAAATATTTTTAATATTAATCTTAATATATTTATCCGATCTCTTCTTCTTGCTTTTGCCTTTTTATATTTTACCTATCTTAGTAATTCTATCAGCGAAGAAACAGTAGCGGCAAATACCATTTTGCTTAATTTTATTATGTTATCCGCTTATGTTCTTGATGCCTATGCCTTTTCTACCGAAGGTATCGTTGGATACTCTATTGGATCAAAAAACCGACAGTTATTAAATGATGTGATAAAAAATTCCTTTATCTTAAGCACGGCAACAGGATTAATAATTTGTGCCATCTTTTTCTTGAGCAAAAATTATTACATTATTACAATGACAGACTTACCAAATATACGAGAGATCAGCTTTTCTTATTCTTACTGGATTATTATTATTCCTTTTGCGGCTTCTTTTTGTTTTCAATTTGATGGTATCTTTGTTGGAGCCTCGCAAACAACTGAACTGCGTAATGCGATGATCGTCTCTGTCGCCATCTATATTGTTGTCTCTTTCTTTTTAATAGCAAGTTTTGGGAATACAGGCTTATGGCTATCACTTTGCATTTTCTTTATTGCAAGAGCGTTGACCCTTTTCTCTTATATGGGTAGGATTTATCAACGAATAAGCTAAGACTAGAGCTACATAATGCAATAATTTTTATTTTTCTTTAAATACTGTTATAATTTAATTGTAAATATTTACTAAATTTGATCTACAATAAATCTTAATTAAGGTTGGTCAAAACCCTTATAAAAAAAAGGCCTCGTAAAAATATTATGAGAGTCTTTATTACTTTAATTATAACCATTTTTTATTCCTGCTTTGTATTGGCTGAGCTGCCAAGTGGTAATGCAACTATTGCAGGTGATATTACTATTACTTCCAATGATCAGTCGATGACGATACAGCAACAATCGGATCAAGCCATTATTGAATGGAATAGTTTTAATATCGGAGAAAATAATACCGTTACCTTTAATCAACCATCATCAAGTTCTAGTGCACTTAATAGAGTTATCTCCGGCAATCCTACCACACTGGCAGGATCTTTGAATGCGAATGGTAAGGTATATGTTGTCAATGAAAACGGTGTCTATTTTACACCAACATCTACAATTAATGCGCATTCTTTTGCTGCCTCCACGCTTGCTCTCTCCAATGATAATTTTCTCAATAATATTTTTTCTTTTAGTTCTTCAAATCAATCGTCATTGAAATCTGTTATCAATAAAGGATCGATAACAACTTTGGATGGAGGTTTCACTGCACTACTAGGTGGTGCGATCAATAACGAAGGTACCATTAATGCAAACCTTGGAAAAGTTGGTCTTGGCGCTGGAAAAGAAATCGCACTAGACTTAAGTGGAGACAAATTTTTACAAGTAGCAGTTCCCCTTGATACAGCATCAACAGTTGTTGATAATGAAGGCAATACACTTGACTCCTTAATCAGTCATAGTGGCTCAACAAAGGGAAACACTATAGAGTTAGATGTTGGAACAGCTAAAAATATTTTATCGAATGCAATTAATATTCCTGGCTCTTTGATTGCAAATAAAGCTGAACAACAAAATGGGAAAATTATTTTATCAGGAAGTGGAACTATTAAAATTGATGGATCTCTCAAAGCAACGTCAACAGGGGACATTAATATTACCAGTGATACTCTTTCTCTTGGTGGAACAATAGATGTATCAGATGATTTACCTGGGAGCATTACAATTACGAGTAAAGGAGAACTTATTGTTTCTGGATCTATTCTAGCTGACTCTCAAAACAATACTGGTGGTGTAATAGAACTTACATCACCCTCTATCATGCAAATGGATAAAAGTCTTATTTCCGCTAATGGCACAAATGGAGGATCAATAGAATTATCAGGTAATAGGATTATTTCCTCAGGTACACTGTCATCAAATGGGAGTACGGCTAAGGGTGGTCGCATTGATATAGAAGGAACAAATTCTATTCGACTTCTATCATCGGATATTACTGCCTCAGGATCACAACAAGGAGGGCTTGTGCGCATAGGGGGTGCCTTTCAAGGAGGATATGATCTCACTAGAACAAATGAGCAAGAAGAAACATTTGTAACAAGGTGGGGAAATGTACCAACAATGGAAAATGTTAACACACTTTTTATTAATGATGGATCAACCCTCAATATTGAATCAGATCATACACCTGGCACACTAATTTTGTGGAGTGATCAAGAGACAACCATGTTAGGGCATATTAATGCAATGGGACTTCAAGGAGGTTCAGTAGAAATTTCATCAAAAGATACTCTTCGTTATTTAGGTTTACAAAATATCAAGATGGTAGAGGGTGGTCATCTTCTTCTTGATCCCAAAAATATTACCATCAGTGATACTGCTGGATCTCAAAGTTGGTCTTTACAAGGCGTGATTGGTTTTGATTATACCGGCAGTAAGGACTATGATTTAAATAGTAGTGAGGGTAGTTTAGGTGGTACTATTGTTTATTCTGATACAACCACAAGAATTGGATCTAGTGTTGCATTAAGTGGTAATGGAAAAAATTTAGCTATAGCATCAGTACAGATACCCACTCATTGTGGTTGGGGTTGTCCACGTCAAACAGGTAGAATTTTACTTTTTACCTTTGATGATACGGATTTTAGTAATGCAACATTAAGAGGACAGTTATATAATGGGGCAAGCGGTAGTAATGATCTTGATACGTCAGGTATGTATATGCGTAACGTTGCACTTGATCAAGACGGCGACCGTTTAGTTTATTCTTTTGACGCGATAAGAAGAAATTCAGTTATTAATGACTACACGGTAGGCACCGCTCTCTCTATACCCGGTGTAAGAACAGTAAAATTTGATGATACCAATTTTTCTAACCCCCAACATGTTGGCATAATAGGAACTAGATTTTCTAGTTTTGATATCCCACTTACTTCGAATGATCTTGATATGTACGCTGGAGAATCTGAATTTACTAGTTCATGGGGTCATCACGTAGACGTTGCACTTAATGCAGATGGTTCACGCTTGGCGCTAACTTACCAAGATTTTACTATGGAAACAAATGCTCAACAACGTGAAGGAATAAACTTAATTTCGTTCAGTGATACAAACTTCTCTTCGCCATCATTTACGGGAAGAATTGGTAAGGGTAATACTGGTTATATGCAAGGTATAGATCTCACTGGCTCCCATAGTTTAGATATTGGCTATGATGCACCAATTGAAAATAATCGAATAATGTGGCGAGCTAGTGGATCTTATTTTGGTTGGGATATAGAATTATCAAATGATGCAACAAAGTTGGTCGTTCTCCATAATTATGCTAATTGTTCAAATTCTTATGCTAACGCTGGAAGTGTATGTAATTCTGTAGTTACGACATCGGGATCTGTGGTAAATACCGCAAGCAAGTCGCAGAATGCCATTCATCTTTTCACCTTTGCTGATAGTAATTTTCTTACACCAACTTATGTAGGGGCAATTACATCAGAAAATGATAGCAGTATTACTTGTCAGGCAACACAAAGTTGTTATTCGGGCAATTCAGGATATCTATATAATAATAGTAAAATACTCCCAGAAACTTTTGATTGGGGTCATGTAGTATCTGGTGGATATAACAGTGCATCTTCATATACTAATTATTGGACAGAAAAAGTGCATCATGTCACCATAGCATTAAGTGGGGACGGTACCCGTTTAGCTGTAGGTGGTCGTGGATCTGATGATAGTAGACTGCATCTAATTGGTTTTTCAGATTCTAGTTTTGGGAACCCTGAAATAAAGCAAACAATAACTCCAAATGGTACTTTTAAATCAAGAATTAGTGGTAATACTGATTATTATCAAACCCAATACGCAGGAGGGGCAATGTCCATGGACGATACAGGTAAAATGTTAGTTATAGGTACACCAATGGATTTGGGTTACAATAATAGCAACACTGGTTATGGTCTTGGTGGTGCACTTTTACTGAAAGAAAATATTTTATCAGGGGGGTATTCGTATACGGACTCGTCAAGCGATGATGTGATTATTAATACAACAGAATTAAAAAATCTTCTTGATGCAAATGTGAATGTGACGTTGCAAGCAAATAGTGATATTACTGTTAACTCAGCCATTACAACAACTGGTACAGGAACATTAAGTCTGCATGCTGGACGTGATGTTGATATTAATAAGTCGATTAGTACTTCTGGTAATTTAGCTATTATTGCGAGTGACACATCAAGTAATAATGTAGTGAGTGCCCAGCGTGATAGCGGAACCGGTGATATTTTAGCAGCCTACGAAAGTGATGGGACGACAGCGATTAGTTTAACGGCGAGTGATTTGGATATTACACTTAATAATGGAAGCGGTATTACAAATGCTAGTATGGGGGATATTGAACTTGCTACTATTACGGCTACAACAGGAACACTACAATCAGCCAACTTTAGTGCGTCAGGAGCTGGCGTTAGTGATAAAACCTATGATGGTAATACCTCGGCGACTGTTTCCACTACTGGTTCTGTTTCAGGATTAACGTTAGTTGGTAGTGATCTATCAGTGGTGAATACAGCAAGTTTTACATCGTCAACTGCTGGATCTGCAAAAGATGCAACAGTGGATTATGATCTTAGTGGCTATTTAAGTAGTGCTATGGATGTAACAGATACAAGTAGCACTGCTATTAACGAGAGTGTCACCGCTGCAATCACTGAAGCTAGTTCTAGCAGTTCATCAAGTAGCAATTCAAATAATTCTTCAGAAGGTAATAATATTGCCGCAGTGACTAGTAGAGATCAAAGAGACACTGTGGAAAATATGATTGGAGATATTAATAAAATTGTTCCTTTCGTATCTGTAGACGCTATAGTTGGCTCCACTATGTCCCTTCAATTAGCAAGAGAAGCCAACATACAATCTGCTCCAAATACTGAAGGTTTAGGTATTCAAAGTCTATAAGCATTTATGAAAAATGCTTTTATTTTTCTTCTCACTTTTCTCTTTTTAGAAACACAATTTGTTTACGCTGCCTCTCTTCCAAGTGGGGAAAATGTTATCTCCGGTGATATTTCGATCACTTCATCACAAAACTCCATGACGATTACCCAGTCTTCCGAACAATCAATTATTGAGTGGACGAGTTTTGATATTGGCGCGCAAAATAGTGTAACCTTCAATCAACCTTCTATTAATGCAAGTGCTCTAAATAGAGTTGTCTCTGGAAATCCTACAACACTAGCTGGTGCATTAAATGCCAACGGTAAAGTTTTTGTGGTGAATGAAAACGGTGTTTACTTTACGTCAACAGCAACAATCAATGCGCATTCCTTTGCTGCATCGACGTTGGCTTTATCCAATGATGATTTTCTCAATAATAAATTTTTATTTAAAGCAGATAATGTAAATAATATTTTTTCTTCTATTATTCATAAAGGTTCTATTACTACTTTGGATGGAGGTTTTACTGCTCTTTTAGGTGGTGCCATTGATAATGAAGGTACGGTTAATGCGAACCTTGGTAAAATTGGAATAGGGGCTGGAAAAGAAATTACGTTAGACTTGAGTGGTGATAAATTTTTACAAGTAAGCGTTCCATTTAGTGAAGCGATAACGTTACTTGATCAAAATGCAGAAGAATTAAATACCATTATTAATCATGCAGGAACATCAACGGCAAATAGAATAGATATTGATGTTGGCGCTGCTAAAAATGTTGTTCAGCGCGCTGTCAATATTCCAGGTAATCTTGTTGCAACAACTGCCTCACAAAAAAATGGCGTCATTACCCTTGGGGGTGCAGGTGATATTGTCGTTGCAGGAAATTTAACAGCCAAAGAAAATGGTAAAATTAACGCAGAAGGTAATTTTTTATCTTTTGGTGGTAAAGTTGATGTGTCAGGTGCAAATGCAGGAACAATAAATTTTAATAGTACAGGTGAAATATCTTTAGGTGGAACTCTAAATGCTTCTTCCTCTACTAATGCTGGTGGTAAAATTAATATTCAATCTGATTATAAAATTATTCAAAGTCATGGCAGTGAAATTAATACATTAGGACATACTAAGGGTGGTAATATTCTAGTATCAGCACCAAACATTATGTCTTCAGGTTCTATGTCTTCAAATGGCAGTCAACAAGGTGGTTTCATTGATATTGAGTCTGAAGGTTACATTCGTTTATTATCTACTGATATTAATGTAGCAGGTAATACCCATGGAGGGTTAGTTCGTATTGGGGGAGAATTTCAAGGTAATAATAATTTAACCAGATCTACCCAACAACAAGATCTTTTTATTGATAGGTGGGGTAAAAGAAGATCACTTGTTAACGCAAAAACTATTTTAATATCAGATGGATCGAATATTGATATTTCCTCTTCTAATGGCGATGCAGGTACAGCAATCATTTGGAGTGATCTAGAAACGACTATGCTTGGTAATATTGATGCAACAGGTATAATAGGTGGTGCTGTTGAAATTTCCTCCAAAGACACATTACGACATGTTGGATTATCAAAAGTCAATATATCAGAGGGTGGCCAATTATTACTTGATCCAAAAAATATTACTGTTGGAACTAGTGTAACGTCTCAAAACTGGGTTCATAAAGGCTTAATTGGAAAGGATTATGCCGTTGTATCATCAACCAATGTCGGGGAACCTAAACTAACTAGAGGTGGAAATTTTGGATCTGATATAGCAATCAGTGATGATGCAACTTTAATGGCTGTGGGTGCTAGAGAAGGTGGAGCACAAAATAATACAAAAACAGGAGTGGTATATTTGTACCAATTTGATGACGGCAATTTTACTAATGCAACACTTATAGGGCGTATAGGAAAAGGATACGTTGGAGCAAAGGATATAGACAATTCATATCTTCAAAAAAATGACAAGTTTGGTCGCTCCTTATCTTTTAATAGTACCGGTACTAGATTAGCGGTTGGAGCAACTGGTGATGATGCAGCAAACAATGGTTCAGATGAAACTGGTGCAGTTTATTTAATAACTTTTGATGATACTTCTTACTCAGGTGGTGAAATTGTTGGAAGAATAGGAGGTGGTTATACCGGCTCCAAGAATGTAAATTTGTTTAGACAGGGAGTTACTAAAAAAGGTGTAACTGTAAAATCTTATGATTTATTTGGTTCGAGCGTAGCATTAGATGGTGATGCAAATGTTTTGGCTGTTGGTCTGAGAGGTGATGATGGATTTAAGCAATATAGGAATAGTTATGACATATCTAAGGTTGGTGGAGTATTTATAATTGCTTTTGATGATACAGATTTTTCTAACGGTGAAGTTGTATCACGAATTGGCAATGGTTATCAAAATTTAAGCACTAATAGTAATTGTGCGAAAACCAATAAGTGTGCTGTAATTTCAAATGATTTTGACACAAATAGTCATACTGATTTAACTCCAAAAAAAGATGATGAATTAGGTTCAGCGGTTTCTTTTAATCATGATGGCTCTCTTCTTGCTATTGGATCTACAGGAGATAACGGTAAAAATAATAATAAAAATAATTCGGGTGTTGTAAGATTATTTAAGTTCATGAATAGTGGAAGCGTTGTTTCTGCTGCTACAGGTACGCCAACCTATGTTGGCTCTATCGGACAAGATTATGATTATCTTGATACAAGTGACTCAAGTGTTCATGCTGTAACCCTGTCTAATGGAGATCGATTTGGAAACTCTGTTGCGTTTGATAAAGATGCAGATCGATTAGCTGTTGGCTACTGGGATCAATCTGTATCTGGTGAAAGCAAAGTTAGAACAGGAGCCGTAAATTTATATACTCTAACTGATAATCTTGCATCCGCAACCTACATTGGAACAATTGGTAATGGTTATACAGGATCAAAAGATTTGGATCTTGGAAGTTCATTAAATAATGGTGATAAATTTGGTGAAGGTATAGATTTGAATGAAACAGGTAATCGACTTGTAATGTCAGGAATGATGGCAGATGGAAATAATAATTCAAAATCTAATAGTGGTGAAGTTATGCTCATTAAATTTAATGATAATGACTTTACTGGTGGAAGTTTGTACGGAAAAGTTGGATTTGGTTATGGAAGTACAGGTGGTAGTTCTCTTGATATTGATCTTGATGATGATGATAGGTTTGGTCAAGGAACAGCCTTAGACAGTGATGGTAATAGAATGGCTATAGTTGCTTCTAGAGTTGATGGTGCAGGTAATAATTCATCAGATTCTGGTGCTGTTTTTTTATTTACCTTTGATGATGATTCTGCATTTCAAAATCCAACACACGTAGGAACAATTGGAAAAGGTTACACAGGAACTTATAGTTTAGATTTAGATGATTTAACTTCTGGTGACTATATTTGGAGAACTGCCTTAGATGGTGATGGGGATAGATTAGTTTTATCACAACTTGATGCAACATCAGGCGGGGTTGATAGTGGCTCAGTGTTCACAATAAAATTTGATGATACAAATTTTACTAATCCAACACACGTAGGAACAATCGGACATACTTATAATTCATCTAGTTATGATTTATCAATTGGTACTCTTGGTTCTGGTGATAGTTTTACTTCATTATCTTTGACTGATGATGGATCACGTCTTGCAGTTGGAGCAATGAAAGATGATGGAGCAAATGGAGGTCATAGTAATGCTGGAGCAGTTTACTTAATCACATTTGATCAAACAACAAATAGTGATGGAAACCCATCAACTGATTTTAACAACCCAACTCATGTTGGAACAATAGGAATAGATTATGCCCCTACAAATACTTTAACAAAGAGTTTGGACTTAGGTGATAACGGACTTGATATATTAAGCAATAATGATCAATTTGGAAACTCCCTTGGTTTAACAGCAGATGGGAAGATCTTAGCGGTAAGCTCAACTAAAGATGATGGATATAATACAACAAATGATACCAATGATGATTATGGAGCAGTACACTTGTTTACTTTTAGTGACTCAAATTTCACTGGTGCCACATATGAAGCTTCCATGGGGAATAATTACACTGGAGGTAAAAATTATGATACTTCAGGAATATCTGGTTGGGGGGCGGCTCAAGTTGCTGTTGATGGTGATGGTAATAGAATAGCAATAGGAGATTTTGCTGAAGATGATATTTATTTATTTGGTTTTGAAGATACTTCTCTAACTGGTGCAAGTTTACAATATACGATTGGTTTTGGTAAAACAGGTACGAATGAACTTGATACTTCTACAGCAACTTTAGCAGATGCTGACACATTTCCAAATTATATTGCTCTAGATGATACTGGTACCTTAATGGTTGCAGGAAGTGCTAAAGGTGATGGTGCAAGCGATGCGGGTGATAATACTGGCGATATATCTTTATGGTCAGATACAATTATCCGAGGTAATACATCTTATACAGATTATGCAAGTGATGATATCGTAATTAATAAAACAGAATTAGAAGAATTTCTGAATAACGGTGTTGATGTTACTCTTCAAGCTAATACTGACATCACTATTAGTTCTGCCATTACTGTCACTGGCACGGGTAGTCTTAACCTTCATGCAGGAAGAGATGTAAACATTAATAGCAATATTAACACCGCATCTAATTTAGAAATTATTGCAAGTGATTCAAATGATAATAGTGTCTCTGATAGCGATAGAGATGCGGGAGCAGGTGATGTAGTAGCTAGTTCAGTAAGTTTGACGGCTGAAGATCTCAATATACAACTTTTAGATGGAGGCACATTAACAAATGCTAGCATGGGAAATATTGATCTTTCAACTGTTACGGCTACAACTGGATCTTTAATGTCAGCTAACTTTACAGTGTCAGGTGCTTCGGCAAATGATAAAACATATGATGGAACTACGACGGCCACTACAAGTGGTGGCACTATATCGGGTTTAAACTTATCAGGTTCTGATCTTTCTATTAGTTCTTCTGGCAGTTTTGCAGATGCAGATGTTGGCAATGATAAAGATGTTACAATAAATTATGAATTATCTGGTTTTACATCAAGTCCAATTACAATAAATGAAAATTCTGGTGCATTAGAAACAATACCAACAGCAAATATTTTAGCTGGGGCTTCGACACCACCTCTTCCAGGCGTAGCACCAGATGAAGAAAAAGAAAAAATTGTAGTACGGGAAAAAATCAATAAAGATGTTTTCGATGATGTATCTCGAATAATTTCTTTTATCTCCGTTGATGGTGCGTCTAACGCTGCTTTAATTCAAAATGAATTCATTACGTCTTTTCCTCAGGTAGACGCAATTAGTATCCAAAGGTTATAAATGAGATATTTTTTATCTTTTATCTTTTTTATCTCTACTTCATTTATGACATATCCTGTTTTTACTAATACTGGTAATTATATTGTTTATGAAACAGGTTTAGTTATTCCACCTGGTGCAGAAAATATTTCATTTAATTTTGTTGGTATTGAAATTGAAAATGAAATCGAAGAAATGATTGAGCTTCGTAAAAATTTATTTAAATCAAAAATTTTTAAAACAATAACATTAAAAGATTTTTATAATTTATTGATTGCATTAGAACAACTGTATGTTTTAAATGGATATTTTTTAACACGTTTTATTGTTCCGCCTCAAACGATTGAACAAAATACTAAGGTAAAAGCCATTGTTTTCCCTGGTAAAATTGAAACAATTGATTACTCACAACTAGATAAACGTATTTCTAAACCAATTAAAAAATATTTTGAAAAACTTATTGGTATTAAAGGATTAGAATATCCCGTCATTGAAAAATCGATCATTAAATCACGAGAATTACCAGGTGTTGAATTAGAAACAACAATTAAGGCAGGAGAGGAGCCTGGGACTTCTTCACTAAAACTAAATGCTGAACATAAATTAGTAAATGGTTATTTTACTTACTCAAATGGATTATCAGAAACAGCAGGAAAAGATCAGTTTACTTCTTATTTAAGTTTTAACAGTCCTTTTGGTTACGGTGAAAATATTTATGCAGCCTACGTCTTAGATCCTGAAAATAGTGTTAATGTACCAATTGATGATACAGAAATAATTAAACGAACAGATTTTCGAGAAGCTTATCTTGTTGGTGGTAAACTTCCAATTTTTGCCTCAGACTTTTCCTTTTTTGGTGCTGTTAATGAATCTTATTCAGAACCTAACGGACTAGAAAAAAAAGGGGAATCCAAACAAATCAACTTTGGTCTTGAATATCAAATAAAAAATACAAGGCTTATAAAAAATAATCTTTCATTAGATTGGCAATGGATTAAAGGAAGAGATTATTCAATACTACCTAACATCACAGAAGATAACTTTTACGATGAGTACAATGCTCTAGAGTTAAAATATACAACTACTAACTTATCTTTTTTAGATTCTTTCTCGCTTAAAGCTAGCTCAGCTTTAAAGTTTGGTACTCCTATGTATACAAATAAAACATCAGATACAAAAACATTATCCCGTGTTGGCTCCACTTTAAATTTTATAAAATGGAATAGTGATATTAATTTGAATAGGCAAATATTTAGAGATTATTTATTGAACACACGTTTTGTTTTTCAAAAACTTGTTAGCGATAGAGGTTTAATTATCTCAGAACAAATGAATATAACAGGACCAGGACAAATGTCTGGTTATGAATCAGGTAATATGTCTGGTGATCAAGGTTTTTTTCTGCGAACAGAATTGAGCAGACCTTTTTATCCTTTTTTAGAAGGAGAAGAAGATAAAAGGGAAGAGTCTATACGTATTGAACCATATATCCATCTTGGTGTTGGTGCTACCTACTATAAACGACCAGCCTCAGGTGAGTTTAGCCGAACAGAAGTGGTGAGTGGAGGATACGGTGTTAAATTAAAAATTCCTCTTAACTCTAATAGTCTTGATATTAGTTTTGAAGTAGCAGAAGCTGATAAAAGTGTTGAGGGAACTACTTCCAGACCAGTCTATTTACTCAATGCCACATTTTCATTTTAAAAATTTATGATAAAAACATCTCACATAATGAAAATATTTACGATAATTATCTTGAAGATCATATTTTTTTACTCAACCTTTGTGAGTGCAGAAGTAAAAATTGCTGCTCTTTATGCAGAAAGTGGTCCTGTTAGTGAAATTGCTGAAGCAATTGCTGAAGCAAAAAGAGTTGCTGTAGAAACCATTAATGCGGATGGGATTGGTATAGTAGGACGAGGTCTTATATCCGTAGATTCTATTGATACAGGATGTGATCCTATTAAAACAGAAGATAGTTTAAATGCCTATTTAAAAAATAATGATCCAGAAATCCTTTTAGGTCCGACGTGTTCAACAAGTGCTGTTAAAGTTATTGAACAAGCAACTATTCCAGACAATATTTTAACAATCTCATCTTCTGCTAGTTACCCGTTACTTTCAACAATTGAAGATAATGATTTATTTTTTAGAACTATTCCATCTGATATTCAACAATCAACATCTATTGCTAATTATCTTCTATCTAAAAATATTAGAGAAATAATTCTTCTTTACGGTGATGATAATTATAACTCTACACTGGCTCAAAATTTTTTAAAAGTTTATACCGAACAAGAAGGTATAGTGTTATTCAATACTTTACTGACAGATAAGACACTGATCAATCAAAACTTCATAAATACATTTGTTGATATTGCTATAGACAATAATCAACCAGGTTTAGTCATGTTCCTTCACGGAAATGAACGAACAGTTAATTTACTTGAACAATTTACCAATACTGTTTTAAGTAGATTACAAGAACTAGAAACTTCAGGCATTTTTAAACATCATTACGGTTCTGATAGTATGCTGACGAATGAAGTGAAAGATTTAATCTATTCCTATATTCCTATTCAATTAAATAAAAATACAACTATTGTTGCCCAAGCAACTTCGCAAAGTTCAGAAGAATTTCAAACATACGCAAATATAATGTTGAACGCAGGCGTTAATCCTAATTCTCCTTATTCCGCTATTAGTTTTGATACAATGATGTTAGCAGCTTTGGCACTACAGCATCAGGCACATAATAATATTTCTAAGGAAGATTTATCTAAAAGTTTAGTAAGTGTTGCTAATCCACCAGGAATTAAAATGGGGCCTGGTAGTTGGGAAGCTGCAAGAGCTTTACTACTTCGCGGTGTTGAAATTAATTATGAAGGTGTTTCTGGATCGCTAGATTTTGATATTAACGGCGATGTGGAGGGAATGTATTCTTTAAACCAAGTCACGGAAGATAATCTTTGGTCAGTTGAGCGTTTAGAAAAACTTCACCCTTTTGAGCCTAGAATTATTATAGATTAATTTAGTTTATCTTTACGGTAGTTAGATCGTATTTCATCTAGAAGGATAGATTTGGATTTGTTTTTCATATGCCAAAAATCCCATCCATTGCAACTTGGTAGTCCTTGTATTTTTGCTCCCATTTGATGAATAGAACCTGTTAAATCTTTTATTTTAAGAGTTCCATCAATACTAACTGTTGCTTTAAAGCGTTCTTTTTTATCTGTTAATACGGCACCGGGTGGAATAATTCCTTGTTCGACTAATTCACCAAAAGGAACTTTTGGTAATTCTTTTCTACTTTTTGCAATAGTGACAACATCTTCTTTTAATACTTTGGTTTTCTTTAATCTTTCTTTTGAAAGTTTAACGTAATCTTTATCTTTTTCTATGCCAATAAAGTTACGCTGTAATTTTTTTGCAACAACAGCAGTTGTTCCACTTCCTGAAAATGGATCAAGAACAAGATCACCTTTGTTTGTTGAGGCTAAGAGAATTCGGTAGAGTAGCGCTTCTGGTTTTTGTGTTGGATGCGATCGTTGATTGTTATCTTTACGTAATCTTTCTTTGCCTGAACAAATAGGAATATACCAGTCACTGCGCATTTGTTTTCCTTCATTTAGTTCTTTGAGATTTTGATAGTTAAATGTGTATTTTGCTTCTCTTGATGTTGTGCACCATAACAGCGTTTCATGCGCATTTGTGAAACGTGTACCGCGAAAGTTTGGCATGGGATTTGTTTTATGCCAAATAATATCATTTAAAATCCATAAGCCTTCATCTTGGATCGTAGAACCAACTCGTAAAATATTATGATAACTACCTATCACCCAAAGAGCTCCACCTTTTTTTAACACTCTTTTGCATTCACTAAGCCACGCATTGGTAAATTGATCATATTCTTTATACGTACTAAATTTATCCCAATCTTGTGTAACAGCTTCGACGGTTGTTTGATCAGGTCTGTATAATGTATCTTTTAATTGAAGATTGTAAGGTGGGTCAGCAAAAATAAGATCAACAGAATGATCTTTTAGTTTTTTCATTTCCTTAATGGAATCGCCTAAAATGATCTGATTTTTCTTCATAATTGATAAAAAGAATCTTTAAGCAGATATGGAATCAGGTCAATTGAGTTATCAACAGGGGGAATCTTTAGGTAGGGATAACCTTAAATTTTGCCCTAATACATAAAAAAAGGGGTCCGTAGACCCCTAGAATAGTTCATCAAATGGGAGGAATGATGAAATCTAATTTATATTTAGTTTTTGTCGCATCTTTTTGAAGCATAATAAAATAATATTTGTTATGCAATATTTGCATGGACAAATTTAATTAATTTATTTTTTTAACAGGGATTTAATCGGTTCAAAAGATTTTCGGTGAAAATTAGTTATGCCATGTTTATGTATTGCATCAATATGTTTTTGAGTTCCGTATCCCGCATTTTTTTTCCAATCATAAACTTTAAATTTAGCATCAAGTATACTCATTAGTCGATCACGGTGAACTTTTGCAATAATAGATGCACTTGCAATAGATAAAGATTTTTTATCACCACCTATAATAGATTTTTCATTTTGATAATGTAATGAAAAGTTTCCATCTATAATAAGATGGGGATTCTCAAAATTAAATTTATTTATTACTCTTTTCATCGATAATTTTGTTGCTTCCAAAATATTAATTCTATCTATTTCTTCTACACTTGCATAACCTAAGTAATATTGGAGTTTTCTTTCTTTTTGTAATTTTTTAAAAAATATAAATAATTTTTCTCTCTGTTTTGCCGTATGTTTTTTTGAATCAGTTATGGGTATTTCTGATTCTAAATCATCATAATTAGAAAAATAACATCCACAACTCACCACAGGGCCCGCCAATGGACCTCTGCCAACTTCATCTAAACCAACTACAGGTCCGTCAATTGATTTCTCTATAGAAAAATCAGTCACTATTTTTCATTTAATCTTGGCATGATTTCAACAAAATTACAGGGCTTATGCCTAATGTCTAATTGATATTGTAAAATTTCATCCCAGCCGTCCTTGCATGCACCGGTTGACCCAGGTAAGCAAAAAACATAGGTACTATTTATTAAAGCTGCAACAGCACGTGATTGAATAGCCGATG
Source organism: uncultured Alphaproteobacteria bacterium (assembly GCA_902553005.1). Taxonomy (GTDB): domain Bacteria; phylum Pseudomonadota; class Alphaproteobacteria; order HIMB59; genus CACPNW01. The sequence goes on along the minus strand of CACDIK010000004.1, from coordinate 51,861 downwards.
TGCCAATTTTTTCATAACTCAATTGTCGAAATAATTCCCCAAACCCATCTATATGTTTACTAGCAATTTCATTAACAGCTTCTGGTGTTGTATCTCTTCCTGTTAACCCAGTACCACCAGTTGTAATGATGCAATCAATTTCTTCTTCTTTTGACATTGCATCTAACGTATCTTTTATTTGAGAAACATCATCTGGAATAATTGTTCGTTTAATCATATTATGACCAGCATCAGTAATGCGCTTTTCTAATGTATCTCCAGATGTATCATTCTCTTTAGTCCTTGAATCTGAAATTGTAATAACAGCTATGTTTATGGGAACAAAATTTAAAGAAGTATCAATTGGCATAACCTATTAATAGAGTGGATCATTTCCATTTGCCAGCATTTTTAAGGAACGCATTTCCTTATTATTTTTATTTTGGTAAATCCAATATTTTGTTAAAATCTTTTCAATAAACCACCTTGTTTCTCTTGAAGGAATACTTTCCATAAAAAAGAGTGAGTCTTCCATATAGTTTGTTTCATTTTTCCATTTTTGTAAATTTCCTGGACCACCATTATAAGCTGCTGCTAGAAATATAAGATTTCTTGAAACTTGCTCTAGATCCAGAAGATACGTAAGGTATTCTTGCCCAACCTCTAGATTTATTTCTGGATTTTTAAGAATATTACTATTGCTTCTTTTTACATCTTTACTTTTGGTAATAAATTTTGCCGTCGAAGGTAAGACCTGCATTAAACCTATGGCACCGTCTTTACTTTTTGCTTTTATATTAAACATAGATTCTTGATGCATAAAGGCATGGAGTAATTCTTTTTCTAATTTGAAACCATCTCTTGGTTTCCAAATACTTGTTGGGTAATATAGGTAGGTTGAAACATCCATACCAAAATTTTCTAGCTTATTAACAATTTTTAATTGTGTATAGGCAAGATCGAAATTTTCAGCAATTTGAATAGACTCCTTTGCTATTTCTCTATTTAAAATGGAATTAATATGAACAATTTCTTTCTCTAATTCGTCGGCAAATCCAACTTGTATCAATGTCTGTATTCTTTTTCCTGCTGGTATATTTAAAATAGTGCTATTATTTTTATTAAGATCAGTATGCTCTACCCATTCTATTTTTTTATCGACGCCCAAGATTTCAAGTGCAAGCATTCCATAAAAACTATTTGGATTATTTGATGCTCTTTTTAACCAAAAATTAATATCATCATAGCGACCAAGTTTTGCATATGATCTAGCTGTCCAAAAACTACCTGATGTTTGATGCCACGCATCATCTTTTAAACTTATCGAAAAAAGAGAAAAATATTTTGCAGCATTTTCATACTTTTCTAATCTCCAAGAGCATAGACCAGCGGTCCAAGCTGCATATGGGACATATTTTGCTGAATTAACAAGAGCTTCAGAAGCATATTGAATTGCCAAGTCATTTTTATTTGCTAAGAAATATCCTTTGGCAATTAATTCCTTTTGTTGATCTATTTCAACTTGATCTAATAATAAATCTACATCTCTTTGGTTTAATAGTTGTACTGCTCCTGTTGGCCATCCTTTATTAACTCTTGATTTTATACCATTAATTAATTTTCTTTTTTCAGCTTTCTGACTATTCGATAGTTTTTTGGAGCTTTTATATTTACTATTTTTTTTACTTGTTACCTGTTCTGATTCTATACCAATAGGATTAGAAGGTTTTGTTGGACTTTTATAACCAGCGGGCATTCGTCTAATAGCTAATTTATAAATTTGTTTAGCTTGAGGATGATCGTTATATTTTTTGAGCCAATAATATAACTCTAAATACTTCGATCGATAACAATTAGGATGCAAAAATTTCTGAGCATATATATGTCCAAGCAAAGATTTATTTTTAATTTTTAAAATAAAATTATTTGCACTTTTCCATTTGCATATTTCTTGAAACTTGTAAGCTTGTTGATAATTATAAACGTCTTCATCGCTTAGAACCTTTGATGAAAATATATTATCGTATTTGATAACTATATCTTTTTGATATGCATGTATTTGTTTCGAAAGAATTACAAAAAAAATAAAAAAACAAAAAATTGAAAATTTTTTATAACTCATTTTTCAATTTTTTCTTGTAACATTTGTAAATCTTCCCAAGAATGTTTTTTATACTGAGGAGATCGAAGTAAAAAAGCAGGATGATAGGAAGCTATTGTAGGAATACCTTGTTCTAAGTTAAGTGATTTGTATTCATGCCATTTACCCCTGAGTTTTCCAAGCGCAAGAGGTGTTGATAAAATAGCTTTTGCTGCAACTCCACCTAATAGGAAGATAAATTTAGGTTTAATAATATCAATTTGTCTTTGCAAAAAGGGTAAAAATTCTAGAATTTCATTATCATTAGGCGTTCTATTATCAGGTGGTCTCCAATTAACTACATTAGTAATATAAACGTCTTCTCTTTCTAAATTAATGGCCAAAAGCATTTTATTTAAAAGTTGTCCGGCTCTTCCAACAAATGGAATTCCTTGTTGATCCTCATCTCTACCTGGCGCTTCACCAATTAACATTACCTTTGCGTTTAAGTTACCATCATAAACTACTAACTTTGTCGCTGATTTTTGAAGAGAAGATTTATGATTTTTTAAATCTTTTATAACTTCATCAATTTGAGTTTTTTTATCCCCAGTATTTTTGTTAAAATCAGACTGCACTAATTTTTTCTCATTTTCAAACCATTTTCTAGGAGAATCCTGAAGGAAGTAGTTTAACCCAGAATTAATTATAAATTCTAAATTTTTTTTATTTGATTGATTCATGGAAAATTACAATTATCTATTCATAGTGTAACTCTACTATTTTTGAAATGATTAATTTAATTAAAAAACTACAAATTATCTCAATTATTTTAGTAATTAACTCTAGTGCTTTTGCATTAACTAGTTCATCTTTTCTAATTTCTCAATCTGCTTATGAAAATTATGATTATAGCTCGTCTCTTCTTAATTTTGATATAGACAAAGTAAATCTATCAGAAGATAGTCTTTTGGATAAAGCTATCGCAGCTATAATTACCGAAGATATAGATTTAGCATCAAAAATTGCCAAAAATATATTAACCAAGGACAAAAATAATGCTGAAGCTCTCATAATTTCAGCTGCATCATTTTATAAAGAAGAAAAATTTAATAAAATTATCGAGCTCAGAAAAAATTTAGAACAACCCAGTGAAGTACTAGAATTTATTTTTTTTTCAAATAATACACTTAAAGATATTGATACTATAAGTAGGGCACTTGTTGAGATTGTATCTTCTTCTTATTCGAATAATGAACAAAGACGTTTAAATTATAATTTTTTGTTATTTTATATATCTCTCGCAAAAATTATTGATCCTGAAAATGATAGAGCAATCATAATAAAAGCTGAGTTATTTGATCAGGTTGGTCAGCATCAAGTTGCAGTAGATATATACAAACAAGTTAATAAAAATAATTTTTTTTATCTTGATGCACAGAATAATCTTGCTCGTCATTACTTGTTTAATAGTCCTTACGAAGAAGCTGAAATACAAATAAAATCTATAGTTGAAAATAATAATAATAATTATTCACTTAAACGAGTCCTTGCTGATTTTTATCGTTACAATAAAAAGTTTGACTTAGCATTAAAAATTTATGATGAAATGGTTAAAGAAAATCAAGATGATCTTTGGAACATATATTACATGAGGGGTATTTGTTATGAAAGAAAAGATAACTGGGAACTTGCAGAAAAAGATTTTTTAAAATCATTAGAACTACAGCCAGGTACTCCAAATGTATTAAATTATCTTGCATATGGCTGGGTTGAAAGAGATATCAAACTAGATCGTTCGTTAAAAATGTTAGAGAAAGCATACAAAGCTAACCCTGATAGTTTTTATATTATAGATAGTTTAGCGTGGGCTCATTTTAAAAAAAATAATCTTTCAGAAGCTGCAAGGTTAATGGAAAAGGTAATAGATATTGCCCCTGGTGAAGCAATATCTCTAGACCATCTTGGTGATATTTATTATGCTATGAATAGAAAAAGAGAAGCAATTCATTTTTGGCAACAAGCACTAGAATTGGCTGAACCAGAAGATGAAATAACTGAAGATGTTCAAAGCAAATTAGATAATATTAATGCTGGATAAAATAATTGAAAAATCACCTGCAAAAATAAATTTATTTTTAAAAATTATCAATAAACGAAAGGATGGGTTTCATAATATTCGAACTGGTGTCACTTTTATTGATCTCTATGATGAAATAATAGTTAAGCCTCATTATAAATTTGAAGTGGAATATGTAGGTCCTTTTGCACCTAACAAAAAAATATTTGATGACTGTATTATAAAGAAACTTTTCTCTTACTTAAACATAGACGCGCCAAAACTTCTTTTTACTATATCGAAGAATTTTCCTTATCAAGCTGGATTAGGTTCTGCTTCGTCAAATGCTGCAACTGTAATTAAAATTTTAGAAAATTTAGAATTAATAGTAAAAAAAAATATATTTGAATATGTTAATCTTGGTGCTGATATTCCAGTTTTCTTGCATCAAAAAGATGCTTTAATACGAGGCAAAGGAGAATTAATCTCAAATATGGTATATCCAAAATATTATTTTTTAATTATTAAGCCAACCTTTACGTGCTCAACTAAATTAATGTACAATTCATTTAAGCAATCTGATTATGATTTTAATGAAGATTTTGATTTAGAAGAAATTAATGATCAAGATTCAGGTAATGATTTTGAAAAATTACTTAAAAAAACAGAACCTCAATTTTCAAAAATCATGAATTATTTAAATAATTTAGAAGATGTAATATTTTCTAGACTTACAGGAAGTGGATCTTGCATTTTTAGTGTATTTCAAAATAAAACTGAGGCTGAAAAAGCCCAAATACAATTTAAGAGGGATTTTCCTAAATTATGGTCGCATTTAGCTGAGAATAACAAGCTTAATTTATTTTAAATATTTTTAAAATTAACATTTTTTTTTAAGATATCAGATAATTTCAATTCGACTTCTAAAAATAGTTTTTTCCAATTATGATTTTCCGTTTGTCTTAAAATTTTAACAGATTCATACCATAGTGATTTTTCATTTATATTTCTCCAATACCAATGTGGATATTTTTGAACTAATAGCCAAGTAGAAACACCCAATGCTCCTGCTAAATGCACAATGGAAGTATCTGAAGTTATAACTAAATCTAAGTTTTTCATTATTCCAGCTGTGTCCATAAACTTTGCATCTATGTCTAAGTTATTATCAAAATTAATAATTTTATTTTTTTTTGAAAAATTTTTAATTTGATCTAAACCATCATTTTTTTGTAAACTAATGAGTTGTATATTCCTCATTTTTGATATTTTTTGAAAATTATTTAACCTGAATGACCTTCCTTCATCAAGACTAGTCCCCTCTTTTCCTTGCCAGGCAATGCCAATATTAAATTTACTTTTATCAATCCTATTTTCCCATTTTTCAATCCATTGATGATCAATATTTATGTATGAATCTTTCTTTTGAATATTTAATTCATTTACTTTAAAAATTTTTAATAAATCACCTAGTGAATATATATAATTAAAATTTTCCTTTAAAACTGGTTCACTAGTTAAATGAATTTCTTTATTAAAATTTTTAAACAATACTTTAAGGGATTTTGGTATTTGGAAAACTACTTGAGCATTATAATTTAAAAGTAATAAAACGTATCTACTTAATAGTATAGTGTCTCCAAGACCCTGGTCACAAGTGATAAGTATTTTCTTATCTCTGATAGTTTTAATATCTAAATCTAGATAATTATTTTTTGCATATTTTCCATTTTGTCTCCATTTATATAAATTTAAACCTTCTTTGTAATTTCCTGTTTCTAATAAACAAATAGACTTATTATATAGAATTTGTGAATTTTTAGGTTCAATATTTAATGCCTGGTCAAAATATTTTATTGCATCATCAAAAAAACCTTGTCTTTTTTTTAGTAAACCAAGGTTGCTAAATGCGTTACTATAATTTTTATTTAAACTAATTGCTAAATTATAATTTTTTTCTGCTTCTTTGTAATTAAACATTTTTTGCTGACTTACTCCTAATGAGTTAAAGAAGAAGTGATTAGTATCATTTTGTTCAATAGCTTTTTCCAGATATTTGATGGATAAAGTATAATTATTTATTTTTTGATAAATTATTCCTAAATTATAAAATACATCTGCTAATTTTTTTTTTCTATTGATTAGATTTTCAAAAACTTCTATTGCTTTATCATAATTCTTTAATTCAGAATGAATCATTCCATAAATAAGTTCTACATTTTCAAATTCAATTTCTTTAGAAATAAATTCACTTAAAATCTTTTCTGCATCTATATATTTTTTTTGTTCAAAATAATTTAATGCTAAATTATATTTTACTGAATTATTTTTTGGATTAATCAAAAGAAGTTTTTCAAAAAAAATATTACCATTTTCATAATCTTTGTTAATAGAATATGATACACCTAAAATATTAAGTATTTGTTGATTATTTTCTATTTTTTTTGAAGTATAAAGTTTAAGACCGTATTTAATTGCATCTATATAATGTTGTGTTTTATAACTTGATATTGTTAATATTTTTAAAATTTTCTCATCATATTGATTCTTGTTCAATTTTATTGCGAGATTGTAACACTCTTTAAAACTTGAATTATTAAATTCATAAATTATTTTTTTATACAGCTCTTTGTTCATTCTATTTTAAATTCTTTTTTAAATTGATCTATATTTATAACGTCATTAACCAATTTATCCCATCTAATACGATGAATTCTGGGAAAACGCATGGCGACACCTGATTTATGTCTACTGCTGGGGAAGACATCATCAAAGGCTACTTCTAAAATAATTTCTTTTTTTACTTCTCTTACAGGACCAAATTTATTGGTAGTATTATTTCTAATAAATTTATCTAAAATTAATAGTTCTTTATCCGTGTAACCGGAATAGGCTTTTCCTATAGGAACTAATTCATTTTCTTTCCAAACACCAAACGTAAAATCTGAATAATATGATGATCTTTTACCATGTCCTCGTTGAGCATACATTAAAATAGCATCAACTAGTTTTGGATTTTTTTTCCATTTGTACCAATATCCCTTTTTTCTTCCTGGCAGATATTCACTATTTTTAAGTTTAATCATTACACCTTCATTTAAATCATCATGAACATTATTTTTATATTTTGTTAATTCTTTCCAAGTTTTGAATTTTATAGTTAATGACAAATCAATTTGATTAGTTTTATTTTCTTTTTGAAATTTTTCTAAATATTTTCTTCTTTCGTAAAGAAATAATTTTCTTAGATCTTTTCCTTTATAAAAAAGAATATCATAAGCTCGAATGAAGACAGGAAACTTTTCTTGAAGATCTTTTGATGCCTTTTTTCTGTTTAACCTTTGTTGTAGATCATTAAAGCCGGAGGGTTTAAAGTTTCTTCCCACAAGTAATTCTCCGTCAATGACCGCATCACCTTTAGTATTTTCAATTATTTCTGGGAATGCAGATGATATATTATCACCTGTTCTTGAGTATAGTGATACAGTTTTTGATGAAACCATTAATTGAACCCTAATTCCATCCCATTTATATTCCGCTTGAAATTCACTAGCATTCAGTCTTTTAAAATCTTTTTCCTCATCAATAGGATTAGCAAGCATCATGGGGTGAAATAATTTTTTAAAATCTATTTTTGGTTTTGAAGTTTCATTTCTTAACCATTGAAATAAATTTTCGTATGGAAATTCTAGACCATGCCAAATTTCTTCAATCTCATTTACAGATTTGTTATACAGATCCGCTAGAGCATTTTTTACTAATCTTTCAGAGACTCCTATTCGCAATCCACCTGTGCAAATTTTAATTAAAGTCCATCTTTCGTTATTAGATAGTTCGCTCAAAACTTTACTAAACTCTATATTAATTTCAGACTTTTTAATTTTTTTTATATTTTCTATTAAGGTAGATAAATTTTGTGATTTACCTTCTTTATTTGTTGGCCAAATTAATGATATTGTTTCTGCTAAATCCCCAACATAGTCATATGAGTAATCAAATAAATGTTGATCTACTTGTTCATAGACAAGTTCTTTGAGTTTAGATGCTTTAATAAATTGAAATGAAAGTTGGTCAGATAAAATTGCAAGTGCATATGCACGGTTGATATCAAGTATTTTAAAATAATCTTGAAGTAATTTAATTTTAGTATTTCTACTTGGTGTTAAAATCAAATTGTGAAGTAAGGAAGAAAATTTTTTCATTCTATTTCCTCATCACTTCTTCCTTGGATGGAAAGGGGCTTTGAAACAAGGTTTTGTTTCTTACAATAATAAACTAATGCATCTTCCTGACCATGCGTAATAAGAATATTTTTCGCATTTGATTTTTTAATTGTATCTAGTAATTCATTCCAATCGCTATGATCACTAATAACTAGAGGTAATTCAATACCTTGTTGTTTTGCTCTTTGTTTAACTGTCATCCATCCACTAGCCATGCAAATAATAGGATTAGGAAATCGTCTTGACCAACGGTCCTTTAAAGCTGATGGAGGTGCGATAATTATTTTACCCTCATAAAAGCTTTTATCCTTTGAAGAAACTTTTTCAAACTTTCCAATATTAATTTTTTCTTTTGAATAATATTGGCATAACTTTTCTAGAGATCCATGAATATAAATTGTCTCATTATATTTCTGCTGTCGTAAAAGATTCATTACTCTTTGTGCTTTGCCAAGTGCATACGCACCAACAATATGACAATTATATTTATTTATTTTTACGGATCGTATGAGTTTTTTAATTTCATCTTTGGGATCTGGATGTTGAAATATGGGTAATCCAAATGTTGCTTCGGTAATTAAAGTATCACATTTAATCAGTTTGAAATTTTTACATGTTTCGTCTTTTCCTACTTTATAATCACCTGTGATGACTAAACGATGATTATTTTTTTCAATTAAAACTTGAGCACTCCCCAAAATATGTCCTGCAGGGTAAAGAGTAAAATCATAGTTTTTTATTGAATATTTTTGCCCGTATTTAAGAGGAGTAAATTTCTTCGCACATTTATCTCCGTAGCGAATTTTCATTATGTCTATTGTTTGCCTAGTAGCAATAACATGATCATGTCCAAATCTGGCATGATCTGCGTGGCCATGCGTAATAATTGCTGTTTTTTTGGGAAATATTGGATCTATATGTACATTTATATCTTTGATAAATAACTGATGATTAATAAAATCCATATGAATATAAATAAATCGAATCCCTTAACATTACACCCCCTAACTAAGTGGATGAAGAAAAAAAAATGGTCTTGGTTTCAACATCAAATTGAAACATTCCAGCATGTTCGAAGCGGATCTGATGTTGTTGTATTTGCTCCAACTGGTGCTGGCAAAACTTTAACAGGATTTATTAATCCAATAGATGATTTAATTAAATCTAAAAAATATAAAGGTCTTCATACGCTCTATATTTCTCCTTTAAAATCTCTTGCAAACGATATTGTGAGAAATTTAGAGAAACCTATTAAAGATCTTGATTTAAATATTTCATTTCAAGTAAGAACAGGCGACACAACACCATATAAAAAACAAAAACAAAAACAAAAACCTCCCAATATCCTTATTACAACTCCAGAGTCACTTGCATTATTAAATTCGTATGAGAATGCTAAAGAATTTTTTCACAATCTAAAATATATAATTATCGACGAGATACACACTTTTTTGGATAATAAGAGAGCGGATCTTCTAAGTTTAAATATTGAAAGACTGCAAACTTTCTCTCCAAATTTACAACGAATAGGGTTGTCTGCAACTCTCAAAAACAAACAAGATGCTAAAAAATGGCTTTGCCGCAAAAAACCAAAAATAGTTTCTTATGAAAATTCAGTTTTACCTAAGATTAAAATTCTAGAATCAAAAGAACGTATTCCTTGGTCTGGTCATATGGCTACGTATTCTATTAATGAAATCTATAAAGAAATAATGCAATCAAAATTAACTATTATTTTTGTTAATACGAGGGCGCAAGCAGAATATATGTTTAAAAACTTATGGCTAATTAATAAGAAAAAATTAAAAATTGCTGTTCACCATGGTTCATTAGAAAAAAACCTACGTTTAAAAGTAGAAAATAATCTAAGCAAAGGATTAGTTGACTGTGTTGTTGCGACTTCTTCTTTAGAACTCGGATTAGATTATGGAGATGTAGAAAAAATTATTCAAGTAGGAGCGCCTAAAGGTATTAATAGATTATTACAGCGTGTAGGAAGATCAAATCATAATTTAAATACACCTTCAAAAGCAATTTTAGTACCCACTAATCGTTTTGAATTTATCGAAGCAAAAGCAGCTATTGAAGAAATAAAAAAAAATAACTTAGATAAAATAGATTTAAAAGAAGGAAGTTTTGATGTTGTAGCACAACATATTTTTGCAACGGCTTGTGCAGGGCAATTTGAAATTAATGATCTCTACAAAGAAATTATCAAAGCATATCCTTACAAAAAATTAAAACTTAATGACTTTAAACAATTGATTAATCTCATACAAGATGGCGGATATGTTTTAAAAAATTATGATCAATTTAAGAGAATTTTCCAATTGAGAGAAAATAAAAATATTTATAAGCTAGTAAATAGAAGAGAAACACGAAAATACCGCATGAATGTTGGAACAATAATTGAAAATCCGATGTTAAAAATAAAACTTGGAACAAGAACGTTAGGGAATGTAGAAGAAGTTTTTATTCAAAATCTTTCTCAAGGTGATTCATTCATATTTGCTGGTCAAATACTAGAATTTCAATCAATGAAAAATAATTTAGTACAAGTTAAAAGAAGTAAATCATTAATTTCAAAAATTCCATCATACTCTGGAGGCAGAATGCCATTATCAACAAATTTGGCTAACTCAGTTAGAGCTTTATTGGCAAAAAGTAATATGTGGGATTTTTATCCAGAGCAAATTACTGAATGGTTAAAAAGACAAAAAAATATATCTAAAATTCCTAAAAAAGATGAATATCTAGTAGAACAATTCCCCCGAAAAAAAAATTTTTATACTGTTATCTATACTTTTGCAGGATGGCATGCCAATCAAACACTAGGATTTTTATTGCTTAGAGGCTTTAAGGAATTAAACTATAAACCTCTAGGTTTTGTCGCAAATGATTATGCTATTGTTTTATGGTCTTTAAAAGAAGTTAAAGAAATTAAAACAATTCTAAATTTAGGTTTGTTAGATGAACATTTAGATAATTATCTTGAAGAAACTTCAATAGTCAAAAGATTGTTTAGAGATAATGCAATTATATCCTGTTTAATAGAAAGAAGGTTACCAGGGATGGAAAAAACTGGAAAGCAAGTTTTATTTAGTTCTGATCTAATTTATACAGTTCTCAAAAAAAATGAACCTGATCATATTCTTCTAAAATCATCATATGAAGACGCAAAAAAGAATATGATTGATTATGATAGACTTAGAGAAATCTTAAAAAAAATTGATAAAAAAATTATATTAAAAAAACTCACAAGTATCTCACCATTGGCTGTTCCAATTATTCTTGAAATAAATAGAGAAAATTTATCAAAAAAGGAAACTGATGAATATATTTTAGAGGATTTAGAAAATGAAATATTAAAAGAGGCTAATGTACTATCAATTAATTAATTTTGGTAATGAAGAATTTCATGCTTACCCAGATAAATCTCTTTATTGGAAAAGACTAAATACTTTGATCGTATCAGATTTACATATAGGAAAATCTATTAGTTATGCAAAGAATAAACAATTCTTACCTCCGTATGATACAAAAGAAATATTAAATAAAATTTTTGTTAGTTTAGATAAGATTAAACCAAGTAATTTAATTATAGTTGGTGATTTATTACATGATGTTTTTTCAATATTGAGTTTAAAAGATCAAGATCATAAAAATCTTAGTCAATATATGAAAAATACTGATTTCATATGGATCAAGGGTAATCATGATAAAAATATACAAATTGAAGGTTTTAAAAATTTTACAAATTACAAAATTGATAAATTATTATTTACACACATACCTATCGAAACATCTTTATTTCAAATTTGTGGTCACTATCATCCTAAAGTAAAAATTTCACACAGAGGAAAAACTATTTTTAAAACATGTTTTATACATAATGAAAAAATATTTATTTTACCCAGTTTTGGAATTTTAACGGGTGGATTGGATATCCATTCTAAACAAATAAGTGATGTATTAGGTAAGAATAATTTGAGTATTTATCCTGTGGGACTGGATAAAGTTTATAAATTATAATTAAGGTAGTTATTAATTACGATTCCAATTAGAATTACAAAATTCAATACAAATAATAAAACTGAAAGCAAATGCATATATTTAAAACTTGAAGATGCTTTTTTATCGCCTTCTAATTCTTTATCTCTAAAATTATTAATTTTCGGTGTTAAATAATTTCTATTAATAATAAAACTTACAGCCACTACTATTAATAAAATAGTATTTAAAATATTTCCTGAAATATAACTTAGGATTAAAGATAAAAAAGCTATTATAAACCCAAATAAAAACATTCGAGGAAAAATTATTCTTAACAATTTACTGCTGGCATTAGTACTTAATGTGGCAAAGACTGAGGGCGAGACAACAGCCATAAAGAAAATCATAGACCCTAAAAGGATTGTTACAAAAAAATTAAGAGTATAAATTATCATTAGTTAAAATTGCTCTTTTATAAAGAGCAATTGTTATATTTATGAATTATCAATTGCTGTTTTTAATTTTCTATATTCCATAGAATTAGTTCCAGCTATTGTTTCTAATTTTAATAACATTTCGTTAGCTTTATTCATATTACCAAGAGTGATGTATAGTTCTCCAAGATATTCGTGTGCACCTAAATGTTCTGGATTTGCATCTAAAGCAATTCTATATGCTTCAAAGGCCTTATCTAGATTTGGCTCACTGTGTTTTCTATAACTAAAACCTAGTAGGTTATATACATCAGCTTTTTTTTCACCAAGATCTTTACGCTTAGCAATTTTTTCAAGCAATTTAATAGATTTATCAAATTTCTTGTAATAAACTAATTCGTAAGCTTTATCGTATAACTTTGTAACTTGTTCACTAGCTGAAATGCTTGTTTCACTATCATCGTAGCTAGTGCCAGCGGCAAATGAAGTGGAACTTATAAATAGTAATGTAAGTAATATTCTAATCATGGGATGGAAATATGTGCAATTAAATCAATTTCAATATTCATTTATGAATTAATTTAATTAATGGCAGGCAATATTATATTTTTTTAATCTGTAATAATTATATGGCCACGGTGTTAGAAAGCCTGCAAGAAGCATTATAGGTATTACCCACCATACAAGTTTAGCGCCACCCATAATGATCCAGTCAACTGCATTCATGGCTATTTCCATAGACACCATTGAAATTAAACTCATTCCTATGGCTGTTTTAAAAGCTTTGCTGATAATCATTTGTCTTGATAAAACGACAGTCTCTAAAATGATGCTGGTAATAATACCATTAATGATTGCTAGGATCATAATATAAAGAGTAGGCCAAGGAATTCCAGTTAATTGAAAATAGAGTATAGTTCCAAAATCACCAATACTACATCCTAGCAAACACCAAGCAGTATTTTTAGCACTTGTTCTCCATGTATGTTTACATTTCCAATGAAAACGAGGAGCTGGTTTTTTTAGTGTTTCGGCAATAGACATTTAAATTATATTCCTTGTTTAAATTCAAATGTATTATTTATATCACTAATTTCATAGCTTTCAATTGTACCATTCGTCCATTTGATTGTTATATTTTTAATGATTTCACCTTCACGTAAACCGTAATGTGCTACTGGTTCCATTTGACATAAATATCCTGAACCAGCATCAATTGTCTTGGCATGATTTCTTAAATTTGTATGTAAGGTAACTGTTGCACCTCTTGCTGGAGCACCAAAGGTGTTGAGAGGTTTGATTCTAATATAATTAGTATTTGAAACATTTGACTTAAATAAGCTCAATGGTTGAGCTCCTGATTCACCATGAGATATAAGTAATTCTAATATTCCATCTCCATCAATATCAGCAACCGCAGCACCTGTTCCTAGACCTTGTGCTTCAAGTGCTGCATCCAATTTAATTTCTTCTAGGTTTCCTTCATCAATAATACGAAAGAGTTTATTTGGTTGTCCTATATTATTTAAAAAAATTTCATCATAACCATCATTATCAAAATCAGCTGATATAACTGTTCGTATTCTACTTGGTGATCTAAATTCCAATGAAGACATATCGAGAAAAGATTCTTTTTGTTTTACAAAAATTCGATGAAAACCTTCCCAGTTACTTGTTACAATATCAAGTTCTCCTCTGTATAAAAAGTCAGTTAATGCTGTTCCTCGACCATTTTGAAAAGTATCTTGGACATTTCTTTCAATCGCAATGTCATTAAAACTACCGTTAGAATTTTTATATAAAAAATTTGGACCTCTCTCATTAGCTGCAAATATATCCATATTATCAGAAACTATATGTCCTGAGATAACAGCTCTGCCTCCAGTTATTTGATCAATTCCAAGCATTGGAGCTAAATCTTTAACTTCATTTTCTTCAATTTCATAAAATCTAGTAGGGCCTCCATAATTAGCAACATATATGCCGTACTTTCCTGATCCATTTCTATCTACGCAAACAACAGATCTGCCTGCGGTTAAATTTAAATTTTCTAAATTTTTTTCTAACTCAAAATAATCAAATATGTTGTTATCGTTATCCAGTAATCTATCAGAGTATTTTTTTTCCCCACTATAAGTATCAGTATTTAAGAAGTAAATTTCTTCAAAACCATCCTGATCTATATCGCAAGCTGATACACCAATAGTATTTCTATCTTCATCAATGAATAAAGGATCTTGAATTGTATTTATTAGTTTTCCATTTTTATAACTAAGAGCTAAATTAGAGTATCCAAAGCCAGCAACAATAAATTCAAAGTTTCCATCTTTATCAAAGTCAGTTACTGATACTCCATAACTTAATCTATCATTATTATTTTCAATTATTTCTGAAATATTAGAGAAAAATTCTGCCTTAGCCATACTCGATATTAATATTATAAAAATAAAAACTAACTTACTCATTTCAAGTATTATCAATTTGCCAATCTAATAAAAATGTCACCCATACCAAAATTTAGCTCTTCAAGAGGCATGCTATTTCGAGCTTCACACATAGGTCCAGTTATTTGATCATTTTTTATATAATCTAAATCGTAGGCATCACATTTTTTTCCATTATGCAGTACCCCAATAACAAGCTTATTATCTATTGAGTAAGTATAGTCTTTATTTAATTCATTACCCTCACAAAAATATTTTCTATTTACAAGTTCGGGAAAATCATTTTTATTGCAAGGATTATCTATAACAATTGCATAAATATCTTTTGATTGATCTTTAAAATCTATATTAATTTTTTTTGTTTCAGAATATTTCATTACATCACATAAACACGGCCAACAACATTTATAATATTGGCCACAAATTTTTTCATCATTTTCTAAGTTTGTAAGGAAGATTTCATCTGGTTGAGAATCTGGAGGGATAAGAGATCCTGAAACTGCACAATATAACTTATTAAATTGCATGAACTCTTCATATTCTAAGTTTTGGTCTAAAATATATTTAAAAAATCTTGGCCCTGCTGCATTCCTATTACCATCAGGAAATATTTTAGTCCAATCTTGCGCAAGCTTTTCATAAATCATTTGATTATTGGCACTACTTTGAGAAGAAAAAAATAAGAATATTGAGAAAAAACAAATGGTAATTTTTTTTATTATATAACTAGTAAGCACTTAATCCAAATAGTCTTACAATTTATAATTTAAATAGTTTTTTTAAATTTATGTTTAATTTTTTTTAATAGAATAGTAATAATATTATCATGTATCATAATGACATATATAATTTTAATGATTTGCCTAAGTCATATTGGTTTGCACAGGATAATAATCATGGTGAATTTTCAAATTTAGAAACTATCAGTCAAAATGAGGAATTTGATATTTTAATTGTTGGCGCAGGTTACACTGGATTATCATGTGCAATAAATTTATCTGATAAATATAATCTAAAAATATGTATAGTTGATGCAGGTATCATAGGCTGGGGTGCCTCAACAAGAAATGCTGGTTTTTGTTGTATACCTCCAACCAAACTCACAATAAATCAATTAATGAAAAAATATGGTAAAGAAGAAACAATATCTTTTTTTAAGAATTGTATTGAAGGAACAAACTACACTAAAAGTCTAATTGATAAATATAATATTAATTGTGATATTTCGGGCAACCAAAATTACGTTTTAGCACATACTGAATCTAAGTTTGACAAATTAATAAAGGAGAGCGAAATTTATAATAAATTATTTGAAATAGAATCTGAAATTTTTAATAAAGAGCAATTTAATAATATTGGACACTCTGGTAAGGAACAATTTGGAGCGTTATCTTATAAGCCTGGATTTGCATTGAACCCATTAAAATTTTATTTAGGTCTTTTAAAAGCTGCTTTAAAAAATAAAGTTAATATTTTTCATAAAACAAAAATAACATCTGTGATAAAAAAATCAAATTTCTATATTGCTAAAGCAAATAATAAAAAAATTAAGACAAAAAAAATTGTAATTGCTACAAATGGTTTCTATCAAGACGGTTTAATCAAACAAATAGACTCTAGAATACTTCCAATTATTTCAAATATTATTGTAACTAAACCATTATCGAATAAAGAACTTTCATTACATAATTTTAAAACATTTTCGCCAATAGTTAATACACGTAATCTTTTATATTATTATCGAAAGTTACCAGACAATAGAATTTTATTTGGCGCAAGAGGTGATACTGACGGCAGTGATAAATCTCACAAAAATATTTCTAAAATTATCGAAAGAGATTTTAAATATGTTTTTCCTGAATGGGGTAATATTAATATTGATTTTACTTGGCGAGGACTTGTTGCATTTACATCAAAACTGGCGCCCTCCATTGGAAAAATTAAAGATGAAAATATCTTCTATAGTTTTGGATACCATGCAAATGGCGTCAGTTCAGCACCATGGTCTGGAATGCAACTTTCAAAAATAATCTACGGTTCTAATTTTGGAAATATGAATATTTCCAAAGTTTATAAAGGTTTGCCAAAAAAAATCCCAGTTTCTGGTCTTCGTAAAATATACTTAAAATTTGTTTATTTTGCATATCAAATTAAAGATTATTTCAAACTTTGAAATTTAATTAATAAAATTTGACATAATAAAATTTGAATGCTTAATTAAGATATATTTATGGAGGATATATGATAAAAAATTTTTTTAAAACTTTAATCATTTTTGCTTCAATTATTTTTTTAAGTAAATCAGTACTAAGTGAGAATTTGACGGTCGCGACACCGCATGATCCTTCCGTTGATCCACATTGGTTGTATCTTGGACCAAATGCTGCTTACTCAAGATATATTTTTGAAAGATTAATTGACAGAGATGAAAATGCAAACATAGTTGCTCGTCTAGCAGAGTCATGGGAAAATTTAGATGATCTAACTTGGAAATTTAATTTAAGAAAAGGAGTTAAGTTTCACGATGGAAGTGATTTTACCGCCGATGATGTTATTTTTTCTATAGACAGAATACCAAACATCCCTAATAACCCTGCAAGTTATGAATCAAATGTTAGTATGATTGAGTCAGTTGAAGCAACTGATAGTCATACTTTAGTTGTTAAGACTAAAAATCCTTATCCATTACTTTTAAGGAGACTTTCTGGTGTTGCAATAGTTTCAAAAAGTAACGTTGAGGGATCAACAACTGAGGATTTTGCTTCTGGAAAAGTAGCTATTGGAACAGGTCCATACAAATTTAAAAGCTATACACCTGGAGACAATTATCAAATTACAGTCAATAATAATTATTGGGGTGTGAAACCTGATTTTAATGATGTAACTTTTAAAATAATGCCTGATGGAGCTTCTAGAGTAGCCGCTCTCTTAGCTGGTGACGTTGACATTCTTGAGGGATTATCACCTTCATCTGTTCCAGCTGTTGAGTCTAAAGATGGATTTAAAGTTGCCAAAAGAGCAAGCGCAAGGACTTTGTGGTTGTACGTAGATACACAAAATGACAACTCACCATTTGTTACTGATAATGATGGGAATGCGATGTCAGTTAACCCATTAAAAGATAAAAGAGTAAGAAAAGCACTCTCTTTAGCAATTGATAGAGATGCAATTGTTTCTAAAGTTATGGATGGATTGGCTGAAGAGGCAAATCAAGTTGTTCCTAAAGGATTTTTTAGTTATAGTGAAAATATTCCTGAAAACGAATTCAATATAAATAAAGCTAAAGAGTTAATGGCTGAAGCTGGGTATGCCGATGGTTTTGGTTTAACAGTCCATGCCCCTAACGATCGTTATGTAAATGATGATAAGATAGCTCAAGCTATTGCTCAAATGCTCTCAAAAATTGGTTTGAAAATGCAAGTTGAGACAATGCCAAAGGCAGTTTATTTTGGAAGATTAAATAAACAGGAATTTAGCTTGTCTATGATTGGATGGGACAATGCTTTTACTGGTTCTTCACTAATGTCATTAAGTGCTGCTTTCCATACTAAAGAGGAAGGTTATGGTAGTTGGAATGCTGGAGGTTACTCAAATACTGCATTTGATGCTGAAGTAGAAAAAGCATCTGCAGCTTTTGATATGCAAGAATATGAAGGCCACCTTAAGAGAGCAATGGAAATTCTCATTGCTGAAGATCAAGGTGCAATTCCACTTCATTCACAGTTTGTGACAGTAGGAACAACTGATAAAGTTGATTATACCCCAAGAGCAGATGAAGCTTTTGAGGTAATGTTAGTAAAAAAAGCTAACTAAAATAAAATAATATGAAGAGCATAATTTCTATGCTCTTCTAAAATATTAAAGAATTTTTTTTCAATGCTTATTTTCTTAACAAATAGAATAATTCAAAGTTTTATAGTTTTACTTGCTATGTCGCTATTAGTTTTTGCAGCAGTTTATGCAATTGGTAACCCAATTGATGTTTTGATTAATCCAGAGGCATCAGAGGAAGAAAAATTAAAAACAATTAAAAATTTGGGATTAGATAAGTCTCTATTTGAGCAATATTTTATATTTTTAAAAAATGCTTTTAAAGGTGAATTAGGTTACTCATTTGTTCATAATCGACCAGCTATCACTCTTATACTTGAACGTTTACCAGCAACATTAGAGTTGACGATTTCGGCTTTGTTGATTGCTATCATTTTTGGAATACCATTAGGAGTGATTGCAGGTTTAAACCCTAATAATCTTGTTAGTAAGTCAATTCTAGCAACGTCAATTTTCTTCTTTAGTTTACCAACTTTTTGGGTCGGCTTAATTTTAATTATGCTTTTTGCTGTAAGCTATAATTTTTTTCCCTCAACAGGAAGAGGAGATACAATAGAAATATTTGGATTTTATTTCAGTTTTTTGACATTTGACGGACTGAAGCATCTTGTCCTTCCATCAATCAATTTAGCTCTTTATCCTCTTGCGCTAATTATAAGATTAACATTTGCTGGAATTCAAGAAACTCTTCCTTTAGATTTTATCAAATTTGCGAAGGCAAAAGGTTTAAGTAGGTTTAGAATAATCACATTCCATTTATTAAAATATATATTGATCCCTATTGTTACAGTTATTGGATTACAATTTTCGGTTTTAATTGCTTTTGCAGTAATAACAGAAAGTATTTTTGCTTGGCCAGGTATGGGCAGATTAATTATTGAATCTATCACTCTTTTGGATCGTCCAGTTATTGTTGCTTATCTTTTAGTAATAGTTTTTATTTTTATGTTAGTTAATCTAATTGTAGATATTTTATACTCTTTTTTGGATCCTAGAATAAGGATATCAGATAAATAATGAAATTTAATATTATCAACTTTTTAAAAATTTATTCAGAAGATAAATTGGCATTATTTTTTTTTATTAATTTGATTATTATTTTAGGATTAGTAATTTTTGGCCCACTTATTACTTTACAAAATCCATATGATTTATCTCAATTAAATATTTTAGATTCATTGTTACCACCATTGTCACAAGCTTATGAAAATAATTATTTTCTTCTTGGAACTGATGATCAGGGAAGAGATTTATTAAGTGCTATTATTTATGGATTACGTATAAGCCTTTATGTTGGAAGTTTAAGTGTAATTATTTCCTTGATAGTTGGAATAATTTTAGGAGTTGTAAGTGCTTATTTTGGAGGTTTTGTTGATAATTTTATTATGAGAGTAGCTGATATGGTTCTTGCAATGCCAAGTTTTTTAATTGCACTTGTCCTATTGTCTATTCTTGGACGTGGATTAGAAAACGTTGTTTTTGCATTAGTTATGAGTCAATGGGCTACTTTTGCAAGAGTAATAAGAAGCTCTGCATTATCAGAAAAAGAAAAAGATTATTTCTATTCTGCTAGATGTTTGTGTTTACCTCAGTCTAGAATTATATTTGGACATTTATTACCAAATTGTCTTCCTCCAATCATTGTATTAAGTACTATTAATTTAGCATTTGCAATAACCCTTGAAGCTTCACTTTCATTTCTTGGAGTAGGTCTGCCAATAACCGAACCTTCAATTGGTTTAATAATTTCAAATGGGTATGAATATATTATTGTTGGTAAATATTGGATGAGTCTTTATCCAGGTTTATTTTTGTTAATTACAGTTGTTAGCATAAACATATTCTCAGACAGATTAAGAATTTTACTAAATCCGAGGCTAAATATATGATCTTACAAATTAAAAATTTGAAAACTCATTTTTTTACAAGAGATAATATAGTTAAGGCTGTAGACGATATTAGTTTAGAGATACCATCTGGTGAGATACATGGCATTGCGGGTGAATCAGGATCAGGAAAATCTGTAATGGGATTATCAATTATTAATCTGTTACAAGAACCTGGAAAAATTGTAGGGGGAAAAATTCACTTCAATGGAAAAGAAATTACAAAACTTAATGAAAAAGAAATGCAGTCAATTAGAGGAAGAGAAATTTCAATGATATTTCAAGATGCAACAATGTCGTTAAATCCAATCATAAATATAGAAACTCAAATGATAGAGGCAATTTTAGCCCACAAAAAAATTGATTATAAGAAAGCTAGAAATATTGCAGTACAAGCGCTTATTGAAGTAGGTATCAAAGATGCTGAAAAAAAAATAAAATATTATCCTCATGAATTTTCTGGAGGAATGCGACAGAGAGTTGCAATAGCAATAGCGTTAATTAATAAACCTAAACTTATTATTGCAGATGAACCAACAACGGCACTTGATGTAACAACTCAAGCTCAGATACTATATTTAACACAGAAACTTTGTAAGGAAAATAATACTGCTTTAATATGGATTACACATGATTTATCAGTATTATCTGGATTAGTAGATAAAATCTCCATTATGTATAATGGTAAAATAGTTGAAACTGGAGGGGTCGATAGCATTTTAGATCATCCACAGCACCCTTATACAAAAAAATTAATTAACTCTATTCCGAAAGATAATGTTAATGAAGAAAGAGTAATAGATGATAATGTTATTAGTGTTCAAAATCTCTCTAAAATATATGAAAAGAGAAAAAATTTAGTTTCAAATTTTATTTCACTTTTTAAACAAAATAAAAATAATTTAGAAACTAATCAAGCTATAAAAAATTTATCATTAAATATTAAAAGAGGTGAAATACTTGGAGTAGTTGGAGAGTCAGGTTGTGGTAAATCAACTCTTGGCAAAATTATATCAGGTATATTAGATAAGAATTCAGGTAACATATTCTATAATCAAGAAGAAATATCTTACACAAAAAAAACATCTTTAGATATCCAGATGGTTTTTCAAGATCCTTATAGTTCATTAAATCCAAGAAAAAAAATTATAGACATAATTGCAGAAGCACCGATTGTTCATAATATTATTAAAAAAAAACAATCTAAAGAATACGTTGCAAAATTAATGAATGATTGTGGAATAAGCCCTAATCTAATGTTTAGATATCCTCATCAATTTTCTGGTGGCCAAAGACAAAGAATTGCTATCGCTCGCTCTCTTGCTGTAAATCCATCGGTTTTGATTTGTGATGAAATTGTTTCAGCTTTAGATGTTTCAATACAAGCACAAATTTTAAATCTAATTTTAAAATTAAATAAACTAAATAATTTAACAATTGTATTTATTAGTCATGATTTAAGTGTTGTAAATTATGTAAGTAATAGAGTAGCGGTTATGTATTTTGGAGAGATTGTTGAACTAGGAAACTCAAAGAAAGTATTTTCAAAACCATCTCACACTTACACAAAAGCACTCTTATCAAATTTACCAAATATAAAAGAAAGAAATATAAATTATAAATCAACACTTTATACTGAAAATTAAAAATGAAAAATAAATCAAGTTTATATAACCAATCAATTATTTGTGACTTAACTCTACCCTGGGTTCCTGAAGCTCAAAATAAAGATAATATTTTAGAAAGATATTATGAATCAAAATTTGGGTTTGTTAGTCTAAGTGTGGGTGTTGAAAGAATGAATACCAAACAAACAATTGAATACATAAAACAAGTTAAAAAATATATAAAAAAAAATAAAAATTATGTATTTGCAGACAATATAGCAACAATTAGAAATGCTAAAAACTCAAACAAACTTTCTTTAGGTTTTCATTTTCAAGGTTCTGAGATGCTTGGTGGAAAAGTGAGTAACGTAAAAGTTTTTTATGATTTGGGAATCAGACACATGCTCTTAGCAAAAGATTATAGATCTAAAGCTGCAGACGGATGTTTTGAACCAGCTAATGCAGGTCTTAGTATCTATGGAAAAGCTCTGATTAAAGAAATGAACAATGTTGGCATGATAGTAGACTTAACACATACAGGATATAAGAGTTCAATTGAGGCAATAGAATTATCAACTAAACCTGTAATTTTTTCTCATTCTAATCCAAATAAATTAAAAAAAACAAATAGAAATATATCTGATGAACAAATAAAAAAATGTGCAAAAACAGGCGGATTAATTGGGATAGTTGGTTTTGGGCATTTTCTAAAAAATAATGACATATCTCCTGAAAATTTTGTAAACAATATTCAATATATAACTGATTTAGTTGGTCCAAAACATATCGGGTTGGGACTAGACTACGTGTATTATCAAAAACAATTTCTAAGACAAGTTAAGTCAAATAAGTTTGGTTTACCAAAAGAATACTTAAATAACATGAACGGATTTATATATTTTCAACCAGAAAAAATATTAGATGTAACAAATATTTTAATAAAGAAAAATTATTCAACAAAAGATATCAAAGGTATACTGGGAGAAAATTTTTTAAGGATAGCAAAAAAAAATTGGAAATAGATTATGGTTGTTGAAAAATATGATTATATTATTATTGGGTCTGGTTCTGCAGGTTCAATAATAGCTTATCGATTGAGTGAGTATTTCCCTAATAAAAAAATATTACTTGTAGAGGCAGGAAATAATGACAATAATATTACGGTTAAAATACCTGCTGGTTATGGTTATCTTTTTAATAATAATAAAGTTAATTGGAAATACTATACAGAAGAAATTAGAGGCTTAAATAATAGAAGAGATTATTGGCCAAAAGGAAAAATTCTTGGAGGATCAAGTTCAATTAATGCAATGGTTTATATCAGAGGCCAAAAAGAAGATTATGATAATTGGGAAATAAATGATTGGAGTTGGAAGGATTTATTACCTTATTTTATAAAACTTGAGAATCATTATTTAGGAAAAACATCTTATCATAATGATGATGGAAAAATTAAAATTTCTAATATTCAAAAAGAAAAGCATCAATTGACAGATGAATTTATAAAATCTTGTATAAATTTAGGAATTAAAAAAAATGATGATTTTAATGGTCAAGATCAAGAAGGAGTAGGTTTATATCAACTTAATACAAACAAAGGTGTCAGAAGTAATGTTTCAAAAGAATATTTGAGAAAAATCAAAAATAAAAATTTTAAACTAATAACTTCTTCACACGTATCAAAAATCATATTTAAAGATGATATTGCTACTGGTATTGAGTTCTTAAAAGATAATAAAAAATTTGTAGCAAATTGTAACGATGAGATAATTTTAAGTGCAGGCTCTATTTCTTCTCCACAAATTTTACAATTATCTGGTGTTGGGAATCAGGATGATTTAAGGAATTACAATATCGATAAAGTGAAACATCTTAGATACGTTGGACAAAACCTACAAGATCATCTTAACGTAGCATTACATTATAAAACAAATATTAAATCTCTAAATGACGATTTACGACCAATCACAAATAAAATATTTTACTTCCTAAAGTGGCTTTTATTTAAAAATGGACCGTTAACACTAAGTATTAACCAAGCAGGAGCCTTTGTTAAGTCTGAACAATCTATAAACACCCCTGATTTACAAATCTATTTTCTACCGTTAACAGCTTCTAATTTGAGTAATTCAAAGAATGCTTCTATTGAACCTGATCCTTTTTCTGGTTTCACAATTGCTCCATGTGTATTAAGACCAAAAAGCAAAGGTTTTGTAAAAATCAAATCAACTAATCCTCTAGAGCATCCGTCTATAAACCCTAATTACTTTGATCACGATGATGATTTATTTACAATGTTAAAGGCATATAATTTATCAAATAAAATTTCGCAGACAAAACCCTTAAAAAATTTTGTTGAAAAAAAAGTTGGTCCACACCAATATATAAACTCTGAAGATGAAAAAATTGATTTTATAAGACAAAATTCTAAAACTACTTATCATCCAGTGGGAACATGTAAGATGGGATTTAGTGATAAAGATTCTGTTGTAGATAGTTCACTAAAAGTTCATGGATTCCAAAATTTAAGAGTAGCTGATGCTTCGGTAATGCCAAATCTTATTTCAGGTAACACAAATGCAGCATGTATGATGATTGGTGAAAAATGTGCTGATATAGTAAGGGATCATAAATGAAAATTACAAAGATTGAGACATTTACAGATAGTAAATTTATTAAGGGTGTTACTTTAGTAAAAGTTACAACTAATACAAATAACTTTGGCTGGGGACAAATATCTCCTTATAATTCAGATATAAGTACCGAGGTACTATATCGTCAAGTTGCTCCTTTTGTTATTGGAGCTGACATATCAAATTTAAATGACTTAGGTAATTTAATAGACCTTGTTTATGATAAGCAACACAAGTTTCCTGGTACCTATATGTGTAGAGCATTAGGAGGTTTGGATACTGCTATCTGGGATTTACATGGGAGATTAATAAATAAACCTGTTTGTGATTTAATTGGTAATTGTAAAACAAAAAAAATAAGAGTTTATGGTTCAAGCATGAAAAGACAAATTACACCAGCAGATGAAGTTGATAGATTTAAGAAATTGATAGATGACTGTGGTTTTAATGCTTTTAAATTTAGAATTGGCTCTGAAGTTGGAAGAAATCTAGATGAGTGGGAAGGGCGTACAGAGGAAATTATTTCATTAATGGGAAAAAATTTTGCAAATATTGACTTGTTAGTTGATGCTAACAGTTGTTATACTCCTGATAAAGCAATTGAAATTGGGAAAATTTTAGAGAGTAATGGCATAATTCATTACGAGGAACCATGCCCTTATTGGGAGCACGAATGGACTAAAAAAGTAACTGAAAGTTTAGAATTAAATGTAACTGGTGGCGAACAAGATAATAGTATGACAATATTTAAAAAATATATAGATGAAAATATTGTAAATATAATACAACCAGATATTTTATATTTAGGTGGGATCGAAAGAACCTTAAGAGTTGCAAAATATGCATCTAATAAAAATATGATTTGCACACCTCATGCAGCTAATATGTCTTTAGTTACAATCTTTACCTTACATTTATTAGCAGCTATAGAAAATGCTGGACCATATTTGGAATATTCTATTGAGGGTGAAGATTTTTATCCATGGCAGAATAATATATATTATGATTATCCAAAAGTTGAAGACGGATATATTACAATTGATGATAAGCCAGGATGGGGGATTGAACCAAATAAAAATTGGCTAGAAAAAGCTAATTACAAAATGTTTGATGGCAAGTGATATTTAACATTCTTGCATAAAGTATATATATGCACTAAATGAAATCAATAAAATGATGGGGCGTCGCCAAGCGGTAAGGCACCGGTTTTTGGAGTCGGCATTCGTAGGTTCGAATCCTACCGCCCCAGCCAACTTTAAGTTCCTTTTTGAATTTTATTTAGATAATTAATACTCTTCCAATATAAATCTTCAAATCTTTGGAAAATGCTAATTTTAATTATTTCTTTTTCTTTAACACCCCAAATATATTTTTTATCCATCCATCCTTCGAAATCTCCTAATGAAACTAAACACCAATTAATTTTGCATTTTTCCAAAAGAACAATATTTCCATTTCCTATTTCTCCAATAACATTACCGTCTAAAGTGTTTAATAATTTTATATTTTTATTATCATTCGATAAGACAATTCCTGTTCTAATACCGGATATCAAACTTTTATGAATCCATCCAATATTTCTATTAAAGTCTTCTACTTTTCTCCATTCTTCATACTCTTCTAATACTTTTAATGGGTAATTTTTTTTTATGTATTTAATTTCTATAGGATAATTCTTACTAGGACCAACTCGGATATTTGCATCATCAGATTTTAAAGATACGTACCTAGGAATTTCTAGGCCAGTTTCCTTACCAATATTTGCAATGCTTACTTGGCAATAAATTATAATTAAAATGAATACTAATGTAAACTGCATGCAAATATTTTTATAAAGTAGCATACGATTTATATAAAGTGTATAATATTATTAGCGCCTGTAGCTCAATTGGATAGAGCGTATGACTACGGATCATAAGGTTAGGAGTTCGACTCTTCTCAGGCGCGCCAAAAATAAAAAATGTTATTATATAAATTGGTCAAAATCTGTATTAATAAAATAATAAAATGATAGTTGATATAAACTCCACAAAAATAAAAAGTGATAAAAATTTATCAAATTTATTTGCTAATGCAAATTTTAATAATTTATCAATAAACTGCAATATACTTAAAGGTAATTTTTATTCTGATTCATTTTATTATTTTCCAATTACTGAGAATAATAAAACATTTTCATCATTATTTACTAGAGATATTAACAATACTTCTCATTTTTATTCGCAAGAATTTTTTGATAGTTTTAAAGAAAATAAAAAATCATTAAAAAGATTTAAAGACCTTTATATTCTTGGATCAAATGCAGGTAATAATTATTACTCAAATTTAATACAATTTCTTCCAAGAATTTTCTTTAATAAAAAAACAAATCTGAAAATAGCAATTCATAGAAACTCATCAAATAAATATAGAAATTTCATTGGAAGTATTCTAAAATCTCTAAACATTGAATTCACTTTTGTTTTTCTAGATGATAATTTTTATTACTTTATAGAATCGGAGTTCCCACAGTTTTTAAATATTAATGATTCTATTGAAATACTAAAAAATTTTTTAAATCCAAAAACCAATGTAGAGTTAAGTAAGAAAATATATGTTACCAGAGAAGATTCTAATTATAGAAAAATTATCAATGAAGGTGACGTTGTAACACTTTTAATCCAAAGAGGTTACAGAGTTATTAACCCTCAATTATATGAAATAGAAGAGCAGATAGAAATTTTTTCAAACGCTGAAAAGATAATTGCTCCTCATGGTTCCAATTTAGCAAATATTATTTTTTGTAAACCCGGAACAGAAATATTTGAAATAACTCCTTCTTTTAACGAAAACGAGAAAACACTTGAAGACAGATATTTAAACTTAGCACTAATGAATAATCTTAAGCATAATAAAATAATCGCTGATACAGTTGATGTTAAAAATCATTCACCTATAGCAAAAAAATATATTCACACTAATGTTTTATCTCAAAATAATTACTATAAAAATCTAATTGTTAAAATTCAGAATCTCAGTAAAGTAATTTAATTCAACAATTTTTCAAATAAACTGGAATTACAACGCTGATATTGGTTTTTAAACTTCTACAAATTTTTTCGAAAGAATATTTATTTCTAGGTTGACCTTTGTATTTAGCTAATAAGTTTCCTAGAAAGGAATTAACAATTTTATTTTCGTAAATTTTATAATCATCAAATTCGTTTTCTTTAATGATTAATTCAAGAAGTGTTTCATAGCTCAAAATATCATCAACCAAAAAATTATTTTTTGCTTGATTGCTGTTATAGATTAAAGCCCCAATATCATTTTTTATATTGGAAATTTCAATTTTTCTACTTTTAGAAACTTTATCAGCAAAGTCATTATAAACATCATTAACAATATTTTGTAAGTGTTCAATTTCATTACTTTTAGGTCGCCTATATGGATTAAACAAATCCTTACCTTCTCCAGCATTGTGGTTAAATACTTCTATCCCATCTTTAGTTTCAATAGATCCACCAAAGATTCCAGAAGATAAACTTAAT
This sequence comes from uncultured Alphaproteobacteria bacterium, assembly GCA_902553005.1. Lineage (GTDB taxonomy): Bacteria > Pseudomonadota > Alphaproteobacteria > HIMB59 > CACPNW01. Next base: position 23,162 of record CACDIK010000004.1, on the reverse strand, counting down.
GGCGTATTATAATAAAACCAACTTGGTCCACTTACCCCTATACTACCTATAATGGATCCATATGATGCAAATATCTTGTCACCTGTAGTAGCAACCCAATATCCACCAGATGCTAAAATTTCTTTTGTAAAAAAATATACTTTAGTATTAGTGCCTTCCTTAAATTCGTAAATTATTTGCTCTAACTCAGCCGTAGCACTAACAGTTCCTCCAGGTGTATTAATATTTATAATTAGCGTATTAATTTTAAGCTGTTTTAATTCTTCCAAATAAGATTTTACTTGAGCAGGGTCTATATAATCATAAAGATTGTTTCCAAAAACATTACTGTTATTATTAAAAATTGGTCCATTCAAATTGATTTTTGCGATTATATTATTGGAACTTTCGATGCCATCGGTCATTACAAAATGTTTTTTTTGCAAATCATTAGAAAAATGTAGAAAAATATTAACTATGATTAAAAAAATTAATACTGCACATAAAAAACCTAGAGTTCTTAAAAAAACATTAAAAAATACCATTTTTTTTAAAATATCATAACTTTGATTAATTCAAATTTTTTTTTGTTTTCTTCTTGAATAGACTTTAATAATGCTTAAATAACTAGCACTCTCATAAAGAGAGTGCTAATAAAAAATGTTTTAATTTCAATTAGTTAACAAAAGAGGAAATATGAATTTTAGACCTTTACATGATAGAGTCTTAGTTAAAAGAGTGGACTCTGATCAAAAAACAGCAGGGGGCATAATTATCCCCGATACTGCTCAAGAAAAACCAATGGAAGGTGAAGTATTAGAAATTGGTTCTGGGGCAAGAGATGAAACAGGAAAACTAGTACCTTTGGATGTCAAAAAAGGAGATAAAATACTTTTTGGAAAATGGTCTGGTACTGAAGTAAAAATGAATGGTGATGATTTTTTGATAATGAAAGAATCTGACATCATGGGAATTATAACTTCAGGTAAGAAAAAGAAATAAAAATTAAGAGAGGATAAAAAAATGTCTGCAAAAAATATATTTTTTGGATCAGATGCTAGATCAAAAATGTTAACTGGTGTTAACAAGCTAGCTGATGCAGTAAAAGTAACATTAGGACCTAAAGGTAGAAATGTTGTTATGGATAAATCTTTTGGTGCGCCTAGAATTACTAAGGATGGTGTAAGTGTTGCTAAAGAAATAGAGTTAAAAGATAAATTTGAAAATATGGGCGCTCAAATGGTTAGAGATGTCGCAAGCAAAACTAATGATATTGCTGGTGATGGAACAACTACTGCAACTGTATTAACACAAGCAATTGCAACTGAAGGAATGAAAGCTGTCGCAGCTGGAATGAATCCTATGGATCTTAAAAGAGGAGTTGATTTAGCTGTAGATGCTGTAGTTAATGAAATTAGAAAAAAATCTAAAGTAATTAAAACTGATAAGGAAGTTGCGCAAGTTGGCACTATTGCCTCAAATGGTGATGCTGAAGTTGGTAAAATGATTTCAAATGCAATGCAAAAAGTAGGTAAAGAAGGTGTTATTACTGTAGAGGAAGCTAAAAGCTTGGATACTGAACTTGACGTTGTTGAAGGTATGATGTTCGATAGAGGTTATCTTTCACCATATTTTGTAACTAATGCAGAAAAAATGATCACAGAACTTGGTGATTGCTATGTATTACTTCATGAAAAAAAATTATCAAGTTTACAACCAATGTTACCTTTGCTTGAATCAATTGTTCAATCTACTAAACCACTATTAATTATAGCTGAAGATATTGAAGGTGAAGCTTTAGCTACTTTAGTTGTAAATAAATTAAGAGGTGGCTTAAAAATAGCTGCGGTAAAAGCTCCAGGTTTTGGAGATAGAAGAAAAGCTATGTTAGAGGACATTGCAATTCTAACTGGCGGCCAAGTGATAAGTGAAGATCTTGGTATAAAATTAGAAAATGTTAATCTAGAAATGCTAGGTACTGCTAAACGAGTTGTTGTTGATAAAGAAAATACCACTATCGTTCAAGGAGCTGGTAAAAAGAAAGACATTGAGGGTAGATGTAATCAAATCAGAGCACAAATTGAAGAAACAACTTCTGATTATGATAGAGAAAAACTTCAAGAAAGACTTGCAAAATTAGCAGGTGGTGTAGCAGTTATCAGAGTTGGTGGGGCTACAGAAGTCGAAGTTAAAGAGAAAAAAGACAGAGTCGAAGATGCAATGCATGCAACACGAGCAGCCGTAGAAGAAGGCATTGTACCTGGCGGTGGTTCAGCTCTTGCATATGCTACAAATTCATTGAAATCAGTTAAAACTGCTAATGATGATCAAAAGATTGGTGTTGATATAGTAAGAAGAGCACTTTTTAATCCTATGAGACAAATTGCAGAAAATGCTGGTGTTGATGGAGCAGTAGTAGCGGGTAAAATTCGTGAAAGTAAAGATCATAATATTGGCTATGACGCTCAAACGGACAAATATACCAACATGGTAAATGCGGGTATTATTGATCCAACTAAAGTTGTTAGAACTGCACTACAAGATGCAGCATCTGTAGCTGGTTTACTAATTACAACTGAAGCTATGGTAGCTGATGCTCCTGAAGATAAATCCGCAGCACCTGCAATGCCTGATATGGGTGGCGGCATGGGTGGCATGGGCGGCATGGGCGGCATGGGCGGCATGGGCGGCATGATGTAATTAATTAGTAAATATTTTTTAAGAAAGGGGCAAATTTATTTGCCCTTTTTTTTAGATTAAAAGATCAATTTGATTGGTAATTTTTGAACTATCTGGTTTAGTCATAGAAGACCAAGATTTAATAAGATGACCATTTCTATCAAATAAAAATTTGTAAAAATTCCACTTTGGTTTTTCGTTATACTTTTCCTCAATCCATGCATAGATCGGATGAGCATTACTTCCTTTGACATCCATTGGTGATGAAGTAACAAAACCTACACCATAATTTACTAAACATATTTGCTTAATTTCTTCGGTGTCCAAATACTCTTGATTGAAGGAATTGCTTGTTGTAGCTATTATTGTTAAATCGCTATTTTTATAGTTCAAAAATAAATTTTGAAGGTCAGCATACTGTGGAGTAAAACCACATCTTGAAGCTGTATTCACAATTAAAATTGGCTTACCATTAAATTTCTCTAAATTTACCTGTTTGCCATCTATATCTTCAAATGAAAAATCGTATAAATTCACTGTTTCATTAGCTAATAGTGTATTCATTAAGTTAAGCATAATCAAAAAAACAAGTAAAAATTTAATTTTCATGTTAGTGAGTATTAAATATATCGCTTATGGAATCATTCAATAGCTTTACCAACCTTTTTTTAGATGTTTGGAATAATGGTGTTTTTGGCATAAATGCTACAGATATCATAGTAAGTCTTGTAATTTTTTTACTTTTTTATTTACTCAGAAGACTTATTGCTAGATTTATTCTTAATCGATTATCAAGAATTGTTTCAAGAACTTCTAATCAAATTGATGACGCTGTTATTGAAGTACTTGATGGACCATTAAAATTTTTACCTGTTGTTATTGGTTTTTTTATAGCTTCTTCATATTTAGATATTTCTGAAAATAATCAAGATTTTTTAGATTTACTAAACAGATCTCTAATTACAATTTTTATATTCTGGTTACTACATCAATTAATTATACCATTTTCATTTGTAATAAAAAACTTTGAGTCAAAAATTTCTAAACCATTAGTCGATTGGACTCTAAAAGGATTAAAAATCCTTGTAATTGTTCTTGGGGCTGTTGCAATATTAGAATTGTGGGGAATACGAGTAGGTCCCGTGATTGCTGGATTAGGTTTGTTTGGTGTAGCAGTGGCACTTGGTGCTCAAGATTTATTTAAAAATTTAATTAGCGGTATTATGATTCTAATGGAAAAAAGGTTTACTGTAGGCGATGTAATATTAGTTTCTGGAGAAGTTGAAGGAGTTGTTGAGCAAATTGGTTTTAGATCTACACTTGTTAGAAGATTTGATTCAACACCAGTTATGGTACCAAATTATAAATTTGCTGAGCAGTCCGTTACTAATTATACAAGAAGACATCATAGACGTATAAGATGGTTAATTGGATTAGAGTACAGAACAACAATTGATCAATTAAAAAAAATTAGAGATGAGATAAATACATTAATTGAGAAAGATGACAAATTTGCAAAAAATCAAAATGCCAGCTTCTATGTTAGAATAGATAGTTTTTCTGATAGCTCTATAGATATGTTAGTACAAACATTTACTGTTACGAATGATTGGGCTGAATTTTTAAAAATTAAAGAAACTCTTGCCGTAAAAATAATTGAAATTGTTGAAAATAACGAAGCAGGTTTTGCGTTTCCAAGCCAATCACTTTATGTTGAAAAATTATCTGACGAAAAAACTGAGATTTTTAATCCTCAATCTACTAAAAAATAATGAACGAAAGTAATCGTGTAATTTCTGGCTCTCTTTTTATTTTAGCTAGTATTGCTGTTGCATTTATTTTAAATTTCTCTCAACCTATAATGGTCCCGTTTGTATTAGCACTTCTTTTAAGAATTTTAATTGATCCAATAATTGATTTTCAGACTATTAATCTTCGCGTTCATAGATTTATTGCAGTTTTTATAAGTATTTGTTTAATTGTACTATTATTTTCAATTATTGTGCCTTTTATTGTTTCTTCAGTTGCAACATTTTTAGAGTCAGCCGATGATTATAATCAAAAGGTAATTATTCTAATAGAGGCAGTCATAATACAGCTTCAAGAATTTGAAATTGATATTGATAGAGAAACAATTAGAAAAACAATTGCAGACTTGCCCATTACTAATTGGGCTGCAACTATATTAAGTAATAGCGCGAATTTTATTTCAAAGTTTCTCTTAGTTATAATAATTACTCTTTTTTTATTACTTGGCACTCCTCCTAAGAATACCTCTGATGAGTGGAATGACATTATTAGATTAGTAAAAAAATATATTTTTACAAAATTTTTAACATCAGCTTTTACGGGTATTGCTGCCGGATTAATTTATTGGTTTTTGGGTTTAGAATTAGCCTTTATTTTTGGTAGCTTAACATTCATTTTAAACTTTATCCCAGTTATTGGATCTGTAATTGCTGTTTTACTACCACTACCAATAGCTTTTCTTCAATACAATGATCCTACACTTGTTGTATTAATCATTGTTTTACCTACAATTATACATCAAATTATAGGAAATTTTGTAGAACCTAAAATTTTTGGTGAGAGTTTTGGATTACATCCAATTACGATTATTTTATCCTTAATTTTCTGGGGAATGATTTGGGGGTTTATTGGAGTTCTTCTTGCAGCACCTTTGACTGCAATCATCAGAATTTCATTTGAAAGATTTGAAACAACTAAGCAGATTGCTAGATTATTAGAAGGTAAGATTCATATTAAGGAAAGTTAGCCTAATATTTTCTTACATATATCGTAGCTAAACCCAGCTCTTGCCATTTTTGCTAATTTTTTTTCATAGCTTTCGTTTTTTTCTAACAATTTCTTTTTCTTAGTAAATATTTTTGCTGACTCTAATTCCCAATTATCGTTATCTTGTTGCATTAAATTGAAATTATTTTGAATTTGAGATTTACTCACTCCTTTTTTTATCAAGTAATTAAAAATAAAATTCTTAGATCTTCCAGAATTTGATAAAGAAATAATTTTCGTTGAGCTATATCTATCATCATCAATAAATTTATTTTTTTCTAATTGTAAAATTATATTTTCGATAATGTCTATTAGTTTTTTTTTCTCAAAATTTGTTACATTTAATCTTAAAATTTTTCTTTTAAGTACACTAACTAAATTATTTTTTGAGGAATCGTATTTACTTAAGTAATCAACCGCATATTTTAAGAGTTTTTTTTCGTCCACTAAACTAATATACAAATTATTTAAATATATTAAAAGAAAACTCCTAATATGCTTAATTATAATTTTCTTTGTTTTCTTACATTAGTTAAAAAAGAAGTATTTAGGTTCTTAAAAGTTGGGATTCAAACTGTTATTGGACCAGCTATAAGCTCTTTATTATTCTTAGCTGTTTTTAGCTTAGCCCTAGGAAGATCTGTAAATTCTATAAATGGTATTGATCTTCCTTATTTTATTGCTCCTGGTCTAATAATGATGACTATGTTACAAAACTCTTTTGCTAATTCAGCATCAAGTATTGGTCAATCAAAATTTCAAGGAAATATCGTAGATATATTAATGGCCCCATTAAACAATGTTGAATTAGCGTTTGGATTTATTATAGGTTCAGTTTGTAGGGGTGTTGTATGCGGTATAGTAACAACTTTAGGAGTTATGATATTTGTACCTCTTTATATACACTCTTATATGGCGTTGTTATTTTTCACATTAATGGGATGCACTATGATGGGTACTTTAGGAACAATCGTTGGTATTTGGGCAGATAAATGGGATCAACAACAAGGTATAACTAACTTTATTGTCCTGCCTCTTACTTTTTTATCAGGAACATTCTATTCAATTTCTAGACTTCCTGAGTTTTGGCAGAAAATTTCCTCATTTAATCCATTCTTCTATAACATTGATGGTTTTAGATATGCTTTTACAGGTACTTCTGACAGTTCTTTAATCCAAGGATCAATCTTCTTAATAATTATTAATATTATATTAATTTTATTATGCTATTTTATGTTTCGTAAAGGATATAAAATTAAATTTTAATATGGTGAGCAATCTTTTATCACATGTTATGCCAACTTATGGCAATAAAAATCTTGAATTCATAAAAGGTAAGGGGTGTTATTTATACACTAGTCAAAATAAAAAATATTTAGATTTTGCAAGTGGAATAGCTGTAAATTCTCTTGGTCATTGTCATCCCAAACTTATAGAGGTGCTCAATAAGCAATCGAAACAGCTCTGGCATGTTTCAAACTTATATAAAATTAAAAAACAAGAACAATTTGCAAAATTACTTTGTAAAAATTCTTTTGCAGACAAAGTCTTTTTTACTAATTCAGGAGCTGAATCTATTGAATGCGGAATTAAAATAATAAGAGGATATCATTCATATCACAATACTAATAAAACAGAGATTATTACTTTTGATGGTGCCTTCCACGGAAGAACTTATGGAGCTCTTTCAGCACAAAAAAACAATAAATACTCTAAAGGTTTTGGCCCTATGCTTACAGGCTTTAAACAAATTGAATTTAATAATGAAAAAAAATTAATTTCGGCAATAAATAAAAAAACAGCTGGTATTATGATTGAACCAATTCAGGGAGAAGGAGGTATTCGCCCCGCCAATCTAAGTTTTTTAAAATTACTAAGAAAAATCTGTAACGAAAAGAAAATCTTACTTTTTTTTGATGAGGTTCAGTGTGGATTTGGAAGATCAGGTAAATTATTTTCACATGAATGGGCTAAAATAAAACCAGATATTATATCTGTAGCAAAAGGTATTGGATCGGGTTTTCCACTTGGAGCTTGTATGTCAACAGACAAAGCATGTGTTGCAATGACTAAAGGTAGTCATGGATCAACCTATGGTGGTAATCCGCTAGCCATGAGTGTAGGATTAGAAGTTTTAAAAATTATCTCTAATAAAAAATTTCTCTCAAAAGTTGATAAAAGGGCAAGATATTTCTGGCAAAATTTAAAAATATTAGAGAATTCATCAAATATTATTTCAGAGGTTAGAGGTGCAGGATTTTTATTGGGAATTAAAACAAATATTAGCAATATAGATTTTTCTGAACAACTTAAAAAAAATAAATTACTAAATGTACCTGCTGCAGATAATACAGTAAGACTAGCACCACCACTTATTGTATCTTATAAAGAGATTGATAAATCAATTTCTATAATTAAAAAAAGCTTGAAGGAATTGTCAAGATGAAACATTTTATTGATATAAATAATTTTAAAAAAAATGAAATTGATGAAATAATTTCACTTGCTAAAAAAATTAAAAAAAATCCAAAAAAATATTCTTCATTTTGTAAAGATAAAACTCTGGGTCTAATTTTTGAAAAGCAATCATTAAGAACTAGACTTAGCTTTAGTGTAGGAATGCAAAAATTAGGGGGTTCTGTTTTAGAACTACAAAGTAAAGATATTGGCTTTGATAATAAAAGAGAAAAAGCAGAAGATGTTCTTAATGTATTAAGTCAATATATTGATTGTGTAATGATAAGAAATAATAATCACAAACAAATAGTAAATTTAAGTAAAGAAAATGTTCTTCCAATTATAAATGGCTTAACTGAATATAGTCATCCATGTCAAATACTTGGAGATTTTTTAACCTTGCAAGAGAATTTTAAAAATTATAAGAATTTAGGTATTGTTTGGATAGGCGATTATAATAATGTTTTACGTTCACTTATTCATTTACAAAATATTTATAATTTTAAACTTAATGTAGTTGTACCAAATCAAATTTTTAAACATTATAAAAATGAATTTCTAAAATTAAAGAATAAAAATTTAAAATATTTTGCAGATCCGATTGAGGGTGTAAAAAAATCAAATTGCATAATGACTGATGTTTGGGTTTCCATGGGTGAAAAAAATAATAAAATAAGATATTTTAAAAATTTTACTGTGAATAAAAAAATTATGACTAATGCATTAAATAATGCAATTTTTATGCATTGTTTACCAGCAAAAAGAGGAAAAGAAGTAACATCAGAAGTTCTAGACGGTAAAAACTCTGTTGTATTAAAGCAAGCTAAAAATAGAATGTATATTCAACAAGCGATATTAATTTATGTACTTAAAAAATAGTTTCATCTTAACTTTTTTTGTTATTCTATCTTGTCAACCAGTTGAAATATTAAAACCAGTTGAAATTGATACATCTAGATTTGAAAAAATATCAATAAATGCAACACAAATTGAAGTTAATAAGAAATATAATTCAGTATTTTCTAAATCTAATATTGAAGATCAAATACAAAAATCTCCAATTAATTTAATGGTTGAATGGAATAGTCAAAACATTCTTAAACTTGGAAACGAAAACAAGTTAGTTATAAACATTTTAGATGCATCTATTAAAAAAACTGAAATAATGAATGTTGGTGCTAAAAAATATGAGGAAAGAACAATATTCAATTACGAACTATTTTATTTAGTTGAATATGAACTTTATGATAGTAGTGGTTTCTTAATAGCTAATACAACAGTAGAGTCTTCAAGATCTACAACTTCTCAAAAATATATTTCTTTAAATGAAACTGAAATAATTATTAACGAATTATTAATTTTAGCAATGGGAGATTATATAAATGAAACGATAAACCAATTATCTATTTATATGGGAGATTATTTAAGTTTTTAACTCCTCCAAAAGTTTATAGACAATAAAACTAATACTGTAAAAATTTCTAATCTTCCAATAATCATCGTAATTGCTAATATCCATTTAGCTCCATTATCTAGAAAAAAATAATTTCCACTAGGTCCAATAATTTCACCTAAACCAGGTCCAACATTTGATATTGCAGAAGCTGCTGCTGAAAAGGCAGTAAGAAAATCCAAATTGAATAAGCTTAAACTTACTGCAGATAAAATAAATAAAAATATATACATAAAGAAAAAACCCATAATTGAGTTATAAGTATTTTCATTAACTGTCTTGCCATTAAACCGCATAACCAAGACTGCATGAGGTTGAGTTAACTTTCTAATTTGTGTAATTGCTCCTCTAAACAAAATTTGCAATCTAAATATCTTAATTCCACCGGTGGTAGATCCAGCACATCCACCAACAAACATAATAATCATCATTATTACAATTCCAAAACTTCCCCAATTAGAAAAATTACTACTAGTATAGCCAGTACCAGTTAAAATTGATGTAATATTGAATAAAGCAATCCTAAAAGCAGATATTGTGTCTATAGATTGATTAGTAATTAACCAAATTGTCGTTAATAAAATAATTATAAACAGAATTAGAAAGAATAATTTTATTTGATCGTCTTTAAATATTAACTTTTTTTGATTGTGTAGAAATTGTAAATATAAGACAAATGGCAAACTGCCAATCAACATAAAAATAACACTTATAATCTCAATTTGAAAAGAATTAAAATATAAAAAAGATTCATTGTAATTGGAAAATCCACCAGTTGAAATTGTAGTCATTGCATGAATAATGGAATCAAAGCCTTTCATTCCATTTACAAAATATAAAAAGGCACAAATAACTGATAAAAATACGTAAAGTAGAAATAATTCAATTACAAATCGATTAACTTTAGGGATAGTTTTTTCATAAGGATCATCATGTTCCATGTGTAACAGCTGCATTCCACCAATTTGTAAAGTTGGCAATATAGCCATTGCAAGAACAATAATTCCTATTCCTCCAAACCATTGAAGAAGAGATCTCCAAATTAATATACCTTCTGATAAGTTTTCTAAATTATTAATAACCGTTGCGCCAGTTGTAGTAATTCCACTCACAGATTCAAAAAAAGCATCCGTATATGAGAGTGAAGACGATGAATAGACAAAAGGAATTGCACCAAAAAGAGATATTACTAACCAAGATGAAATTGTTAACAAAAACGCCTGTCTAATTCCAAGCTTAATATTTTTTTTTCTAAATGAAAAATATAAAATTATACCTATAAAAAATGTGATTAAACTAGAATAAAAAAACTGTAACCATTCATAATTGCCATAATAAAGATCAAAGCACATTGGTATTAGCATTGCCAATGCTTCAATACATATTAGTAAACCGATTATGTTTAATATCGACCTAAAGTCTCTCATTCTTTTTTATAAATTAATTTAATTTGTTATTTTCAAATGGCGTATCTAATGAAAATTGAGGAATTTGAACATCAAAAGTATTCCCATTATCATTTTGCATCTCGTAAGTTCCTTCCATAAAACCAGATGAAGTAGTTAAAGGAGTTCCACTTGTGTATTCAAATTTTTCACCAGGATTAAGTACAGGCTGTTCTCCAACAACACCTTTTCCGCGTACTTCTTGTAATGTGCCATTAGCATCAATAATTTTCCAGTGTCTGTTTACAAGTTGCACTTTTTCTTTGCCTTGATTATCAATTGTTACCTTATATGCCCATACATAATGCTGATCTTCTGGTTCAGATTGATCCTCAAGATAATATGGTTTTACAGTAATGTTTATTTTTTTTGTTGTTTTAGAATACATTGAAGAAAGCTCAATATACCAAAATTATTATAAACAAAAGTTAATTTGTTTTTTTTATTTCTACTCTTCTATTTGCTGGTTGTTTGGTATCATCGGGAGTATTTACAGCTAAGGTTTCTTCACCTTTGCCTAAAATTTTTATACTATTTTGATTAATTCCATAATTAATTAAAATTTCTTTTACAACTTCAGCTCTTTTAATAGATAATGATAAATTATATTTATTTGTTCCTTTAGTATCAGTATGTCCAACGATTAGATACTCATTAATAACACTTCCATAATTATTTAAAAATTTTTTTATTTTATCTTTACTTACTTCAGATAAATTGAATTTATCAAAATCAAAATATATTATTTGCATTAATTCTTTATTTTCATTTTTAGTAACAATTGTTACTTCATCTTTCGTTTCATTTTCTAAATTATTATTTTTATTTGTATTTTCCTGTTCATTTTCTTGAGTAGATATTTTTTCATAAATATTATGCATAGCGTTCAAGAAATCATTCTTGCAACTATTAATATCCCATGTTTGCCAATTTTCCTCCTGTTGCTCTGACCAGCAGTCTAATGATGAGATTGCTTTTGCTAAATTAAAAGGATCAATTTTTTTAGCATCTTTATAAATTGTCATAAGGTTATCATATGCAATTCTTATTTCGTTAATATTTTCCTCTGGCAACTTCCAATATGAAATTTCTTCAGGATATATTTCATCAGTTCCTAAACTCTTGAGAGCTTTTTCAGAATATAATTTTGCTGAATTCCAATCATGCATCTCTTCCGCTTCGAAAGTAGCTCTTTTTTTGTATTCGGACAATAAGTGTTCTTGAAAGTTTCTTGGTTTATTAGTTTCCATAGTAGATAGTTCTTTATAGCTAGCAGAGCAACCCGTTAAAAAAATTAGAATAGAGATAATTGATATTAAATATTTAAATTTCATAGATTTCCATTATCAAATTTTGCTGTCAAAACTAAGACTAAATTTTGACCGAATTAAGGTCCACCATTTTCTTTGTATCACACACATTTTATTATTGCGGAGTATTTAAAGATTAAATACAGAATTATCATATTTATTTAAGGAGTTTATGATGATTAAACATTCTACGTCAGTGGATCAATCGGACAGAAAGGTTCCCTACAATTTAAGACAAAGTGGTCCTACACCAGTTCAAATGCTTATTTCAACAAGAGTGAGAAAATCACCTTATTGGCATTTGTCAATGGAGGCGGGATGTTGGAGAGCAACAGTTTATAATAGGATTTATCATCCGAGGGGTTATGTAAAACCAGAAGATGGTGGAGCAATGGTTGAGTATGAGGCAATTAAAAATCATGTTACCATGTGGAATGTTGCAGTTGAAAGACAAATTCAAGTTAAAGGACCTGATGCTGAGGCTTTTGTCGATTATGTTATAACAAGAGATGCTACGAAAATATCTCCAATGAGAGGAAGATATGTAATTCTTTGTAATCAGTACGGCGGTGTTTTAAATGATCCTATTCTTTTAAGAATTTCAAAGGATGAGTTTTGGTTTTCTTTATCTGACTCAGATATTGGTTTGTATTTGCAAGGTGTAAATCATGATAATAGATTTAATGTCCATATTGATGAAATTGATGTAAGCCCAGTTCAAATCCAAGGTCCAAAAGCGCACGCTTTGATGAATGATTTAATAGGCGATCAAGTTAAAGTTGATGAAATGCCATTTTATGGACTTGCTGCTGCTAAAGTTGGTGGAAGAGATTGTATAATTTCACAAACTGGTTTTTCTGGAGAAGCAGGATTTGAAATATACTTATATGAATCAACGAAATATGCTGATGATATGTGGAATGCTGTCTTAGAAGCAGGAAAAAAACATAATCTTATGGTCATAGCCCCAGCTCATCACCGTAGAATTCAAGCCGGCATTCTATCTTGGGGTCAAGATATGGATAATCAACACAATCCTTTTCAATGTAATCTAGGTTATCAAGTATCTTTATCTGGTAAGGGTGAGTGGAATAAAACTTCTGACTATGTTGGTAAGGCTGTTCTTGAAAAGATGAAGGCTGAATTAAAAGAAGGAAAAAAACCATATAAGCTTCAGTTAGTTGGATTAAGCTTAGGAGGAAAACCCATCGAGGAATATGCTCCTGATTTTTGGCTTGTTTCTGAAGATGGAAATGAACCCTGTGGATTCATAACATCTCCTTGGTATCATCCTGAGCAAGGAAGGAATATTGCTATGGGCTATGTACCATTTGATGGAACTCTAAATAAAAATGGTTTTCCTATTGGAAATTTTGGTCGCAAATTCAAGGTTCATCTACCTGATCAATATGCAGATACACCTGGTGTACCAGTAGATGCAGAAGTTGTGCCAATTCCTTTTACTGAATCACACAACGCTAATACTAGAGAAGTAGTAGATAAATAAAATATTTTAAGAAGCTCTATTTAATGAAACAGAGCTTCTTTATTTTAATAAAGCTTTTATTCTATCAATAGAGATATAACCAACAACAAGTTCTTCATTAACAAAAAAAGTAGGAGTACCTCGAGCACCTGATCCATTAGCTAAAAAAGAACTCAGTCTTACGATATTATTAACACTTTCTTTTGTCATATCGATATTTAATTTAGCATCATTTAACTCAAGATTTTCAATTATTTGTTTTAGTTTTGCATTATTTAAATTTCCTTCGACTTCAAACAATGCATTATGAAAATCGATACCTTTGTTCTGCATGTTTGCAGCTATAACCATATTTGCTAGTAATTTAGAAGACTCACTTAAAATTGGATGTTGTAAGAATACTATTCGTGTATCTTTTCTTTCACTTGCAATCTGAAGTAATTCAGGATGGACTTTTTTACAATATCCACAAAAATAATCCATAAATTCAATAATGGTATTGTTTGCATTTTCATCACCAATTTGAACAATTCCCTCTTCAGGAATAACATCTAAAATTTTTAAATGAAAAGGCTTAGACTCATCAAAAAACAATTCTTTAAGAGTCATTTCAGCCTTTATAGGAAGACAAATAAACGCACTCATTATAACCACCAAAATTATTTTTTTAAAGTATCTCATGATTGACCCACCTTATTTAATATGATTAATGAAGTACCATATTAAATAGTAATAATGAAATCAAAGTCAAAAGTAGTTGTCATCGGTGGAGGTGCTGTAGGCGTTAGCACTCTCTATCATTTAGCCAAAAAGGGTTGGTCAGATGTAGTCCTGGTTGAAAGAAAAGAATTAACTTCAGGATCAACATGGCATGCAGCAGGTTTACTTCCATTATTCAATATGAGTTATTCAGTAGGTCAATTGCATAAATACGCAGTCAAACTTTACAAAACTCTTGAAGAAGAAACAGGACAAAAAGTTGGTTTTAGTGTGGTTTCAAATATCCGTTTAGCAACTACTCAAGATAGAATGGATGAGTATTATCAATATTCAGGAGTTGCAAAAACAATAGGTGTAGATGTTAAATTTTTAACACCTGAACAAGTAAAAGAAATTTGGCCCCTTTGTAATACAGATGGATTGATAGGTGCAATTCAACATCCTGAAGATGGATACATTCAACCAGCCGATCTAACTCAAGCTCTAGCAAAAGGAGCAAGAGATAAAGGTGCTGAAATTTATAGAAATACTTCTGTAACTGGTATTAAAAAAAATAAAGATGATTTATGGATTGTAGAAACTGATAAAGGTTCTATTGAATGTGAGCATGTAGTGTCATGTAGTGGTAATTTTGCAAGACAAACTGGAAAGATGGTCGGACTTGATATTCCAGTTATACCTGTTGAACACCAATACATAGTGACTGACGATCATCCTGAAATATTAAAAAGAAAAGAACAAGGACTTCCCGAAATGGGAGTCTTACGAGATTCTGATAGTTCTTGGTATATGCGTGAAGAAAGAGGAGGATTGATATTAGGGCCTTATGAAAAAGGAGCTCCCGTTTGTTATGTAAATGGACCTGACAAAGAATCTGAATTTGAATTATTTCAAGAAGACCTGGAGCGCTTAGAGCCTCACATTGAATCAGCAATGCACCGTGTTCCTATTTTTGGAGAAGTTGGAGTTAAGAAAGTTTACAATGGTGCTATTTGTTATACACCAGATGGAAGTCCAATTGTTGGGCCGGCATGGGGACTTAAAAATTTCTGGTTAAATGAAGGACATAGTTTTGGAATTACTGCAGCTGGTGGAGCAGGATGGCAAATTGCCGAGTGGATAGTAGACGGTGAACCTACAATTGATATGTTAGGTGTAGATCCTAGAAGATTTGGTGATTATGCAACAGAGGCATATTTGATTAAAAAGAATGAAGAAGCTTACGCGAATGTCTTTACAGTACACTATCCTGATGAAGAAAGAGAAGAGGGACGTCCATTAAGACAAGCTCCTTGTTATGATAGATTAAAAAATCTTGGTGCAGTTTTTGGTCAAAAGTTTGGTTGGGAGCGTGCTAACTGGTTTGCACCTTCAAAAGAATTACAAAAAGATGATTGGTCATTTAGAAGATCAAAATGGTTTGAACATGTTGGCAACGAGTGCTTGAATGTTCAGAATAATGCTGGCCTTCTAGATATGACTGCCTTTGCTAAATGTCGGATTTCAGGACCTGGTGCAGAAGAATTTCTAGACTACTTGGTTGCAAACAAAATCCCTAAAAAAATTGGAAGAGTTAATCTTTGTCATGCACTAAATACTGCTGGAGGAGTTCACTCAGAATTTACAATTGCGAAAGAAAAAGAAAATTCGTTTTATTTAGTTTCAGCAGGAGCATTTCAAAGATTAGATCATGATTGGATTCATAAATGGATGCCCAAAGATGGAACAGTAATTTATGAAAATCTAACTAACAGTATGGGTGTTCTTGTTTTAGCAGGACCTAAATCAAGAGATATACTTTCCAAAATTACAAAGACTAATTTATCTAATGAAAATTTCCCATGGTTATCCTCAAAAAAAATCAACGTTGGTTTAGCCCCTAGTATTGCTATGCGAATGAATTTTGTTGGAGAACTCGGATGGGAATTACATCATCCAATTGAATATCAAAACCATATTTTTGATAAATTGATGGAAGCAGGAAAAGATCATGGGCTTAAACCATTTGGTATTAGAGCGATGGAAAGCTTACGTGTTGAAAAAACCTATAAATTGGTTGGTACCGAAATGTCTATAGAATATGCAGCTTTTGAGTCTGGATTAGAAAGATTTGTACATTTAAATAAAGGGAATTTTATTGGAAGAGATTCTCTTGTTAAATGGCAGCAAAATGGTTTTAAAAACAAAATGGTAACTTTAGAGGTTCATGATGTTGAAGATGCGGATGCTTTGGGTAATAATCCTATTTATAATAATGGAAAAGTTATAGGTCGTGCGACAGGAGGTAACTATGGTTTTAGAGTGAAAAAATCATTAGCAATTGGTATGGTAGAACCTCAATTTACAGCCGTTGGTCAAAAATTAGAAATGGATATTTTAGATAAAAAATACAATGTAACAGTTATAGAGGATAGTCCTTATGATCCTAAAAATGAAAAACTAAAGCAATAGTATGAAGTTACTTGTTACTGTAAAAAGAGTCATAGATTATAATGTTCAAATCAGGGTTAAAGCTGATGGTTCAGGAGTTGAAAAAGATAATGTAAAAATGTCCATGAATCCTCCTGATGAAAATGCGGTAGAAGAAGCTCTACGAATAAAAGAAGCTGGTAAAGCAGATGAGATTATAATTCTCTCCGTAGGTAATGATAAGGCTCAAGAAACTATCCGAACTGCATTAGCAATGGGAGCTGATAGGGGTATACATGTTAAAACGGAAAATGATTTAGAACCTCTAGCTATTTCTAAAATAATTTCTAAAGTTGCTGAAGAAGAAAAACCATCAATTATTTTAATGGGAAAACAAGCAATTGATGATGACTCTAATCAAACCGGTCAAATGACATCTGCTTTACTTAATTGGCCTCAGGCTACATTTGCGTCTAAAATTGAAATTGAGGGGCAAAATGCAATAGTTACAAGAGAAATTGATGAAGGTTTGGAAAGGATAAAAGTTTCTATACCATTTGTAGCATCATGTGATCTTCGACTTAATGAACCAAGGTATGCTTCTTTGCCAAATATAATGAAAGCAAAGAAAAAGCCAATTGATACAAAAGAAGCATCTTCACTTGGTATAAATATAGAACCTAGGATTGAACAGATAAAAGTAGAAGAACCACCTGTTAGACAAAAAGGAATCATGGTAAATGATGTTGCTGAATTAGTTCAAAAACTTAAACATGAGGCAAAAGTAATATGACAATATTAGTATTAGCAGAACATAATAATACAGATATTAAGTCATCAACCTTAAATACTATATCTGCAGCATCGCAAATAGACCAAGATATCCATGTTTTGGTAACAGGTTATGAATGCGAAGAGCTGGCTAAAAATATTTCTAAATGTGAAAAAGTTTCAAAAGTATATTTAGCCAATAATGAAAAACTTAAAAATCCAATTGCTGAAAATATTGAGCCCATCGTTGTATCTTTGGCTAATAATTATTCCCACATCATGGCACCTGCGACAACATTTGGAAAAAATATTTTTCCTAGAATTGCTGTTAGATTAGATATTGCACAAGTTAGTGATGTTATAAAAATATTAAGTTCCGATACTTTTATGAGACCAATTTATGCTGGGAACGCTATTGCAACAGTTAAATCAAATGATAAGATTAAAGTAGTAACGGTACGACCAACATCATTTGATCCTGTAGAAACTAGTGGTGGAAAAGAAGACGTCGAAAATATTTCCTTTGATAATGATAGTGGCAGTGTTGAATTTATAGATAGAGAAGAATCTCAATCTGAAAGACCAGAGTTGAGTACTGCTCGAGTCGTGATATCTGGGGGCAGAGGATTACAAAGCGCCGAAAATTTTAAACTTTTAAATGAAATAGCAGATAAGCTTAATGCGGCAGTTGGTGCCTCTCGAGCTGCTGTAGATGCTGGCTATGTCTCTAATGATTATCAAGTTGGGCAAACTGGCAAAGTAGTTGTCCCAGATTTGTATATTGCTGTTGGAATTTCTGGTGCAATACAGCACTTAGCAGGTATGAAAGAAAGTAAGGTAATTGTTGCAATCAATAAAGATGAAGAAGCACCAATATTTAATGTTGCTGATTATGGATTAAACGCTGATTTATTTGAGGCATTGCCTCAATTATCTTCTGAACTAGATAAATTAAATACTATTCAACAATAAATTAATTTATTACAATAAATAAAATGGAAGTAGAACGCGAGTCAATGGACTATGATGTTGTGGTGGTAGGTGCTGGTCCATCAGGCCTTTCAACTGCTATTAAACTAAAACAACTGAACCCAGAAATTAATGTTTGTATATTAGAAAAGGGATCAGAGGTAGGGGCCCATATTTTAAGTGGTAATGTTTTTGAAACAAGAGCACTCGATGAATTAATACCTGATTGGAGAAGTAAAGACTCACCAATAAAAACTAAAGTAACAAAAGAAAAGTTTTTATTCTTATCTAAGAAAGGCTCGTTAAATTGGCCTACATGGCTTCTTCCTAGTGTTCAAAAAAATCATAAGAATTATATCATTAGTCTTGCAAATTTATGTAGATGGCTTGCAAGTGAGGCTGAAAGTTTAGGTGTAGAAATATTTCCAGGATTTGCGGCATCTAAAATATTATATTCAGATGATGATCATGTAATTGGTGTTCAAACTGGTGATATGGGCATTGACAAAGATGGTAACAAAAAAGATAGTTTTGAACCAGGTATTAATATTAATGCTAAAGTAACAGTATTTGCTGAGGGTTGCAGAGGTCATTTAGGTAAAGAATTAATTAAAAAATACAATTTATCAAAAGATAAGTCACCACAACAATACGGAATTGGGTTTAAAGAAATTTGGGAAATAGATGAAAGTCAGCATGAAGAAGGTCTTGTCATGCATACTGCTGGATGGCCATTAGATAATGCAACTTATGGTGGTAGTTTTTGTTATCATGCTGAAAATAAACAAATATTTTTAGGTTACGTAATCGGTCTTGATTATAAAAATCCATATTTATCGCCTTACGATGAATTTCAAAAATTTAAAACTCACCCAGCAATTAAGAAAATTCTCACTAATGGAAAACGTATTGCTTATGGAGCAAGGGCACTTATTGAAGGTGGTATTCAAAGTTTACCTAAAATGTATATGCCAGGTGCATTACTAGTCGGGTGTGATGCAGGCACTTTAAATATGCCAAAGATTAAAGGTTCACATACAGCTATGAAAAGTGGAATTATAGCTGCTGAAACAATTAATGATTATTTAAGTAAATCTATACCTCTTGCAGTATATGAAGATAAATTTAAACGTTCATGGCTTTATAAAGAATTGTTTACTGCAAGGAATGTAAAACCTAGTTTTAATTGGGGACTAATACCTGCAATAATATTTACAGGAATTGATCAAATAATATTTAGAGGCAAGCTTCCTTTTACACTAAAACACAAACATGCTGATCATGAAGCTTTACAATTAGCAAAAGATTCAAAAAAAATAAATTATCCAAAATATGATGGAATATTTACTTTTGATAAAACCAGTTCTGTTTATTTGACTGGAACTAACCATGAAGCTGATCAGCCAGTACATTTACAATTAAAGGATAAGGAATTACCAATAAAATTTACTTTAAATGCCTATGATGAACCATCTCAAAGATATTGTCCTGCTGGAGTATATGAGGTTGATAAGACAGATATTCAAAATCCTAAATTTGTAATTAATGCGCAAAACTGTATTCATTGCAAAACATGTGATATTAAAGAGCCATCACAAAACATAAATTGGGTTGTACCTGAAGGTAGTGGGGGACCAAATTATGCAAATATGTAATATATTTGAAAAATACTTATTTATTTAAATTAATTCATTTTCATCATGAATAAAAATAAAATTGTATTTACATTTGCAACATCGGAAGTAAATTTTATTGGTCAAATATTTATTAAGATTACTGAATTATTAACAGGAAAATTAAAATTAAAAAAATTATATGATGAATATTTATCTGAAAATAGACCGCCTGAGCTTTTTTGGGATGATGCAGTAGATAAATTAAATTTTAATTTAATAACTAATTTTCAGGATGGCAGTTACATTCCAAAAAAAGGAAAATTAATTGTTATAGCAAATCATGCTTTTGGAGTTGCAGATGGTGTATCTATATGTTCGGCAATTTCAAAAGTAAGACAAGATTATAAAATGGTTACACATAAAGTCTTAAGACAAGCAGAGGCAGTAAAAGATAAAATATTGCCAATTGATTTTAATGAAAATAGAGAAGCTCTATTAACTAACATTAATACTCGTAAAGAAGCTGAAAAAGTTTTACATAATGAAGGTGTTTTGGTTCTTTTCCCTTCTGGAACGATAGCGACTAAACAAAACTTAAAAATGAATACAAAAGCTGACGATGGTGAGTGGAAACAATGGGTATCAAAATTAATCCTTAAAACTAAAAGTCCTGTATTACCAATTTTTTTTGACGGTCAAAATAGTCAACTATATCATATTGCTAATAAAATAGGTCAAACCTTTAGATATTCTCTATGTATGTATGAACTAAAAAGAAAAATTGGCGATAATATTTATATGTATTTTGGTTCTTTAATTCCCTATGAAACTCTAAAAAATATCGGAGATATTAAGCAAATTACTGAATATCTTAGATTAACAACGTATTCTTTGGATCCACAAATTAGTAAAAATTAAATATTTATTTTTTATAACTAGCGCCTTATAGACCTACTTATGGTAGGTTTTGTTGGTGTGCGTGCAAGAAAAAGAAGAAGAAACAGATATTTATTTATTGTATTTATTCTAGCAATTTTTGGTATTTTTTTTTATTTGCCCTCTATAGATTTTACAACAGAAGAAAAACAACCTTTGGATGAAATCATCCCAAGTAATGTTGTCGATGAGTCAAGCTTAAGAACTGAAATAGAAGAGTTAAAACTTGAAGTATTCCGAAAAGATCAAAGGTTAAAATTTAGAGATGATCAAATTAAAAATCTTCGCAAAGAAATAAATGATTTAAATAAATTGTTTAACACTGTTAAAAATGATTATGAACAATCCTTAAGCAACATCTCAGATTTAGAGAATAACTCCGTAGAAAACTATTCACAAAATATTGAGCAAATAAATTTGCTTAAAAATCAAATTACTGAATTAAAAAAACAATTATCAAAGAACGAAAATTTAGTTCTTAAATTAGAAACTGAATTAGCTAATTCTACATCTGCTGAAAATATAGAAGAAGTAAATATTGAAAATTCAATATTAAAATCAGAAATTAACCAAATTAAAGAAAAAAATCTTAATTTTGAAAAAGAATTAAATAAATTAAAATTAACAATAGAAAATAAAGATTTGGAAATTGAAAAAAAAGATCAGGAAATAGAAGAATTAATTTATTTAAAAGATTTACAACATCATGGTTAATTATTTATTTTTTTTTCTAAATAAATAAGGTTCCTCAAAATCTCCAATCCATATTCCCTTTTTTTTTTGCTTTGCTTCTTCTTCTTCTTCAATATAATCTGTTGAATAATATCGATAAGCTATCGCCCATCCATTTAGAACCATTGCACTATTTAAATCTAAATTATCTTTATAGCAGACTCCAATAAATCTATTATATCGATCCTTACCCTTTGTGATGCATTCAATTTTATTATTATCAATTAATTCTTTTAAGAAATTTGTTGATTCCACACCACAATTCCAGTCTTTACTATTTTTTTTACATGTTTGATTTGTTTCAGGGGCATCAATAGCATGCAGTCTTATTTTATTTTTATTAATATGTATAGTATCACCATCAATTACTTTTGCTTTTCCAAATATAGTTTTACCAGATGATACTGTGCTTAATGAAATTAAGATAAAAAATAAATTAAATATTAAGATTTTTACTACCATCAACTAATAAATCATAAACATACTTTGCATGTGATCTGTTTAAATGTAAATCTAATGAAGTTTCTTCTTTATCAGTATTATTTCTAATAAAAAGTATTGGAATTTTTATAAATATAGTTTGAGCTACAGAAAAATTAGTTTCCAAAATTTTTTCTAAGTTCGCGACAAGAAATTTAGAAAGTAAAATATATACCCTCTCCCCTTCAAGCCGTAAAACAGTTTTATTAAATGAAACATCAGTTATTGCTGTTTTTTCTGGATTAAGTTTAGATTCTAATAGAGAAATAATTTCATCTTTCTCAATTTCTGGTGTTTCGACTAACCATTCATTAGGACCAAGCCACATAATACTAATATTATTATTAAATATTCTTACATTTGGCTCAATTGGTAAAACCAGGTTTAATACTGAGCCTATATTTTTCATAAATTCTTTATCTGAACTTTTACCTCGTATATTTATTTTACCTGATAGAGCTTTTTCTTCTATTGTTACTCCATTGTAATTTTTTTTATTTATATTCAAAACATTACTGTAAGTTAAACTCATTGATTAACCCTTTGATTCCCAGGATCAATAAATATTGGACTAGTTATTTCTACTTCAATATTTTCATTTTCCATTGGAGCAATTAAAACACTTCCTTTTTTTTCAAGACCACCTTTGATTAAAGCTAAAGCAAAAGAGCTTTTTAAATTAGGTGAATAGTAACTAGAGGTCACGTGACCAACCATTTTCATAGGCAGGGCAGTTATTTCTTCAACCAATTGAGATCCTTCTTCAAGAATTTTGTTTGGATCTTTAGTTTTTAATCCTACCAATTGTTTTCTATCTTTTTTAATTGTATCACTTCTGTATAATGCCCTTTTACCAATAAAATCATATTTTTTCTTACTAACTATCCAATCCATATCCAGATCTATTGGTGTCACTGATCCATC
>CACDIK010000003.1 GCA_902553005.1 uncultured Alphaproteobacteria bacterium | reverse complement strand
AACTTGAGGAAATTTATCTACAATTTCACTTTCCCATTCAAGAAACTTTTTAGATCTATTATCAGGACTTGGATGTGATCCCATAAATTCGGGCATTCTTCCTTCTTGATCTGCCATCATTCTTTGCCATAGTCTGGCAGGCTCCTTAATATTAAATCCCGCAAGATTCATAAAACCCATTCCTAAATAATCTGCTTCACTTTCCATTTTTCTGCTAAAAGGAAGAAAGATTCCATATTTAACAACTGAGTTGTAAACATTACCACCTACATTACCTACTCTAAAAGACTTATTGAGAAGTTCTGCATACCTACTTCGTGATATTCCAATGGTTGCCATTTGTATCATAGAAGCTTGAGTTAATTTTTCTACAGTATGTCTTGCAAATGCATGAGCAATTTCATGTCCCATGACTGCTGCAATACCATCATCATTTTTACATATAGGAAGTATACCTGTATAAAAAGCGATTTTGCCCCCTGGCATACACCAAGCATTTTTTGTTTCTGAGTCTATAAGAGCGAACTGCCAATTAAAATTTCCAGCAGGATTTTTTTCACGCTTATTAAGATAATACGTATCCAGAGAGGTATAAATTTCTTTTCCTATTTCTTCAATTTTTTTTGATTCATTTGTGTTATCCAAAAGAATTTTATCTTCTTTAGCTTTAGATAAAAATCTTGAATATGTTTTTTCAACCTCTTGATTTAGAGATCTTTCATTAGGATAAATTTTTGGAGTGCCAAGAACACCTCCACCCATTAAAATTATAGGTAGATTGCTATCATATAAATTTAACTGACTTCGATTTGTTAATGGTACCTGTGTACAAGAAGGTAAAATCATTGAACCACATAAAGAGCAACTTGCGCCAAAAACAAAGCTTCTTCTGTTTATTCTTGCTTCCATATTATTATTATATAGGTAATTTTACTTATATGAATATTTTTAATTCAGTTAAAAAAGCAGAAATTCATGTTCATTTAGAGGCAACCATTATGCCAGATTTATGTAAGAAATTTGCTAAACGTAATAATTATGAAATACCTGAAGAAATGTTTGGCTCAAAGTACGCATACCAATGGGATGATTTTTATGATTTTATAAAAAAATATGACATCGTTACTTCTGTCATACATACGCCAGAAGATTATTTTGAATTAACGTATGAATATTTAAAAGATTGTGCGGCTAACAATGTTCTTTATGTCGAAGCGATGATTTCCTCAACTCATGCTAAAGAAAAAGGGATGACCTATCATTCTTTTATTGAAGGAGTCTATGAAGCTTCCAAAAAAGCTGAAGAAGATTTTGGTATTGTTTCACGTTACATAATGAATGGGATCAGACATTTAGGACCAGATTCAGTACAAGGAACTGCAGAGGAAGTTTTAAATAATCCTCATCCTTGTTTAGTTGGTTTTGGTTTGGCCGGTGATGAGTTACATTTTCCTCCAAATTTATTTGTTGAAACATTTGATATGTTAAAAAAAGAAAATTTTCCAATTACGGTTCATGCAGGTGAATGGGATGGCCCTGTAAATATAAGAAATGCTATTAACCTTCTGCATCCAACAAGATTAGGTCACGGAGTTCGATCAATAGAGGATCCTGATTTAGTGAAAGAAATAATTGATAAAGATATTATTCTAGAAACTTGTCCAACAAGTAATATTGCAACTAAGATTTATGAAGATTATGTAGATCATCCTGTGAAAACGTTATTTGATCAAGGAGTAAAAGTAACAGTCAATTCTGATGACCCTCCTTTTTTTAATGCTACGATAAACGGTGAATACAAAGTCATGGAAGATTTAGGTTTAAATGAAAAGGAACTAACCTCTCTTACTCATAACGCAATTAAATATTCTTTTTGCGATGATGAAAATAAAAATAAATTATTAGCTAAATTAAACTAGACAATTTTACTAAAGGTCTTGCACCATAATGCGAAATAATTTCCGCAGCAGCAATTGATGCATAATTACCACATTCATCCATTGCCTTACCTTTCGAATAACCAAATAAAAAACCAGCTGCAAATAAATCTCCAGCTCCAGTTGTATCCACAACCTTTTCTACTTTTTTTGCAGCAACTTCAGTGATGTCATTACCAGAAACAATAACTGATCCACTACTTCCTTTAGTAATAGCAGCAATTATATTTAATGATTTTGCATATTCTAGACCTTCTTCAAAACTTTCTGTTTGTGCCATTGCTTTGATTTCATCTTCGTTAGCAAAAAGAATATCAACATTCTCAGTTATTAATTCTTTAAAAGAGTCTCTGTGTCTATCAACACAAAAAAGATCAGATAAAGTAAATGCAATTTTTTGATTATCAGCCTTGCAAATATCTACCATTTTTTTCATAGCCTTTTTTGCATTTTCATTATCCCACAAGTAGCCTTCTAAATATGCAATCTTATGATTTTTAATATCATCCTCTTTTATATCTTCAGGACCTATTAATGTTCCAGCACCAAGAAAAGTACACATTGTTCTTGTTCCATCTTCCTCAACAAAAATTGTACAACATCCAGTTGAAATTTCAGGCGATGTAAATCCCAATGGAAATTTTAGTCCTTCTCGGATCATATCTTTTTGAAGGTATACTCCAATTTCATCATTTTTAATTTTTCCAATAAAACTTCCATTACCGCCAAAAGAGGTGACGCCAAACATGGAGTTACCAAGGGAACCTCCACCAGCCATTTCTCTGATGGAATAACTTTCATGCAAATTATTTTTTAAATTTTCATCAATAAGATTCATAGAATCTCTATTAATTTCATGTTTTTCAATTTCACTTTGATTGGAAGGAATTATGGCATCTACCATAGCATTTCCAATTCCAACTACGTCTAATTTATCACTCATTTTTGTTTAATAATTATTGGTACTAATTGTACTATAATGACTCCAATAAATATTGCAAGGCATCCAAGTATTTTTTGTGTGTCTAAAACTTGATTTAAAAGTATCCAACCTGCTATGGCAGCAAAGACTGACTCCATTGATAAAATTATAGCAGCAGGAGCAGGATTAGCTTTATGTTGAGCAATAATCTGAAGTGTATATCCAATGCCAGCAGAAAAAATACCCGTATATAAAATTTCAAACCATTCAATTTGCATATTAGAGAGCTTTGGTTCTTCCCACATAAAAGCTAGGATCATAGATAAAATAAAAACAATAAAGTACTGAATACTTCCAAATAAAAAAGGACTGTTAAGTTCTTTCATAAAAATATCGATACAAATAATATGTAAGGCAAAAAACAACGCAGCAATAAACAAGAGTGAATCTGATTGTTGAATCTCAACTGATTGATTAGAGGATAAAAGATATGATCCATATAAACAAAGTAAAATGGCAATCCAGATAATCCAGTGTACCTGTTTTTTAATTATGAATCTTGAAATTATACCAACAAAGGGAACGTAAAGAGTACTGAGAAAAGCAGCATTTGATATTAATGATTTTTGTAAAGCGTATTGTTGAAGGCCCATGCCACCAAAAAGAAAAAAACCTGTAGCCAAACAAAGATAAACTTTTTTTCTATCACTTAATATTTTAAAAATATTTTGTTGTTCTAGATAAATAGCAAATGGAATTACTGTTAAAAAAGCAAAAAAGAATCTTCCAAAGCTAAACGTAAAAGGACCTATGGCTCCCATTCCAGTAGTTTGGCTTACAAAAGCTGTTCCCCATATAAGTGAGGCAATTAACATGAGTATGTTAGCTCTTGTATGACTCATAAAAATATTTGATTACTTATTTTATTGTTTATCTTTATTAATCCACCAAGACTCAATTACAATTCCGTAAAGTGGAATTTCGTCTGGGTATTCAAAAAAATCCCAATAAGCAATTCTGTCTTTGTTGCTATGATAAAGAGGAACAACATAGTGACCCCATAACAATACTCTATCAAGTGCGTGGATCGCCGTTGTTAATTCTTCTCTATTTGTTGCACTAATTAGTTTTTCAATTAATGCATCAACTGCTGGACTATTGATACCAGGATAATTTCTGCTTCCATCTTTTTGACCAACTTCTGATCCCCAATAAAATTGTTGCTCATTTCCTGGACTTAAACTGACTCCCCAATATCTTTTAATCATATCAAAATCATAACTTAACAAACGTTCTTGATACTGTGATGAATCAACAGTTCTTACATCCATTGTAATGCCAAGTTTTTTTAAATTACTTTGATAGGCTAAGGCAATCTTCTCATCAGATGGACTGACAATCAAGAACTCAAACTTGAATTCCTTTCCATCTTTTATGAGTTTTCCGTTTTCAACAAACCACCCCTCTTTTTCAAGTATTTCTTTTGCTTTCAATAAATTGTTACGGTCATTACCACTGCCATCCGTAATAGGTGGAGTAAATGTTTCCGTAAATACCTCTGCTGGAATTTCATCTTTCCATACATTCAACAGATCTAACTCATTTTTTGACGGTAAGCCTGAAGAAGCTAATGGTGAATTATCAAAATAACTATCTGTTCTCACATAAGCATTTTGATATATCGTTTTATTAATCCATTCATGATCATAGGCATAACTTAAAGCAAGTCTTACATTTCTATTATTAAATATGTCACGTCTTGTATTCATCACAAGACCATTCATTCCAACAGGTCTATCGTTATTCATTTCTGTCAGTATTACTTCACCATTTTGGACAGCTTTGAAATCATATTCTGATAACCAACGTTTAACATTGTATTCTCTTCTAAAGTCGTATTCACCAACCTTAAATGCTTCAACTAAGACATTTGAGTCTTTGTAATAATCATAAATAATTGTATCAAAATTATAGAGACCTTTATTTACTGGTAAATCTTTTGCCCAATAATTTTCAACGCGTTTGTATTTTATTTGACGGCCTGGATCGAGACTATCAACTTGGTATGGACCACTGCCAAGAGGGATATCTAAAAATGTTTTTGTAACATCAAGATTTTCATAAAACTTTTTTGGAATGATAGGAAGAAAGCCTGCAATTATAAGAGGCAATTCCTTATCTTCATTATTTTCAAAAATCATTTTTATTCCATCATTTCCAATCAATTCAGTTTCAATAACTTTGCCATATGTTTTTTTCTGATTTGGAGTACCTTTTGTTTGAAATGTTTCTAGACTAAACAATACATCTTCGCGTGTTATTGGTGAGCCATCATGAAATGTTGCATTTGAATTTAAATAAAAAGTTATAGACGATCTATCTTCAGGCAATTCTACTTTTTCAGCTATTAAACCATATAGAGAGAATGCTTCATCCCATACTCTTCTCATTAACGTATCATTAACATACCCAATACCAGCAGCTTTAGAACCTTTAAAAGCTACTCTATTTAAATTATCAAAAGAACCATATGATCCAAATTTTACCGTTCCACCTTTAGGTGCGTTTGGATTTACATAATCTAGATATTCAAAATCACTGGCATACTTTGGTGTTCCATGCATTGCAATACCGTGAACCTTTTCACTGTATGCATGTTTGTTAAGTGCAATTATTGAAGTTAAAATGGCAAATGCGATTAGAAATTTTTTCATAGATATATCCTATCAAAAAAAAGACAGATTTGTAATGAAATATAAATTTAAAAAATTATATAAATAGAATGCAAACTCTTAAATTAATTTCGGTACTTATAGTATTATGTATTGGGCATAGTATTCATGCAGCAGAAGTTGATATTTTTAAAGGTATGAAACTATATGCTGAAAATTGTGCAGGTTGTCATATGGGTAATTTAGTAGGTCATGAAGAGTGGGATAAATCGTTAGATGAAGATGGTCATAGAAGAGCACCTCCTCTTAATGGCACTGGGCATACTTGGCACCACTCTCCTGCACAATTGTTTCATGTCATTAAATATGGTTTTAAAAAATCAAATCCTGATTATGAAGGTAAAATGCTTGGTAATGATGCGTTATCAGATGACGATGTTTGGTCCATTCTTGAATTTATCAAAAGTACATGGCCAGAAAAAATACTAAATAAATATAACTCCCACTTTAAAAGCTAAGATTATTGAAGCAAATCTTCAATTTTAATATTTAAGATATATATTATTACTATGAAAATTTTAGGATCTGAAATCACACCCTATAAGACATATTTAAATAGACGTAAGTTTATAAAGGGATCATTAGCTAGTGCTATGCTAGCAACGGTTACCTCGTCAGCATTTGCAAACCACGATAGTGATCTTTCAATTTATACTAAAAATCTAAATGAAAACGATAAACTTAATTCTTACGAAGAAATCACAACCTACAATAATTTTTATGAGTTTGGGACTCATAAAAAACATCCCCATTTAAATTCTGGAAATTTTAAACCAAGACCATGGACAATAAAAATAGATGGTCTTGTGAAAAAACCTCAAACATTTGACTTAGAAAAAATTTTATCAAATGTAACGATAGAAGATAGAGTTTATAGATTAAGATGTGTTGAAGCATGGTCCATGGTTATTCCTTGGCAAGGCTTTCAATTATCTGAACTTATAAAAATGGCCGAACCTTTAAGTTCAGCAAAGTATGTTCAGTTTGTAACTGTCTTCAGACCGGAAGAAATGCCAGGTCAGCAAAAGAGAACAATTATTTGGCCATATAGAGAAGGACTTCGAATGGATGAAGCAATGAATCCTTTAACAATATTAGCAACTGGATTGTATGGTCATGAAATGCCTAATCAAAATGGTGCACCCATAAGATTAGTTGTTCCATGGAAGTATGGTTTCAAATCAATTAAATCAATTGTGGAAATTAGATTTTTAGATACTCAACCTGAAACATCTTGGGAAACTCTAGCTCCTTGGGAATATGGTTTTTATGCTAATGTTAATCCTAATGTTAATCATCCAAGGTGGAGTCAAGGGACAGAGAGACGAATTGGAGAGTTTAAAAGAAGAGAAACACTTATGTTTAATGGCTATGAAAAAGAAGTAGCACATCTCTATAAAGATTTAGATTTGACTAAATTTTATTAATGAATGTTTTCAACAAGAAATTTTAATCGCAGTAAACCTGTCTTATTTATTTTAATTTTATTTCCTAGTCTACTCTGGGCTTACCAATTTGTTACTGGAAATCTTGGAGTAAATCCAATTGAAAAACTAATGGATGAGTTAGGTCTAATGGCACTTAGATTAATAATAATAACTCTTATGATTACTACTTTATCAAATATTAGACCTTTAAAATCGATAGTTGTATTACGAAGAATGATTGGACTTTTTGCTTTCTATTATGTCTGTTTGCATTTCTCCACTTACATAGTTTTAGATCATTTTTTAGATATGCAATTTATCATACAAGATATTATAAAAAGACCATTTATAACTTTTGGTTTTATAAGTTTTCTTTTTTTAATCCCACTTGCTAGCACTTCAACAAACAATATGATTAAACGATTAGGTTTTAAATTATGGAAGAAAATTCATTATTTAATTTACCCAGTAGCCATTCTGGCTAGTATGCATTTTTATGTTTTAGTTCGTGCTGATAAAACCGAACCAGTCATTTATATGGGAATAATTATCCTCTTATTACTTCATAGAATATTTAAAAGACTTACTCGTCCTCAGTTGGCTCAGTAACGGGGTTCATTTCCATACCAGCAGGACTAATATTTCGTGGTAAAGGATTGTATTGTGATTCAAGATCACGTGGTTTAGTTCTTTGTGTCATTCTATACAAACCAAACAGTCCTAGCAGTCCATGTATTAAAAATAAATAGATGTAAAAACCTACCGCTCCCAAAATTTCCATGAATCCAGAAACAAACAAAGGTCCGATAATTGATCCAATACCAATAAGTATACCAAAGGTTGCACTTGCTGATACTATCTCATTAGGTTGTAAGAAGTCATTTGTATGAGCAACTGTAAGTGAATACATTGGTAAACATGCAACTGAAAAAAGACCGGTAACAATTAAGAACAATGTTAGTGGCATAAAGTTTGCAAAAACAAAAAATAAACTCAAACCTGAAGCCATAAAAGAAACACCAATAAGAATAATACGTCTATCAATTCTATCTGACAAATATCCAATAGGCCATTGAGATATGGCGCCAGCTGACGTTATAATCATCATATACAGAGAAATTTCAAATAAGCTTAAATTAATAGATGATGCATAAATTGCACCGTACCCAAAAACCGCACTATGCGATAAACCAGTTGCTAACGCACCAACAAAACCTAAAGGTGAAACAGTATAAAATTCTCTTAAAGAAAAAAATTTAGGACTTTCTGTATTAGGCTGTTCTGTTGAAGACAAAAGAATAGGAAGAAGTGCGAACGATAATAAGATTGATACTAAAATAAATAAATCAACTTTAGCTGGATCACCTAAATTTAATAAAAACTGTCCTGCTCCAACAAATACAAAAGTAATAATCATGTAAACGGAAAGTAATTGACCGCGAGTTTGATTAGTTGATTTTTCATTTAACCAACTCTCCATGATTACATATATTCCAGCTAGACTTAAGCCAGTTAATATTCGTATAAACATCCATGAATAGGGATGAACAAATACGGAGTGTAATAATATAGCGATAGAAGCAAGCGATGCTAAAGCAGCAAAAACTCTTATGTGACCAACACGTTGTAAAAAAATTGGAATTGTTAACGCGCCAGTTAAGTATCCAACGTAATAACCAGCTATAATAAGTCCTGATGCAAAAAAACTAAAACCTTCTAAAACAGAACGAACACCGATAAGTGTTCCTTGCAAACCGTGACCAAGACTAATTAAAGCAAAGCCAAAAAAAAGGGCCCAAGTGTTTTGTAGTACCTTAAACATCTTCTAAATTTTTATTGAAATTTTAGTATTCTTCTTCGCCGTCGTCTTTAGGTTTAATACCTTCCGCTATTGGATCAATTTCTGTTTCGTCTTCTAATAAAACAGTATCATCCTCAAGATTGTCTTCATTGTTATCTACATCCAAACTATCAATATCAAGATCATCATCTTTTTCTTTTGGTTTTGGAGGAATTGGGTTTGCAAGAGGTGCAGCATTTGTACTTCCTGGTTTTCTTCCTCTACGTGGTCTGGCTAGCGTTGTAACTTCAATTTCTTTACCACACTCAGGACAATCCATTTTATCTAAATTAAGATCATAATATTGTATCTTATTACACGGACACGTTCTTTTACTACCCCAGGATTCTTTATACATTTTAATCTTCTTTTCTTATAAATATTTTACCACAATAACCACAGACAATTTTGTTCTCATTGTTAAAGGTATAATAAACTGCGGGATGTCCTAAACCATCTTCACCGCCATCGCAAGAGATAGTTTCAGTTTTAGGATCAACTTCAACAATATCATCTGCCATAAAACTCATATAAAATTTTAACCCAAAATGTCTATGTTTTTTAACTAAAGAATTTGAAAATAAACAACCGAAATACCACTCACTATTAAAATAGAAGGTATTATTCGAGATTTTGCATTCTTCTCAAATAAGAAAAGCATTCCAATAATTGCAGCAAACACAATGCTTATTTCTCTAATACTAGAGACATAAGCTATTTCTATAAATTGCATACTCCAAACAACAATTGCGTAACTACTTGTTGCAAATACACCAGCAGCAATCCCCGATCTAAATGTGTATGTTTTTCTTTTTCGTAAACCATCTTTCGAGATCAAACCAATAATTAGCAAAGGTATTCCATTAAGTGTGAAGAGCCAGTAAATATAGGAAAAACCATTTTCAGAAAGTCTCACCCCGACTCCGTCAACTAAAGTGTAAGCAGTAATTAGAATAGCTGTTGATATGGCCAGAGCAAAACCTCTGATGTTAAAAGATAAATTTTTAGAATAAGAAATTAAAAATAATCCAATACAAACAATTAATATTCCTACGAAACCAACAACACTAATATCAGAACTTAAAAATAAAATACTAATGATCGCTACAAACAAACATGAACTTCCTCTAGAAATTGGATATATGTAAGAGAGATCACCATACCTATATGAGTAGATAACATTTAGTCTGTAGAAGACATGAATGATTACAGTTGCTATTAGAAAATACCAAACTTCCATTGACGGAAATGGAACAGTAAAAGTTAATGGTAAAAAAATGACTACTTCTAAGATAGAAGTAATTCCCATTAGTGATAACGGGTTCTTACTTGATTTAATTATGGCGCTCCAAATAGCGTGACACAGTGCAGATAAAATAATTAAAAGAAAAATAAAATTGATAGACAAAAGACTATCTTACTTCATTCCTGTTAAAGTAATTCCTTCAATAAATCTTTTTTGCGCAATTATAAAAGCGACAATGAGAGGCACTGTAACTGTAACAATTGAAGCCATCATTGGACCAAACTCATCACTATCAATTCCACCTCTAAATTCTCTGATACCAAGAGGTGGTGTAAAGAGATCTCTATTTCCAGTAATTACCATTCGAGGCCAGAAATAATCATTCCAGTGTGCAACTACTGAGAAAATAGCAAAGGCAAGTAATGCTGGTATCGCAGTTGGAAGCATTACTTTCCAGACGATAGCATACTCTCCCATTCCATCCATCCTGGCGGCGTCAATTAATTCATCTGGGACTGTCATAAAGAATTGCCGCATTAGAAAAATTCCAAACACCGATATTGTCCAGGGCAGTATTAAGGCGGAATAGGTATCGACCAAACCTGCCTGAGCAAGCATGACGTAAAGGGGAAGTGCAATTCCATGAACTGGAATGAGCAAACAAAATAACACCATGGAGAAAACAAACTCTCGTCCATAAAATCTAAGTTTGGCCAGAGCGTAGGCACACGGTAAGGCTACAAGAACCTGAATGATAAAAATTGATAAAGTTACAATAACACCATTCATCAAGTATCTTGGAATGGGAGCCTTTTCGAAAGCAAACCAATAGTTGTATTTATATGGTTTCATTGTGCATTCTTCTTCTGAGTATCCAGTTTTTACACATACGGGAAATGTTTGAGTTTCTTGTGCACCAATGAGACCTCCAGAAATAGATTGAATTTCTTGTTGAGATTTTAATGACATTGAAACCATCATATAAAAAGGCAACAACACAACAATTGCACCAATAATCAATATTGCATGTTTCCAACCTTCCCCAATATACTGTTTAGCTTCCATTAATAATGAACCCTTTTCTCAATGATATATCTTTGGAAGAAAGTTAATATCAATATAAATCCAATGAAGACAACTGTGATAGCTGCACCAATACTTGTTAAATTTTGTTGAATAGCTTTTTCAAAAATTGCATACATCATAACGTAGGTTGTTTTAGATGGACCACCTTTTGTGAGTATTTCAATTGTATCAAAAACTTGAAAGGTTCTAATAGTCGTTATAGTTACAACAAATAAAGTTGTTGGACCAAGCATTGGCCATGTTACAAGTTTAAATTGTTCCCATGTTGATTTAGCTCCATCCATTTCTGCAGCTTGATATAGTTCTCTTGGTATACCTGTTAATCCAGCTAAATATAAAACCATATTGAAACCAAAGGCTTGCCATATTCCAATAAAACAAACAGTCCAAATGGCAGTATTTTTTTGTTTTAACCAATAAGGAAAGTCCATGTTATTTGCACACGCCACTGCATACCAACTTTGTTCTGAGTCTACCCATGGCAACCAATGAAAACCAAAAATAAATTCTCTTGCACCACCACAACCATTAGCTAAAAAATTATTTACTATCCCAAGAGTTGGGTGAAGAGTGAATTCCCAAGCAATAGCCATTGCCAGAAGCGTCGCCATAACTGGAAGAAAGAAAATAGTTTTATATATGTCAGCACCAAATCGTAGAGAATTTAAGAGCATCGCTGCACATAAACCAAGTATAACTGAAATAGGCACCACAACAATTACATACGTGGCTGTCGCCCAAATCATTTTCACATAAGTTTTTCGGTTAAACATTTTGTCATAGTTCTCTAACCCAATCCATTCAAATGTTTTGTTGCCTAAATTATAATCAGTAAAGGAAATCCCACCTGCAAGAAAAAGAGGAAAGATTAAAATAATTATCATGAGTATTATTGCAGGGGCAATAAACCATAGATGAGCCTTTGAATTATGCATTAGTAAATGTTATCCTTATCCCATTGCATTATTAAAATGAATCCTCATCCCTGTTTGATTAAATAACAATGCTTTATTTGAATCTCTCTTGATATTTACACTTGAACCATTTGTAATTTGATGTGTAAATTGAGGTAAGCCTCTTACAATTATTTTTTTTGAGTTGTCTTCTATATTAACATGGAAGTATATATCTGATCCTAAATTTTCTCTGTAAGCAACAGTGCCACCAAATGTGTTTTCATCTTTATCATTAGTAATTTCTAAATGTTCTGGTCGAATTCCTATGTGTAAATCTGAATTACTTTCAGAACTTTTTCTTTTCAGGTTAACATTTAAAAAATTAACAGTTCCACTAGAATCTGAAGATCCATTAAAAATATTTATTTTAGGACTACCAACAAATTGAGCAACACTTAATGATGAAGGATTATCATAAACTTCTTGAGGTGTATCTAGTTGTAATAAATTTCCATCAATCATTACCGCCATACGAGAAGACATTGTCAATGCTTCTGCTTGATCATGCGTTACATAAACAAATGTTGTTTTAAGTGAATTGTGAAGTTCTGATAATTCAGATCGCATGTGCACTCTTAGAGCGGCATCTAAATTTGATAGAGGTTCATCCATTAAGAATGCAACAGGTTCTCTTACCATTGCGCGACCAAGAGCTACTCTTTGTCTTTGGCCTCCTGATAATTGTCCTGGTTTTCTATCCAGTAGTTCAGAAATCTGAAGTGTTTCAGATGTTTTATTAACTAATTGATTGATAGACTCAGTTTTACTTTTTTTGTTTGGAGAAAAATTCCCTATTAAAGGAAGGCGTTCAAAAGCATTATAATCTCTCAGTCTTAAAGGTGTTTCTAAATTTCTTCGTACCGTTAAATGAGGATATAAAGCGTATGATTGAAATACCATTGCAAGATCTCGCTCGCTGGCTCTAATTTTATTTACATTCTTATTATCAATTAATACATCACCTGAAGTTTGTTGTTCTAATCCTGCAATGATTCGGAGTAAGGTGGATTTACCACAACCAGATGGACCAACTAATGTTAAAAATTCGCCATCTTGTATATCAACATTTAAATTGTTTAATACTTGCGTAGATCCAAATGACTTTGAAATATTTTTAAGTGATATTGTGCCCACTTAATCTCCCCCCTTATAATTATATTTAATCTACAAAATTTTATTAAATTTGAGAATATTATAAATCTAATTATTTCAGTTTTATTTCAATTTTATTAACAAATATTCAAATTATGATTGAGTTTAACTAGCAGATAACTATAAATTCTTATTTTTAATGATATATATTAGTTGAAGTCGTGTCCGATAATTTAGAAATTAATAAAAGAGAATATCCAAGCTCTTTCTCAAAAACTGCTATTGTTATATGTCTTGATGGTAGTCAAAAAGAGTATCTCGACGAAGCATCAAAATCAAATCTTACGCCAAATCTTGATAAACTAATTGCAAGTGGTGAAAACCTACTTGTTCACAGCGCTATTCCAAGTTTTACAAATCCTAATAATATTTCCATTGTAACTGGGCAGCCAAGTTCTGTTCACGGTATATGCGGAAACTTCTTTTATACACCCGAGACTGGTGAAGAAGTAATGATGAATGACCCAAAATATATGCGAGCACCAACTATTTTTGAAAAATTTTATAATTCTGGTTCTAAAATAGCTCTTGTTACTGCAAAAGATAAGCTGAGAACACTTTTAGGAAACGGATTAAGTTTTGATGATGAGAGAGCTATTTGTTTTTCTGCTGAAAAATCTGATCAAGCAACAAAAGATCTCAATGGTATAGATAATGTAAACGATTGGTTGGGAATGCCAGTGCCAGAAGTATACTCTGAAGGACTTTCTGAATTTGTAATGGCCGCAGGTGTAAAGCTTCTTGAAGAGTTCAAACCAAATATCATGTATTTATCGACTACGGATTATATTCAACACAAATATGCACCAGGAAATGAAACAGCAAATAAATTTTATGCAATGTTTGATAAATATATTGGTCTTTTAAATAAGGAGAATGTTTCTATAATCATTACAGCAGATCACGGTATGAAACCAAAATCAAAAGAAGATGGTTCACCTAATGCAATATTTTTACAAGATTATTTAGATAATAAATTTGAACAAAACATGGCTAAAGTTATTCTACCAATTACAGATCCATATGTCGTGCATCATGGTTCACTAGGTTCTTTTGCAACAATTTATTTAGAAGACAAGAGCAAGATAGATTCAGTTGTAAATGCTATCAAAGAAATAAAAGATATAGAAGTTGTTTTAACAAAAGACGAAGGATGCTCTACTTATAACTTACCCCCTGATAGAATGGGAGACATAATATGTATGTCTTCAGAATTTATGACTATTGGTTCATCGGAAGATAAACACAATCTTTCTGGATTAAATGAACCTTTACGTTCACACGGTGGACTTCATGAAAGAGAAGTGCCATTCATATCAAATTTAAAATTACAAAACATAGATACTAGCAAACAATTATATAACTATGATGCATTTTACTATGCAATTAACGGAGCCCTATGATGCACAAAAAAATGATTAATGAAGCAATGCGTATAGCTGGAGAAAAAGTTACTTCAGATAAAACAATAAATGTTGAGTACCCTTTTACAGGTGAAGTAATCGGCACGGTCCCTGCCGGTACTGCAGAGCATGCAAGAAAGGCTTTAGATATTGCTGCAAATTACCAATCTAAACTTACAAGATATGAGAGACAAAAAATTCTTCAAACTGCTGCAGAAGTACTTGTTAAAAGAAAAGAAGAAATTTCTGATATTATTACTTTAGAACTTGGTATCTCAAAACAAGATTCTCTATACGAAGTAGGAAGAGCTTTTGATGTATTTTCTTTGACGGCTCAACTTTGTATTCTTGATGATGGAGAAATATTTTCTTGTGATTTAACTCCGCATGGAAAAGCGAGAAAAATATTTACCATAAGAGAACCTTTAACGGCAATCTCAGCAATCACTCCATTTAATCACCCTTTGAATATGGTAGCGCATAAAATTGCGCCTTCAATTGCTACTAATAATTGTACAGTATGTAAGCAGACAGAATTAACACCTTTAACAGCAATGGTACTCGCTGATGTTTTATATGAAGCAGGTCTGCCACCAGAAATGTTTTCAGTTGTAACTGGATGGCCTCAAGATATCGGATCAGAAATGATCAAAAATCCAAACATTGATCTAATTACTTTTACAGGCAGTGTAGGTGTAGGAAAATTAATTGCTGAACAAGCTGGATACAAAAGAACAGTTCTAGAGCTTGGTGGTAATGATCCACTAATTGTTTTAAATGACTTAGATGGTGATGATCTTAAAAAAGCAGTTGAGCTAGCTGTTACTGGAGCAACGAAAAACTCTGGTCAACGTTGTACAGCTGTTAAAAGAATACTGGTTCAAGAATCCATTGCAGATCAATTTGTTGAAATGGCTCTTGAGCGTGCTAAGAAAATTAAATTTGGTGATCCTATGAATATGGAAACAGACTTAGGTACTGTTGTTAATGCTGAAGCTGCGGAACTTTTTGATAAAAGAGTTTCTATGGCGCAAGAAGATGGTGCAAAAATTTTATATCATCCTGGAAGAAAGGGTGCGTTGTTGCCTCCAATAGTAGTAGACAATGTTGATCCTAAAAGTGAATTAGTTTTAGAAGAAACTTTTGGTCCGGTTATTCCAATCATTCGTGTGCCTAATGACGATGTAGCTGTAATGAAAATATCTAATTCAACCGCATTCGGATTATCATCTGGTGTATGTACAAATAATTTCATGCGAGCAAAAAAATATATTCAAGGTTTAAATGTTGGTACAGTAAATATTTGGGAGGTTCCAGGCTACAGAATTGAAATGTCTCCTTTTGGAGGAATTAAAGATTCAGGTCTTGGTTACAAAGAGGGTGTTATTGAAGCGATGAAAAGTTTTACTAATGTAAAAACCTTTTCGCTACCTTGGTAAATAAATCAGTTTTTCTCTAATTTTCTCTAATACTGTGGAAAAATAAGCCTATTTTTTAGTAATATTTTCGTAATAAAATTGTAACCCTATAAGGGTACATGTTAGATTAAATTATTATATTCAATCGGGAGGATTAAATGAAAAAATTAATTACAGGATTGGCAGCCGTATTAGCTTTTGGTTTTTATGGTTCTGTTAATTCAGTTAAGTCTATAGAAATAGAAGTAGCTTATCCTTATTCTGGATTATTTGATGTTACCTTTCAAGCTATTATGCCGGAGTTTGAAAAAGCACATCCAGATATTCAAGTTAAATTTAGGGCAACTTATGAAAACTATGAAGATGCAACCGCAACAATCTTCAGAGAGTCTACTTCAGGTAATTTACCAGATGTAACGATGCAAGGTCTTAACAGACAAGCACCACTTGTTGATAAAGGGATTGCAAAATCATTAGAGCCTTTTATTGCAGGAGAAGCTGACTTTGAAAAAGATGGTTATCACTCTGCTATGTTAAGTCTATCTACCTTTGGTGGTGACGTATATGGGTTACCATTTTCTGTATCAACACCAGTTGGATACTATAACATGGATCTATTAGCTGAAGCAGGTATAGATAACATCCCAACTAACTGGGACGAAGTTATCGCAGCTTGTAATAAATTAGAAGCAGCTGGAAAAGGAACTTTATATTTTGGTTGGAATATTACAGGTAACTGGTTTCACCAAGCATTAATGCATACCCAAAATGTTCCAATGGTAAAAGATGGTGCTGTTAATATGGGTGGAGATGCTGGTCTAGCAACTTTACAACAAATGCATGACATAATGAGTGGTTGTAATATGCCAAACTATTCAATTGCTGACGGTCAAGCTGCATTTAATGCAGGCACTATTGGTATGTTTTTCTGGTCAACATCAAGCTTAGGTTCAGTAAACGCAGCCAAAGCAGATTTTGAACTTAAAACAGCACCATTTCCAGGAATGCCAGGTGTAAATGGAGGAACTCCAGCAAGACTTCCAGCGGGTGGAAATGCTGCGATGTTGGTTTCTACATCTGATGATCCAGCAAGAGTAGATGCTGCATGGACTTTCTTAAAGTTTATCACTTCTGGTATAGGTGCAGCTTTAGTTGCTGAAACTACTGGATATGTTCCACCAAATAAAGCAGCCAATGATTTGTTAGGTGATTTTTATACTAAAAATCCAAACAAGCTAACTGCTGTAAATCAATTACCTTTATTGGCTGATTGGTTTGCATATCCTGGTGAAAACGGTCTAGCAATAACTCAGGTAATCTATGATTACACTGAAGAAATTGCTACAGGTAGTGCAGATAATATGGCTGATCTTCAAGAAGAGATGATGGAAGAAATAGAGGATCTTTTATAGAGATTACTTTATTGTTAACTTTTTATTACAGCGGCTTTATAAAAGCCGCTGTTTTATTTTAAGATATTTGGGAGAATAAGTCATGCCTCTTACAACTACTACCATAGGTGCATATCCAAAACCAAAACAGACGCCGATTCAAGATTGGTTTTTAGGGACAAAATCAGAAGAAGAGAGAAAAGCTTCAAAAGGACTTTTATCTAATTGGTCTCCAGGTGCGTATGAAAAGGCATTAGAGTCAGCAGGTGAAGAAGCAGAAAAATTATTTTTAGAAGCAATTAAAGAGGTTATTATTGATCAGGTAAATGCGGGAATTGATGTTCCAACTGATGGAGAAGTAAGACGTGAAAGTTATGTCTTATATCAATGTCGTTTTTTAAACGGTGTAAGTTTTAAAGAGGTAACTCATAAATCTGTACGGCAAGGAGCCTTTGAAGCTGATCTTCCAACGATAGTAGCTCCAATTTCAAGTAAAGAAATTCGTATGCATATAGATTGGAAAAGTGCTCAGCAATTTACAAAAAATCCAGTTAAAATAACTCTCCCAGGACCAATGACAATTACAGATTCTATTGCTAATAATTACTATGATGACATGAAAAAACTTGGTTTTGATTTAGCTTTGGCTCTAAACAAAGAGGTAAAAGCTCTAGCTGATGCTGGTTGTCAATACATACAAATTGATGAACCAGTTTTTGCAAGAAAACCCGATGAGGCCAATGCTTATGGTATGGAAAACTTGGAAAGAATGATGCATGGTATTCCAAAAGAAGTTCAACGAGTTTGTCATATCTGTTGTGGTTATCCAAATTCCTTAGATTCTCATGGATACAAGAAAGCAGAATTAGATGCTTATGATAGAATTGCTACTTTAGTAGATGACTCTACAATTGACGAAGTATCCTTAGAAGACTCCCACAGACATAATGACTTAAATCTTTTAGAAAAATTTACAAAAACAAAAGTTATTTTTGGATTTATTGACATTGCTAAAAGCAGAATGGAGACAGTAGAAGAAGTTAGAGTTCGTATGAAAGATTCTTTAGAGCATATTGATGAACACCGTTTAATAGCTGCACCAGATTGTGGTTTAGGTTTCTTTACGCGAGAACAAGCAATTGAGAAAATGACAATTTTAACTAAAGCGGCAAAATCAATTTAATGTAATGTGGAATTATTTTAACCCTGTTGAAATTATCTTTGGAGAAAATAGATTTAAAGAAGTACATGATGCTCTTAAAAATAAGAACTACATCATAATTACTCATCCAGAAGAAATTTTTAAAAAATATAGCAATGAATTAAAATCTTCTTCAAATCCACCTTTATCCATTATGACTGATGTTCAGCCTAATCCAGATTATAAGGATATTTTAGAGCTACAAAATAAATTTTCTTCAATCAATGAATCGGTAGATTATATTTTAGCTATAGGTGGTGGCTCTGTTACAGACACAGCTAAAGCAATTGCTGCATTTAAAGATAAACAAGAATATCTAACAGATTTCGTTCGCAATAAGAAAAATCCAAGAGTCGAAAATCCAATCAAGATTATTGCAGTACCTACAACTTCAGGAACATCAAGTGAGCTTACGTGTTGGGCCACAATATGGGATAAAGAAAAAAATAATAAATTATCTTTGGCGCACAAATCTCTTTATGCAGAAAAAACAATTATTGACCCATCTATTATGGTTGATAAGCCTTTAGGTTTGACCATTTCAACAGGTTTAGATACTCTCTCCCATTCAATGGAAAGTATTTGGAATATTAATGCAAACCCAGTTTCTGCTTCTCATGCAATACAAGCATCAAAATTAGTATTAGAAACTTTACCACTTCTCACTAAAGATTTAAGAAATGTTGAATTACGCTCAAACATTGCACTGGCATGCGTTCATGCTGGCTTAGCGTTTTCCAATACGAAAACTGCTATTGCGCACAATCTATCTTACCCTGTGACACTCAATTACGGTATTCAGCATGGTATTGCTTGTTCATTTACTTTACCCATGATTACTAAAAGTATGGTTGGAATTGATAGTGTAGCTGAGGAGAGACTAAAATTAATTTTTAACGATAGCCTAGAGAATGCCGCAAATCATCTGAGTGAATTTATGCGTTCTTTAGAGGTTCCTCTAAACTTAAATGAAATAAAAGTTCCTGTTCAAGAATGGAATAATATAGTAGATGATGCGTTTTTAGGGGAACGAGGTAAAAACTTTATTGGCAATAAAGAAGCCTTCATCTCTTCTGCTAAATCAATGGGACTTTATTAGTAATGAAAAAAAATTTCAGGTTTTATGATAACAGACAAAAATACTTATTATTTGTCACAACAACAAATGAAAAAAATCAAATTGCTGATGCGATACGTCCTCACGTAAATAAAATTAAACCTCAAAAACCTGGTATAAAAATATTTGATGCTGGTATGGGTGATGGTTCCTTACTTATGAATGTTATGCGTCAGTGCCACGAGGCTAAGCCTAACGTACCTCTATTAGTTTGCACAAAAGAAATAAGCATAGAAGATGTAAGATTAGGTTTAGAAAAATTACCCGACAGGTTTGTTGAACATAAGAATACGGTTTTTGTCATTTCAAATCTACACTACGCTGAAGCTGCAAACCTAAAATCAAAAAATGAAGTTAAACAGAAAAAAATTAATTGGAATATTATTAAATTAAAAGGAGATACCTCTCTTGAATTTGCCCAACAATTAAGAAAACAAAATGAATTTTTAGAAAAAAAATGGAATATAGAAATTAATAAAAAGTCAGGTAACCATACTTATAAAGAGCCTTCAGTCATGGTTATCTACCGCGAAGATCAAGAATTTAATGTAAATGAATTAATACCTACCAAAAAAAAATCAGATAATAAATTTGATCTTATTATTGCTTCACAGCCGTATCGTTCAAGAATCACAGCAGAAAAGAAATCAAAATATGTCATCGAACCAATGATCAGAGCGTTAAAATCAAAAGGGAAATTATTAACTATTCATGCTTCAGGAAAAGATCCTGCTAATGAAATAATTCGTAAAATTTGGCCAAAAGAGGACCCTTTTCCTTCTCTTGGAAATAGTATCATTTCTTATCTTAAGAAAAATTTAGATAAAGATTTATTAAGAAGTTTATCTTTTGGAGAAAAAAGAATTATTAAATGTAAATTGAGAGCTCTACCAACAGAAATCAGTGGAGGTATAGCGACATCATTAGTTTTTTCTGCTTGGAATGCCTCCATATATGTCAATCAAATGGATGACGAAAAAGTAATGAAGGTAGAAAAAACAAAAAATTACGAAAAAGTAGTCCAAAACATTGTTGCTAAAAATAAAGGTCTTTATTTTAACAATGAAATATTTGTAATCGAAAAAAAATAATTTTTATTTAAACCAATTAACTTCTGTTTTTAAAAAATCTTCAGTATGAATTACTATTCCATTTTTATTTAAAATTGCTACATTGTAATTTGGATCAGTATTAGCTAAACCAAGCCTATATTCAGATGAAAAATTTGGTATTAGAGGTGACCATGTGCTCCTTGGCGAGGAAAAACTTATACCAAGATATGATCCGGAACTAGTAATATGCTGATGACCAAAAAAAATATGTTTAATATTTTTTTTACTAATCAATATTTCTTTAAATTCTTTTTTATGTTTTAATCCAATACCATCGCTTTCATCTCTAACCAGTGCCAATGGATTATGGTGCATAAATATATAAATTTCTTTATTATCATCTGTGTTATTTAAAAGATCAATCAACCATTCTTGTCTTTTTAACGTATAATGACCAATGTGTGTTCCGTGCTCTAGAGTATCTATAAAAATAAATCTATTATTCTTATAGTCATCGTAGTATTGGATAAATCCATTACTATCAGTTGGCACATGATTTAAAGTTTTTTTAAAATTTTCACGATTGTCATGATTACCAGG
The DNA here is from genome assembly GCA_902553005.1 of uncultured Alphaproteobacteria bacterium. Classification (GTDB taxonomy): domain Bacteria; phylum Pseudomonadota; class Alphaproteobacteria; order HIMB59; genus CACPNW01. The sequence continues at coordinate 50,969 of CACDIK010000003.1, read as the reverse complement.
TATTAGTTTTGGTTCAAGGTTTAGGGGTAGATTAAATTCTTTTATTATTTTTTTAAACAGATTGTAAGAATCTTCATCTCCAATGTCCGTTATATCACCAGTTATAGCAAACATATCTGCATCACGGTGATTTAAAACAATGTGTTCTAAAGCACATTTGAATCTTTCTACGGAGTTTATGCCAAATAATTCATTTGTATGAATATGGGGGTCAGAGAGGTGAATAATTTTCATCATAAATATTTACTAAATATACATAAAAAAAAAATAATAAAAAAGAATTAAAAAATTTAAAAATAAATTAGTTAAAATTTAACAAAATATTAATATTTATATCTTAACCAAAAAAATTTCATTGATAAAAATAGGAGATTTATAATGAATATAATTAAATTACTTATTATCTCTTTAACCGTGGTAATAACATCATTAAGTGTAAGGGCTATTGACCTAGAATTTTATTTTCCAGTCGCTGTAGGTGGTGGAGCTGCTCAGGCAATTGAGAAATTTGCAGAAGATTACACAAAATTAAATCCAGATGTAAATGTGAAAGCTGTTTTCACAGGAAGTTATACAGATACAGATACTAAATTTCTAACAGCATGTAAATCTGGAACAGCTCCTGCAACATCAGTTATGATTGCTGTTACAATTTTTAAATATATAGACGAAGAATGTGTAATGGCTTGGGACGATATATTAACTCAAGACGAAATTGATAATTGGATAGGTGGTTTTTATCCTGCTTTTATGGCTAATGGTCAAGTTGATGGTAAAACTTATGGGATTCCATTTCAAAGATCAACACCAGTACTCTATTACAATAAGGATGCTTTTAGAGCTGCGGGATTAGATCCTGAAAATCCACCTAAGACTTGGGATGAACAGCTAGAAGTTGCAAAAAAATTAACAATCAAAGATTCTGATGGAAATGTAAGTCAATACGGAATAAGAATTCCATCTGCTGGTTTTCCATACTGGTTATTTAGTGCAATTGTTTATGGCAATGGTGGAAAAATTATGAACGATAATGGCACTGAAACATATATTAATTCACCAGAAGCCATTGAAGCATTAGAAAAACTTGTAGCTCTTAGTACTACTGAAGGGGTGATGAGACCAGGTATACTTGAATGGGGATCTACTCCACAGGCATTTTTTGAGGGTCAAACTGCAATGATGTGGACTACTACTGGAAATCTGACAAACGTCAGAAATAATGCTCCGTTTGATTGGGGTGTAGCTTTCATTCCTGGTATTAAACAATTTGGAGCACCAGTTGGAGGAGGAAATTTTTATCTATCAATTGACACTACAGAAGAGGAACAGCAAGCAACAAAAGACTTTGTAAAATGGATAACAGAACCTAAACAGTCTGTTGCCTGGACAAAAGCCACTGGTTATGTTGCACCTAGAGCTGAGACTTGGGAGTCTGATGAAATGAAAGAATTTTTAAAAGAATTTCCATATCCAGCTGTTGCAAGAGATCAGTTGGAGTATGCAGGTCCAGAATTTTCGACCTACGAGCAACCTAAAACTGTTTCAATTTTTAATAGAGCGTTAGAAGCAGCAGTTGCTGGGGAAAAAGATCCTAAAACTGCTCTTTTAGAGGCGCATGCCGAAATTGATAAAATACTAAAAGATTACAGATAAAGAAAAAATATCAAACGGCACTAGTTAATAATAGTGCCGTTTTTTTTATGATAACTAAAATTAAAAAACATATACCAGTAATTTTACTTTTATCGCCTGGATTCATATTATTATTAACTTTTGTTCACATACCTGTTGTTAAAACAATTTATATGAGTTTTTTTTCTACTCCTAAAGGGAGAAAACCAAGTAAGTTTAAAGGTATTGAAAATTATGAACATATGTTTTCAGACCCCATTTTTTGGAAGGTTATGTCTAACAATATTGTTTATGCAATTTCTACAATCCCATCTTCAATAATTATTGCAATAATTATGGCGCAATGGGTAAACAGCAAGTTACCCGGTAGACCATTGCTTCGTTTTGCATATTTTTTACCTGTAGTTTTACCCTTAATAGCTGTTGGTAATATATGGCTCTTTTTTTTTCTTCCTGGTTTTGGATTAATTGATCAAGTTGGATCTTTATTTGGTTTCCAAAATACAAATATTTTAGGAAACCCTGATCAAGTTTTATGGGGTATTATTGCTGTAAGTATTTGGAAAGAGTCTGGTTTTTACATGATTTTTTTTCTAGCTGCTCTTCAAGGAATACCTAGGGAAATGAAAGAGGCAGCAATTATTGAAGGGGCTAATAGTTGGCAAATGTTTTACAAAATTACACTACCAATGATAACACCAACCTTATTATTTGTTTCAGTCAATGCAGTAATTACTGCCTTTACACGAATAGAACATTTATTCACTATGACTGGTGGAGGTCCAAATTACAACAGCGCTTTATTACTCTATTATATTTATGAGAATGGTTTTGAATTTTGGGATACAGCATACGCAATAACATTATCGGTTTTACTAATTATATTATTGTCAATAATAGGAATTGGTCAAATTTTTTTATTGGATAGAAAGGTCCATTACCAATAAAAATGTATTCATTCTATAAAAATATTAATATTATTGGTGCTTGGTTACTTGGATTTTTATGGTTACTACCGCTCTTATATGCAATCTGGGCTTCGATACACCCAATAGAATATCAAGTTAAATTTGATTTGTTTGCCCCTCTGACCTTATACAATTTTGAAAATGCTTGGTCACAAGCTCCTTTTGCAAGATATATGTTCAACACATTTATATACGTTACAATGACCACTTCATGCCAGTTTATCTTATGTTCTCTGACTGCATTTGCTTTTGCAAGATATGAGTTTCCTTTTAAGAACATACTTTTTGGATTAGTTTTAATTCAACTAATGATTAATCCAGAAATCATTCTTATCGAAAATTATAAAACAATTAAATTCTTAAATTTGATAGATACCATTCCTGCAATTAGCCTTCCCTACATTGCATCTGCTTTTGGAATTTTTGTTTTAAGACAAGCTTTCAAAACTGTTCCAAAAGAGCTAGATGATTCTGCGAGGATTGATGGTGCTGGAGCATTACGAATTTTATGGCATGTTTACATACCATTATCTATACCTACTTTTTTAGCTTATGGACTTGTATCAATATCTTATCATTGGAATAATTATTTGTGGCCTTTAATAATAACTAACTCAGAGGAAACTAGAATTTTAAATGTTGGTTTAGCTATCTTTTCTATGGAGGAATCAGGTATCGAGTGGGCTACTATAAGCGCAGGGACATTAATGGTAACCGCACCACTAATAATTGCATTTATTATTTTTCAAAGACAGTTTGTAGAGAGTTTTGCAACTTCGGGTATAAAATAATCTATTACCAATTAAATTCTAGTTTTAAAAAAGATATATTTGTCAAACTCTTCTTTTAAATCAATACTAACTCTTGCATGTACTTTACCTTGTTTTCCTTGAAAAGATTGTTTTTCTGTAACTGGAAACACCCCTTCATGCCAAATATTTGGATGAATATACAAACCTTTTGATCCGTCACAATAAAATGCTTTAAAATGTTCTGGTTCAATGTCGTCTGTCGGTAAGGCTAAAGGACAAATAAATGGTTTATTTTCTTCAGGAAAGAAAAGCTGACCTCCATCAGGATGATAATTTGCATGCCATAAAAAAATTTTTGTTGGATCTGAATATTTATCTTTTTGTAATTCTTGATCAGGATTATTGGAATAACCCAGTATATATTTTCCATCTACTTCATAATCGCTTTTATGTTGAACAGCATTATTTTGCCCATAAAGCACGTCACCTTGCCACCAGGTATCAAAAGAACCTTCGGTAGTTCCACCTTCATTACCAGTTCCCTCTTCTATGTCACGCCATCCTTGTTTTGGCCAAGTAACAATTTCAATATCACTATTTTCAAAACTATCGATTAAATACCCATATCCTTTAAGATTTTCATTTGTTGCTTTAACTAAAGGTATTTCAATTTCTTTTGTCATTGTTTTGTTAGTTTAATGTTAGTCCCAACTCAGTAACGACTTCTTTTACAGCTTTTATTGTATCCATCATGTCTTGTTCATTTAAATTACCAATACACCCAATTCTAAAAGTTTCTGCCACTGTTAGTTTTCCTGGATAAATTAAAAAATCTTTTTCACTAAGAGCATTATAAAATTGCTCAAAGTTAAATTTAGGATCATTAGGTTGTTTAAAAGTAATAATAATTGGTGCTTGTAAATTATCAGGAAGTAGTTGCTCAAATCCCAACTCTTTCATTCCATTACAAATAATTTCACAATTTTTTTTATATCTTTTACCTCTTCCTTCTACACCGCCTTGTTCTTTATGTTCTTCAATCGCTTGATTGAATGCAGCCAATACGTGTGTAGGAGGTGTAAATCGCCATTGTTTATTTTTTTCCATTGCTTGCCATTGATCATACAAGTCTAGACTTAGTGAGTGACTATTGCCTTTTGCATTTTGAATAACTTCATTTTTTACAAGAATGAAACCAACACCTGGCACACCTTCTAAGCATTTGTTTGATGAAGCGGCTACAGCATCAAAAGTAATTGTTTTAGAACTTAAGGGTAATGCACCAAAGGCACTCATTGCATCGATGAATAACGATAAATTTTTCCCTTCAACCAATTTTGCAATGTCTTCAATAGGATTTAAAATACCCGATGTTGTTTCACAATATACAGCAAAGACGTGTGTTAAGTTGTTGCTATCAATTAACTCTTCAATTTTATTGATGTCATGTACTTCATGTTCAGCAACTTCATATTCAATAAAATCTCTCCCTAAATATGTGCACATTTTTTTCATTCTTTGTCCGTAAGCACCATTGATCAGAATCAGAATTTTAGAATCTTTTTGAGTAAGAGAGCTCACCATCGACTCTACAGCAAAAGTTCCACTTCCCTGCATTGGAACACATTGATATTTATCTTCACCGTCTATTAATTTAACAAGGGAATCTCTAATTGATGCATTGAGATCAATAAATTTTGTATCTCTCGAACCCCAATCATGAAGCATTGCCTCTTTTGTTGACATCGATGTTGTGAGAGGCCCAGGGGTTAATAATTTTTTATCCATTAAATATTTACTTAATAAATATTATTATAAATTTGATCAATCTTATTAAAGTTGGAATTGAATTTATTTTCTAATAAGTTAATTATAAATGAGAATGGAAGAAAATATCGTAGATTATCTCTTAGATCTTTTGAAAACAAAAGGTGCTGATATTCAATATGGTAATGAGGATGTGACACAGCTTGAGCACGCACTCCAATGCGCTGAACTTGCTGAAAAAAATAAATTACCAGGACCAACAATTGCTGCAGCATTACTGCATGATGTTGGCCACCTTATCTATGAGGACGGCGATCCCATTCATGAAGGCAAAGATGGTCATCATGAAAATTTAGGTGCTGATTTTTTAAAAAAATATTTTGGTGAGGATGTTATTTTACCAATTAGAGCACATGTTGACTCAAAAAGATATTTATCAAGTGTTGAAGAGGGTTATTATGATAGCCTATCAGAAGCATCGAAACTTTCATTAAAAGTTCAAGGCGGTCCTTTCACAAAAGAAGAAGCAGATGCATTTATAAGTAAACCTTTTATGGATGAAGCAATAGAGCTTAGGAGATTTGATGATTTAGCAAAAGTTCTAGATAAAAAAACTCCCGATGTTGAACATTTCCGTCCCTATTTAGAAGAAGCAAGAGAGTCTTTTTTAGCTAAACAAGCGTAAATGCAATTTAGCAATTATGATTTTATTGACTCTAAGTCATTTGCAGGAAAAATTATATTAACTTCTTTCCCAGGTCTTAACTCTAATGGTTTATTTGAAGAAACAATTTTAGCAAACGAATTAGAAATATTTAAAAATAATAATTGTAGTTCTATTACTTCTTTTGTTGAAGATAGCGAATTTGAAAAATTGTGTGATAAAACTTTGTTTGTCAAAAATATTTATGAACATAAATTACATTGGTACCATTTACCCATTTATGACATGGGAGCACCAGATAAAGATTTTAAATATAAATGGGAAACAACAAAAGTTTTATTAAAGAACGAATTGATAGATGGTAAAAATATAGTCTTACATTGTCGTGGAGGAAAAGGAAGAGCTGGTACTATAGCTGCTATTTTACTTGTTGAATTTAATTATGAAAAACAAGAAGCTATTGATCTTGTACGATCAAGAAGAAAAGGAGCTATTGAATCTAAAATACAGAAAGATTTTATTTTTTCTTATCGAGCAGTTAATTAAAAAGAGACCGTTAAATTAAAAATATTTTCTAGAATAAATAAAACAATTAAAGAAATTAAAGCTGCAATTATAGGTAGCGTCATCCAACCCAAAGAAATTCTTCCTGCAATTGACCATTGAACCTCTTTTCCTCCTTTTAAAAGACCAATTCCAATTACGCCACCAACAACAGCTTGGGAACTTGATACTGGTACCAAAGGTATAGAAGGAAGATTTATAGATTGTAAAAAAGCACTTATGCCCTGGGATGCAAATAAAAATAAAACAATAGAATGCGATATAACAACAATAAATGCTGCCACTGGTGTCATTTTTAAGAGATCATTACCCACGGTAAACATAACTCTTTTCGAGTAGGTAAAAACACCAACAGCTATGGCTAAACCACCCAGCAGAAATAGTTGTTCTTTTGAGGAAAAGACGAATAAATTTCCAATAGTAACATCAGTAAACGGTGATATAGGTACGAAGACACCCATTACATTAGCAATATTGTTTGCACCTAAACTATAAGCACCAAAAGCACCTGCTAAAAGTAAAGCTGTTCTTGTATAGGCATCAAGTCTGAGAATATGTAATTTTCTATTGAGTATAACTCTTTTTGTAAAAGTAAATAAACCCATAGCAATAACTCCTGCAATGATAGGGCAGAGTATCCATGTTCCTAAAATAGTAATTAAAACTTGAAGATTAGTTGAAGATCCCGTGTATAAATTCCAACCAACAATTGCTCCAACAATTGCTTGCGTTGTTGAAACAGGCAAGCCAACTTTAGTCATTAAATAAACAGATATTCCTGCAGCCACACATGCTGCAAAAGCACCAGGCAATGCATTAATAGCACCTAACTTTCCTAAGGTTTCTGTTGTACCTGCTCCGCTAATAATTGCACCTAGAATAACAAAGACACTACAAATTATTGCTGCACTTGTGAAACTAACCATTCGTGTTCCAACTGCAGTTCCAAAAACATTTGCTGCATCATTGGCACCAAGTGACCAACCTAAAAAAAGACCACCAAATAAAAAAATTAGAATTGTAATTTCCATTGAAAATTAAACGGAACGTTTAATAGCGTAAATTTGAACCTCGTCAGCTATGTCTTCTGCTTGATCACAAATACGATCAATCTTTTCTACAAAATATCGAAGATGCATTTTTTGATCTAGAGGTAATTCAGAATCAAAAATTCTTCTTGCAAGTGAACTAAATTTTATATCAGATTCTTTTTCATAAAAAGTTACTTTATGAGCATTATCTCTAACAGATTTAATATCTCTAAAAAATGATCGGACAGTCAAACAAAGTGACTCAACACAATTTACAACAGTCTCTGTTAACTCAATAAGATCTTCATGAAATTCTTTTGGAAAATTAGGTTTTTGAATAGAGAAGTGATAGCAATTTCCTTGGTACATTCCAATTAATTCGTCGATGTGTTCTAGAAGTCGTAACACATCACTTCTTGCATCTGGGATTAGTGTTTCTTCATAAAGAGTATGCTCAACATCTTTTGTAATTTTGTCGGCCTTACTTTCCATTTCTTTAACTTTTTCAACCATTTCCTCAAATTTACCATTGGCGGAATGATTGAGATAAATTGGAACTATCGATTTAAATACTAAGCCCACTTCAGAGACAATATCAACAAACTCATCAATTTCTCTTTCAAGCTTTTTGGTATCACCAAATAATGATGCACTTTTTAATCCAAACATGGCGTGCTTATAGAACTTTTCAAAAAAAAAGAAAGAAATGTTAAATTTTTGTTACAATTTGATTAATATCTTTATCTTTAAGTAAAGTGTAATATTCGCAATATATAGAATTTAGGAGAAGATATGACAGATTTATCAATTAATAGAATTAAGTGGTTTAGCACCGCGTTAATTTTATCAGGAATATTATTAACCAATTTAAATGCGTATCCAATTAACATAATTATTCACGGTACAGGTGCTGTTGGTTGGTCAATTGTTGGTTATATGACAAAAGATAGAGCTCTGCTCACAAACTTTGGTTTACAACTCCCACTATTTATTTTTGGATATATTTATTTGCTAACATGAAAAATAAAAATATTCTTTTTATGTGTGTTGCTAATTCAGCAAGAAGTCAAATGGCTGAAGGAATTGCAAAAAAATTATATCCTAATTGCATTATTCAAAGTGCAGGATCATTGCCCAAAGAAGTTAATCCTAATGCTATCGAGGTTATGGGTGAAATCGATATTGATATATCAAAACATTATTCAAAAGATTTTGAAAGTTTAGACAACAAATTTAGAGATGAATTAAATACCGTTTTTACGCTTTGTAAAGAAGAGGTATGTCCAGTTTTAAATTCCAAAGCTCAGATATTTTCAATACCATTTGATGATCCGGCATCAGATCATTTTAGTTCAAACCAATTAGATAAATTTAGAGAAGTAAGAGATTCAATTTTTGATAAATTGAAAGAACTAAAAAATTTATTTGAGAATTAATGAAGTTAAAAATTAATTAAATTTATAAAAATTTAATATTCCATTAATCTATTTGTAAACAATAAAATTTAAATGTTTCTTACCACTCACAGTATTATTTCCTCCTGCTAATTACCAATAATTGTGAGTGGGATTAATTTTTTATTTCTCCTTTTTCGAGTACTTTAACAATTGTTTAACATTATAAAATTAAGAATTTAAAGTAAATTTTATGAAAATTAATAAACCAGCGCTTACCTTTTCTAACTCCGAAGTTAATCCTGTTGGAAAGATTATTATTCAATTAACCGAATTGGGAACGGGTAAAATTAAGTTACGTAAGTTGTATGAGGATTATTTAAGAGAAAATTTACCTCCAGAGAATTTTTGGCATGATGCAATTGAAAGATTAGGTCTCCGTATTCAGACACATTATCATTCTAAAAGTAATATTCCTAAAAATGGCAAACTTGTAGTAATCGCTAACCATGCATTTGGAATAGCTGATGGTCTTACAATATGCTCTTTAATTAGTAAAATTAGACAAGATTACAAAATTATTACGCATAAAGTTTTACAAGGAGCAGATCTTATTAAGAATAAAATTATTCCTCTTGATTTTTCAAAAAATAGAAATGCTTTAATAAATAATATCGCTGCACGTAAAGAATGCGAAGAACACTTAAGAAATAATGGGGCACTAATCATTTTTCCATCAGGATCAGTTTCAACGAAACCAAAATTAAAAAAAGGAATCAAAGCAATAGATCGTGAATGGAAACAATTTACTTCAAAAATAATAATGAAAACTCAATCACCTGTCCTCCCAATTTTTTTTGAAGGACAAAATAGCGAACTTTTTCATGTTGCTGATAAAATTGGGCAAGTCTTTCGATATTCTTTAATGATATATGAACTTAAAAGAAGAATGGGAAAAAAAATTGATGTTCATATTGGACAAAGAATACCCTTTGAAACCATAAAAGAAATTGGCAATCTTATTGAGATTACAAAATTTTTAAGGAATAGCACTTATAGATTAGATCCAAGTAATAAAAACTCAATATTTAATTAATACTTCTGTAAAAAAAAAATTTAGTTAATGTAATTGAAATAAAATTTTAACAAATTCTTTCTATTATTTATTAATAAAATGAAAGATCAGCAATCAGTTTCATATTATAGAACTATATGGATATCTGATCTTCATCTTGGAACAGAAAATAGCAAGAGTGAAATGCTTCTTGAATTTTTGAGATCAACAGATTCAAAATATTTATTTTTAGTTGGCGATATTATTGATGCATGGAGAATGAAAAAAAAAATTTATTGGCATCAAACTCATAATGACATTATCCAGAAGATTTTGCGTAAAGCAAGAAAAGGTACAAAAGTAATATTTATCCCAGGTAATCATGACGAACTTGTGAAAAGTTACACAAGTTTTTCACTAGGGAATATATCAATAAAAAATAAGTTTACACACAAATTAGCTGATGGAAGAAATGCCCTTGTTTTACATGGTGATGAATTTGATGCAGTTATATTAAACGCTAAATGGCTGGCAAGTATTGGGTCATCTCTATACGAATTTATATTAAAGTTGAATAACTATCTAAATTTTGTCAGAAGAAAACTAGGTCTATCTTATTGGTCATTATCTCAATTTCTCAAACATCAAACAAAAAGAGCCACGAATTTTATTTCTAACTTTGAGTTTGCCGTATCTGATAGTGCTAAAAGAGCAAATGCTGATGTTGTTGTGTGCGGCCATATTCATAAGCCCATTATAAAAAAATTAAATGGAGTTTTATATTGCAATGATGGTGATTGGGTTGAGAGTTGTTCTGCGCTAGTGGAAAATAATGAGGGACAATTATCCCTTATTGACTGGTCAATTGAAAGAGAAAAAATTTTTCAACATAAACATAACAAACTAGCAGAAAGTGTATTAGTGTGAAAAAATTAGCGATCATTACCGATGCTTGGCTTCCCCAAGTTAATGGTGTGGTAAATACATACCAACATATTAATCCATTTTTAAAACAAAAGTATCAAATTGAAGTACTCCACCCAATGATGTTTACTAATTTTAGTTATCCTTGGTATAAGGAAATAAAAATAGCAATTAATACAAAAAAAATAACAGAAAAATTTTTTGGTGATTATGATCCAGATGTTATACATATTGCCACTGAAGGACCAGTTGGAATTGCGGGGAAAAAATTCTGTGAGAATAATAAGTTGAGATATACAACCTCTTTTCATACGAGATTTCCAGAATATATAGAGCAAAGAATAATGATACCAAAAATAATTGGGTACTCTTTTTTAAAAAATTTTCATAAAAATGCATGTAATGTATTGGTCCCAACAATATCTATGCGTAACGAATTAACTAAATATCAATTTCAAAATCTTAAAATTTGGTCAAGGGGAGTTAATACTGAATTATTTAATCCTTTAAAAAGAAAAAAGGGAATGAAAAAGTATATTGTTTACATTGGTAGGGTTTCATTAGAAAAAAACATCGAAGCGTTTTTAGAAATAAGAACTAAGATGCATAAAATTGTTGTTGGAGATGGTCCAGAAAAGCAACGATTACAAAATAAATATCCATATGTGTCTTTCGTTGGGATGAAAAAAGGTCAAGACCTAGCAAACTATTATGCAAATGCTGAAGCATTGGTATTCCCATCCAAAACAGATACATTTGGAAATGTAATTTTAGAGTCTTTAGCCTCTGGCACACCAGTGGCTGCTTACCCAGTAACAGGTCCTAAAGATATTTTAAAAAACTCATTAATTGATAGCCTTGATAATAATATTGAAAACTCACTTAATAAAGCCTTAAAGATTGATAGAAAAGATTGTAGAAAATTTGCAATGCAATTTACTTGGGATAAATGTGCAAATCAATTTCTATCAAATGTTGTAAATGCAAAAAATTAATTTTAAAATTATAGTTACTAAGAAGTAAGAGATTCAATTTTCAAAAATTGAAGGAACTAAAAAATTTATTTGAAAACCAATAAATTAAAAAATTAGTTTAATTTATAAAAATTTAATATTCTATTAACACGTCTGTAAAAAATAAAATTTAATTACATCTTACCACTCGCAGTATTATTTCTTCCTGCTTATGTCCAATTATTGTGAGTGGGATTAAATTCTATTTTCAAATTTTTAAATTAGACTTAGCTCTAGATTTGAGTTTTGCTGAACCCCTCCCAGACAAGCTTGGATTTTTGATAAAAAAATTGTGAGAGGAAAATTTTTTCTCTTTGCTTGATATTTCTTTTTTCTGATAATTGCCATTACTTAACATTTGCCAAGAATTTGTATTATCTGTCAAACTGGCAATTAAGATCTGATTTAATATTTGTTCATGTACAGTTTCATTTTCAATAGGAATAAATGTTTCAACCCGCCTATCTAGATTTCTTTGCATTAAATCGGCAGAAGAAATAAACAAGATATTTTTTCTATGAGGGAATTTATGACCATTATAAAAACAATATATTCTCGTATGTTCTAAAAAACGACCAATTATGCTTTTAACAACTATATTTTCTGATAGATTTTCTTTACCAGGTATTAGAGAGCAAATTCCTCTTATCAACAATTCAATTTTTACATTTTTTTGAGATGCTTTATAAAATTCATCAATAATTTGTTTATCAACAAGAGCATTACACTTACATACTATTCCAGATGGTTTATTTTTTCCAGCATTTGTAATTTCATTTCTAATTAGTTCATTTAATTTGTTTCTTGCAGTTATTGGAGAATATACTATTTTTTTTATTGTTGTTGGTTCAGAATAACTAGTTAAATAATTAAACATTTTTGCAGCATCATTTGTTAATGTTTTGTCACAGGTGAAGTAAGATAAATCCATATAAACTCTTGCATTTCTCGGGTGATAATTACCTGTTCCATAATGTGCGTAATTTACAACAGAATTCATTTGCTTCCTTGTTACAAGTGTAATTTTTGCATGAGTTTTCATATCAATATTGCCAAAAACAACTTGCGCTCCAGCTAATTCTAATTCTTTTGCCCATTTTAAGTTACGCTCTTCATCAAAACGTGCTTGCAACTCTATAATGACAGTTACTAATTTTCCTTTTTGTGCTGCTCTAACTAAACTTGCTTCTATTGGTGAGTCATCAGTAGTTCGATATAAAGTATGTTTTATTGATAAGACTTTTGGATCATCTGCAGCTTGATCAATAAACTGCGTCACTACTTCAAAAGATTCAAAAGGGTGATGAATAACAATATCTTTATTTGCTATAGCTTTAAAATAATCATTTTTAAAATCTTTAATTCTTTCAGGAAATCGTACCTTAAATTTTGGAAAAAATAATTTTTTAAAATCTTTCAAAAAAATTGACTCTATACTCGAAAGATTAACGGGTATTGGCAGTTTATATGTATTTACATCCTTATAGTTAAGTTTTTTATTTATGAATTTAATTAAGTGACTAGATATACTTTCATCAAAATCAATTCTTATTACCTCTTGTCTTCTTCTCTCAAAAATAGCTTTTTGAAATACTAAAAATAAATCTTCTCCTTCACCCCCTAATTCTAATTCACTATTCCTAATTGGTCTAAAAACACCTTTATCCAAAACCCTATCACACTGGAAAATTTCTTTTAAAGAAATAAGTAGGGCTGTCTCCATAGATACAAAACGTGTTTTTTTACCAGGTAATTTAATAAATTTTTCTAATCCCTCTGGCACTCTTAGTATTCCATAAAAAGTTTTTTTATTATTCATTAAACGACATACTAAGGTTGTTTCTTTATTTGGTATAAAAGGAAATGGGTGAGATGGATCAATAATAATTGGCGTTAAAACCCCCCAATTATTTTCTTCTAAATAATTTTTAATAAATGTTTTATCTTTTGTTTTCAGTGTTTTTTCTACATCTATATGGATTTTGTTTTCTGAAAGCTCTCTTAGTAAATCTATCCATATTGATTTTATATTTGAAATCATCTTCGATGTTTCTTTATCTATCAGCTTGAGTTGTTGTTGTGGTGTTAATCCATCAAAACTTTTATTTCGTGAAAATTTTTGAACATTCAATCCTGCTACTCTAACCATAAAAAATTCATCTAAATTAGAGAATGCTATTGATAAAAATCTAACCCTTTCTAAAAGTGGAATTTTACTATCAGATGTCTGACTTAAGACTCTTTCATTGAATTTTAGCCAAGACAATTCCCTGTTTGCATAGTTATAAGCGGTATTTTTTTTTAACATAATTTTTTTTTATATTTTTTAGGTATAAAAAAAACATGTTCATAAAAAATTCATATTTCTTTAATAATTTTTATTTTTTGGTTTTAAAATTTTATCAATAGTCCAGCTATTTTTAAAGGATATTATAGCAAAAGCACAGGTTGGAAAATGTTCAATATTTGAATTACATAAAATATTAATTGACTCTATCAAACTAGGGTTGTGTCCAATGATAAGAGTATTTTTTTTTAATTTTTTAATTTTTCTTACAAGTATATTTGATGGACATTCATAAATATCGTTATCAATTGTAAATTTTACTGAGCGATCAAAAGAGTTAGAAATTATATTATATGTGCTAGTTGTTCTTTTAGAAGGAGAACATATTATCTGACCAATTTGAAATTTTCTTTTATCTAATATTTTAGAAAATTGTTTTGCATTTCTCATACCTCTTTTATTGAGAGGTCTATCAATGTCATCAAGCTCTAAATTATCCCAACTAGATTTGGCATGACGTAATAAATAAACTTGTAGCATTCGAGTTTAATACTTTAGATATATACATTTCCATGGCTAAAATGAAAAACAAAAATCCCATAACAGTGATTGATCTAGGTTCTAATACATTTAGACTGGTTATATATGAGCAAGCTATTTATCCTTTTCCAATACTTTATCAAAAAAGAGAATTTTTAAAATTAGGTGAAAGTATTAACACAGGTAAACTCCCATCGATAAAAATAAAAGAAGCTATAAAATGCTTAGAAGAATATATTAAGATTGCAAAAGATTATGAGTCCTTAGATATTCATATAATTGCAACGGCCGCAATTCGTGAAACAATAAATGGAAAAGAAATTATTGAGCCTTTCAAGAGAAGAAAGTCAGTAAGAGTAGAAGTGCTCTCACCAAAAAATGAGGCTAAATGTGGATCCCTAGGTGTAATTAGTTCAATAAAAAATCCAATCGGTTTAGTTGCAGACTTGGGAGGTGGAAGTTTAGAACTTAGTTCAATAAAAAATAAGAACATACTTGAGACTAAAAGTTTAAAAATTGGCATCTTAAGAAGTGAATCTGATATGTACAAAACTACTAAAATTAAATTTGATAATTTTTTATTTTCGAAATTTAAAAACCAATCTCTTAAATTTTCTAAAAACGTCGGAAATATTTATGTTATTGGAGGCATGTGGCGCAATCTTGCAAAACTACATTTACATCTAAATGGCATCAAGAAAAATAAACTACATGGCTACCTGATACCATTTTCAGAGTTAGAAATATTCTATCACAAATTATACTCTATGGATAAAAAACAAATTAAAAAATTGAATGTTGTTCAACCCAATCGATTAGATAAATTAAAATTATCTACATATATTTTATTTAGCCTTGCTTCATTTTATAATATTAAAAATATTATTTTTGTAAGATATGGAATTCGTGAAGGTTATTTACATGATATGTTGAATTAATTTTTAAAAAACAATCTAACAGTAACTGTAGCAATAAGAGCCCCAATAATCTGAGCTAAAATAAAACCTATAACGCTTGATGGACTTATTCCACTAAAACTATCTGTAAACATTCTTCCTATGGTTACTGCTGGATTTGCAAAACTTGTTGATGATGTAAACCAATATCCTGCAGTAATAAATAGAGCGACACCAATAGCTATTCTTTCCTTGTTTACCTCTTTTAATATAAAAATAGTTAATAATAATCCAACAGTTGCAATTATTTCTGAAAAGAATTTAAATACACCAACTCTTTCATTGAGTGACCATTCAATTATGGGATATTCAAAATACCAATTTGCAGTTAAACAACCAAATATACCAGCAATAATCTGAGTAAAAATAAAAATTATTCCATAATTAATAGGAATATTTTTTTGAATAATATCACTTAATACAACAGCAGGATTAAAGTATGCCCCTGAGATATTAATAAACATAGAAATAATTACAAATAAAATGGCACCTGTTGCAATTGTGTTTCCTAGTAATATTATACCAAGGTCATTTGACATTAACTCTCCCATAATTCCACTACCTACAACTGTTAGTACA
Organism: uncultured Alphaproteobacteria bacterium; assembly: GCA_902553005.1. Lineage (GTDB taxonomy): Bacteria > Pseudomonadota > Alphaproteobacteria > HIMB59 > CACPNW01. The sequence goes on along the minus strand of CACDIK010000003.1, from coordinate 34,844 downwards.
AGAAAATATGTCCCAATAAATTCTGCTAGTATTTTTTGTCTTAAAGAATATGTCATTACAAAATTACCCTAAATAACTAGACGTTTACCATGTATTCTAAAAATTCTTTCACGCATTTATCCCATGTTAAATTAAGTGTAAAATTTCTACAATCAACCCTTTTTACTTTAAGCGCTTTTTTAATTGATTGTAATAAGTCATTATCTAAAGTGTTAATCTTCTCATCTGTTAATACATCTATAGGCCCAGTTACTGGATATGCAGCAACTGGTGTTCCACTAGCCAATGCTTCAAGTATTACATTTCCTAAAGTGTCTGTTTTAGAAGGAAATACAAACACATCTGCGTTTGCATAATACTTTGCTAATTCTTCTCCGGTTTTTAAACCAACAAAATTTACTTCAGGATACTTATTAGTATATTTTTCTAATTCAGGACCATCCCCCACAACTATTTTATTATAATTTCCTTTAAGTTTTAAAAATTCTTCAATATTTTTTTCAATTGCTACTCTTCCAACATAAGTCAGTTGTCTATCTTTACTGTTTGTGTCTCTTTTATTTGGATTAAATAATTCTGTATCAACACCTCTGTTCCAAACTACTAAATTTTTAAAATTATATTTTTTTAACTCATTTAGCATTGAAACTGATGGAACAAGAACTTTTTCAGAATCACTATGTAGTTTTCTTAATATGGAATAAGTAAATCTCTTTGGGATAAAAGCTCTTTGTTTAATATAATCAGGAAAACGAGTGTGAAAGGAAGAAGTATATTGTAGTTTATTTTTAAGACAGTACTTACGACCAGCAAAACCTACTGGACCTTCAGTCATTATATGAACAATATCTGGATTAAATTCTTTAAAAAATTTTTCAGTAACTTTCTTAGTGTTGTAAGAAATCTTTATTTCTTTGTACCTAGGATAACTAAAATTATTAAACATCTCAGGATGTAATATTTTAATTTCAAAACCTTTTTTTTCTAGAATAGGTATAACGCTTTGAAATGTCGTAACTACGCCATTTACCTGAGGAACCCACGCATCACTAATTAATGCGATTTTTTTAGGCTGCATCCTCTTTTATTTTTCGTCTTTCTTCTAAAGAAATTAATTTTAAATTTTCTCTTTCTTCGGGCCAATTAAGAATTGATAAATTGCCAATTTCATCTTCAACAAGTGCTGTACAACTTTCAATCCAGTCACCATCATTACAATAGAGAACACCATTTAATTCTTTTATTTCTGGTCTATGTATATGCCCACATACAACAACATCGGCATTTTCTCTTCTAGCTCTATCAGATACAGCAAACTCAAAATTACTAATAAAGTTAGTTGCATGCTTTGTTTTCTTTTTTAAATATTGAGACAGTGACCAGTAAGACAAGCCCATCTTTCGTCGAATAAAATTAAATACATTATTTAACTTTAGTAAATATTCATAAAGTGCTGATCCCACTTTGGCTAACCACCTCGCATTAATTATCACAGCATCAAATTCATCTCCGTGTGTAATCAGTACTTTCCTTCCATCAGCTAATTGATGCGTATCTTCATTTTTGATAGAAATTTCTCCAAAAGAAAAATTTGTAAAATCTTTTAATACCTCATCATGATTTCCTGGAATAAGCACTACCCTAGTTCCATTTTTCGCTTTCTTTAAAACTTTTTGAACCACGTCGTTATGTTCTTGTGGCCAATACATTTTCTTACGCATGCGCCATCCATCAACAATGTCGCCTACTAAAAATAAATATTCCGAATCTGTTTCTTCTAAGAATTCTAAAAGCATTTTGCTTTTACAACCACTGGTTCCTAGATGGGTATCCGAAATCCAAATTGTGCGGTAAAATTTTTTATTACTTTTAAATTTCATTAATTAAAGATTTTTCTTATACATAAAAGTATCATTTTATAATACAATTTATTATTATATGTGTGTATTGTATAAAAATAACAGTATGACGCAGAAAATTTGGTTTAAAAAAAAATCACCCCTTCACGGTTCTGGGTTATTTGCAAAAACGAATATTAAAAAAGGCCAGAAAGTAATCCAATATATTGGTGATAAAGTTACTAAAAGAGAGGGTGACAAAAGAGCAGATAAACAAATCCGCAAAGCAAAAAAAGATAAAAATAATGGCATGGTCTATGTTTTTGAACTAAACAAGCGATATGACATTGACGGTGATGTCGATTATAATTTTGCAAAATTTATAAATCATTCATGCAATCCTAATTGTGAAGTAGACATCATAGATAATGAGATTTGGATTTCTTCTATTAAACGAATAAAAAAAGGAGACGAACTTTTCTATAACTATGGTTATCCTTTTGATACAGATTTTGTGGATCACATTTGTAAGTGTGGTTCTAGAAATTGTGTAGGTTATATTTTAAGTGACAATGATTGGCCAAAATTAAAAAAATATGAAAAAAAAATTAAGACTAAGTCTAAGTAAGATACCTTCGATTATTATTGCAATTGATACAAATAAGGAAATAATTTTTTACAATAATGCAGCTAAACAAAAATTTTTATTTATCGATGAAGGAAGAGATCTCAATAATATTATTAGATCAACAGAGTTAAATACTTTTATTGATAAAGCCTTTAGGGAGAAAGAAGATTTTAAGTTTGAATTCACCCCATCTAATTTTAGTGATATGTATTTTATTGCTGACTTAATATTTGTTGAAAAAGATTATGAAGAATTATTAATATCACTAAACGATCAAAGTCTTCTTAAAAACTACGAACAAATGCGAACAGATTTTGTGGCTAATGTAAGCCATGAATTGAGAACTCCTCTTTCCTCAATTCTAGGCTATGTTGAAACAATTAAAAATTCACTCAATGAAGATAAGAACAAAGACAAAACGGTTGGTAAATTTTTAGACACAATGGAAGATCAGGCTTGGCGTATGACTAGATTAGTCGAAGATTTATTATTACTAAGTAAATATGAGACTGAAGATAAGCCGATAGAATTTCAAGAAGCGAATATAAGGCAATTAATTGATGGCGTAGTAGATAATTTACAAAACAAGTTAATGGCAAAAAAAATTGAAGTTCAAATCAAGGATGATTTTGATAAGTCTACAATATCAGCAAACAAAGATGCTTTGATCCAAGTTTTTTTAAATCTAACTGATAATGCAATCAAATATAGCAAAGAAAATTCTACTATTGAAATTGAGCTTGAGAGTGTAATTGATGACAATACCACCTTTTGCCAAATAAGTTTTATAGATAAGGGAGAAGGCATATCGAAAGAGCATTTAACTAGACTTACTGAAAGATTTTATAGAGTAGATAAAAATAGATCTCGAAATCAAGGCGGTACGGGTTTGGGTTTATCTATTGTTAAACATATAACTAATAGGCATAATGGTAAATTATCGATAAAAAGCAAGGTAGATAAGGGTTCAACATTTACTATTTCTTTACCAGTATTTCAGCAAACTGTAATAAATCCTTAATATATATTCTTTAGGACAATCTTATTTTAAATGAGGCTTAATATGAAAAATATAATCAAATTAATTGCTGTCCTTGCATTATTTGGAACTACTTCAGTTTCAGCAAGAGACTATATTTCAATTGTAGGATCTTCTACAGTTTATCCTTTCGCTACTTTAGTTGCTGAAAAAATGGCATCTCAAGGAATGAAAGCACCCGTAATTGAATCAACTGGTTCTGGTGGAGGACACAAATTATTTTGTGCAGGTGTTGGAGTTGAACATCCAGATATCACTAACTCTTCAAGAGCACAAAAAGATAAAGAATTCAAACTTTGCCAAGATGGCGGTGTAACCGATATCATCGAAGTTAGAGTTGGTAATGATGGTATAGCTTTTGCATACGCTGCAGATTATGAATGGAAATATACTAACGGTGCTACAATGAAAGGTGGCATTGATTTAACTAAAGAAGAAATCTGGCAGGCAATGGCTAGAGATAATGCAAATGCTCCAACAACTTGGTATGAAATAGATAAAAGATTACCAAAAGTTGAAATTTCTATCATGGCACCTCCTCCAACTTCTGGAACAAGAGATGCATTTGACTCACTTGTAATGAAAAAGGGTTGTGTTAAAGATATGTTAGTTGCTGACGGTGATTGTAAAGCGTATCGTGAAGATGGCCATGTTATTGAAGGTGGTGAAAATGATGAACTGTATGTTGAGCATATAACTAAAGAACAAGGTGCATTCGGTATCTTTGGTTATAGTTTTGTATCTAATAATTCTGATAAAGTTAAAGCGTCAATGATTAACGGTGTTGAAATCTCTATGGAAGGTATCCAAGATTATTCATATCCAATAGCAAGACCTTTATTCTTCTACATTAAAAAAGCACACATTGGTGTTATTCCTGGTTTAATGGATTATGTTAATGAGTTTGTAAGTGAAGAAGCAACAGAAGGTTACTTACTAGATGCTGGACTTGTTCAACTAAGTCCTGCGGATAGAGCAGCTGTTCTTGATGCTATTTCTAATCAAACAAATTATAAATAAAAATCTTAAATTTTTATAAAATGGGGGCATACAAGCCCCCTTTTTTTTAATACTAAGTTATAAATGTTTTTTTGGTCTTTAGTTTTAATTGCAGTCGGAATTTTCTCATCCTTTATATACGGAAGATCAAGAATTAAATTAAACTCTAAAAAACAAGGTACGAAAAGCAAATCTCTTCCCAATTATTACGCACAATACGTTTTAATGTGGTGTTTGTTTCCTGCACTAATTGTTTATTTTTCATGGGCTATTTTTCAAGAACAGATTATTCAAAACATAGTTATTAGTAACTTTGAATATATTGAGGGCGCAGTTTACAACGAAGGATTATTGTTAGCAGAGATTAGAAATGTTGCTAATAACCCTTCTTTTGCTGATGGTAAATCTATAGAAATAATTAATGCTGCATCTCATTATTCTTCCTTAAGACAAATAAGTCAAATATCTTTTTATACCTCAATAATCATTATAATGTTACTTGGAGCCTTATACGCTTCACAAAAATTAAAACCAGATTTTCATGCTCAACATACAATTGAAAAATATATTCAATATATACTTATATTTTGTTCATCTGTTGCTATTTTCACTACAATAGGAATAGTTTTTTCACTAATATTTGAAAGCCTTCGCTTTTTTGCAGAAGTATCAATATTCGAATTTTTATTTAGTACTGAGTGGTATCCTTTTATTCCAATTAGAGAAGGTCAAACAGCTGCAGAGGGATCCTTTGGTGCAGTACCAATATTTGCTGGAACATTTTTAGTAATGGTAGTAGCCATGTGTGTTGCGGCACCTCTTGGATTATTAACAGCAATTTATTTAGCAGAATACGCAAGTCAAAGAGTTAGAAAAATAGTTAAACCTCTTCTCGAAATTTTGGCAGGGATACCAACAATAGTTTACGGGTTCTTTGCTTTTGTTAGTGTTGCACCTTTCGTTAAAGCATTTGGACAATCAATTGGAATTGATGCTTCACCAACAAGCGCTCTTGCAGCCGGCATGGTAATGGGGGTTATGATTATTCCTTTTATTTCTTCTTTATCTGATGATGTAATAAACTCTGTCCCACAAAGTCTAAGGGAAGCATCTCTTGGTATTGGCGCTAATAAAGCAGAAACTATTAAAAAAGTAATTTTACCAGCAGCTTTACCTGGAATTGTAGGAGCATTTTTATTAGCAATATCCAGAGCGATAGGGGAGACTATGATTGTTGTAGTTGCAGCAGGCACAGCCCCCAATCTTACGGGCAATCCTTTTGAAAACGTAACAACAGTTACAGTTCAAATTGTTGTGGCCTTAATAGGTGATCAAGAATTTGATAACCCAAGAACATTATCAGCATTTGCTTTAGGATTAGTTTTATTTGTTATTACATTATTTCTTAACATTATAGCTCTACAAATAGTAAAGAGATACAGGGAGCGTTATGAATAATTCTATTGCTAAAGAAAAAATTGTTTCTTTGAGAAAAAAGAGAAGTTTAGAAGATATGCGATTTAAGTATTACGGCTTTACAGCTATGTGTTTATCTTTAGCAGTTTTAGTTTTTCTTTTGTATACAATATTTTCTAAAGGATACACTGCTTTTCAAAAAACAATTGTTCTCCTAGAAGTTGATTATAATCAAGAGGTTTTAAAACTAACACCTGACTCTTCAGATGAAGATATGGAAAAAGGAAAATTTTTTAGAGTTAAAAAACAGGCTATTGAAAATTTTTTCCCTGATCTCTCAAAATCAGATATTAAATTAGTAAAAAAATTATTTTCTATAAATGTAGATAAGGAAATTAAAGACTACTTCTTAGATAATCCTGAAGTTATTAACACTAAGCAACAAATTTGGGTAACCGCCCATAGTGATGTGGATCAACTATTAAAAGGTAATTCAAGAAGGGATGTGCCAGAAGATAGAAGAAAATTAAATGATATTCAATTAAGTTATGTTGATCAATTAGTTGAAGAAAATAGAGTTAAACAAGTTTTTAATAATTTCTTTTTTACTAAAGCAGATTCAAGGCATCCTGAAATTGCTGGTGTAGCTGGTTCATTTATGGGATCATTATTTACTCTTTTTACTGTTTTTATTTTATCTTTTCCAATTGCTATAGGAGCGTCTGTTTATCTTGAGGAATTTGCTCCAAAAAATAGAATAACTGAATTAATAGAAGTAAATATTTCAAATCTAGCAGCAGTCCCATCAATAGTTTTTGGACTACTTGGGTTGGGGGTATTGCTTAATGTTTTTGGTCTTCCAAGGAGTACACCGTTAGTTGGAGGGTCCGTATTAGCCTTAATGACGTTACCAACCATTATCATTGCCTGTCGAGCTTCATTGAAAGCTGTTCCTCCTTCAATTAAAGAAGGAGCACTTGCAGTTGGAGCAACAAAAACACAAGCGGTATTTCATCATGTCGTACCCCTTGCACTACCAGGGACTTTAACAGGGACTATTATTGGATTAGCACAAGCATTAGGAGAAACAGCACCACTAATAATGATTGGCATGATTGCATTTATTCCTAATATTCCAACTGGTTTAACAGAACCTTCAGCAGCACTACCTGTTCAAATATATCTTTGGGTGGAAAGTGCAGAAAGAGGTTTTCAAGAAAAATCAGCCGCAGCAATAATGGTAATTTTAATATTTTTGTTTATGATGAATGCCATTGCAGTGTTCTTAAGAAATAGATTTGAAAGGAAGTGGTAAAACATGAGTAACTCTAAAATATTGGCAAATGGTGTAGATGTATATTATGGATCCAAACAAGCTCTTTTTGGAATCTCAATGGATATCAAGGAGAAAGAAGTTACGGCATTAATCGGTCCTTCAGGATGTGGTAAATCAACTTTCTTAAGATGTATAAACAGAATGAATGATTTAATTGAAATATGTAAAGTATCGGGATCAATAAAAGTAGATAACCAAGAAATTATTAGTGAAAAAACCGATGTTGTAAGTCTAAGATCTAAAATTGGAATGGTATTTCAAAAACCAAATCCTTTTCCTAAATCTATTTTTGATAATGTTGCTTATGGCCCAACTATACATGGTTTAGTTGACTCAAAAAATGAATTAGAAGAAATTGTACATTCATCATTAAAAAAGGCAGGTCTATTTGATGAAGTAAAAGATCGATTAAATGAACCTGGAACAAGTTTATCAGGCGGTCAACAACAACGATTATGTATTGCAAGAGCAATTGCTGTTAATCCTGAAATAATCCTAATGGATGAACCTTGCTCTGCTTTAGATCCAATAGCAACTGCTATTATAGAAGAATTAATTGATGAGTTAAGATTAAACTATACAATTATTATAGTAACTCATTCTATGCAACAGGCAGCCAGGGTTTCGCAGAAAACATGTTTCTTCCATTTAGGAGAATTAATAGAAACGGGTGAGACAAACAAAATTTTTACAAATCCTGATAATACAAAAACACAGGATTACATTACAGGGAGATTTGGTTAATGAAACAAGAAGGACATATTGTAAAATCATATGATGAAGAAATTAGAGACATTAAAAATAATATTGTTGATATGGGCAGTTTAGTTGAAAATCAACTAAAAGACTCACTTCTATGTTTAAAGGATAAAGATACAGAATTTGCAGAAAAAATTATAGAAAACGATGATGTAATTGATAAAGCATATAATACTCTTGATCAAAGCTTAGTTGAAATACTTGGCAAAAGACAACCGATGGCTGCAGACTTACGAACAATTTTTTCAGCAATTAAAATCAATAAAGATCTAGAAAGAATAGGAGATCATGCAACAAATATTGCCAAAAGAGTAGCAGTAGCAGAAATAGTTTTGCCAGAAAAACCTTCGAGAGATATTATTAATATGGGTGCACAAGTTAATATTATGATCAGTGAAGTAATAAAAGCTTTTTTAGAATTTTCAGATCAAGCCGCAAAAAAAGTTTGGTTAATGGATAGACAAATTGATGAAGAATATCTTGGAATATTAAGACAATTATTAACCTACATGATGGAAGAACCAAAAAGAATCACAGCATGTACAAGTCTTTTATATATGGTTAAAGACCTAGAGCGAATAGGTGACTATGTACAAAATATAGCTGAAGATATTTATTATGCAGTTTCTGGTGAGCCCCTATTTGATGGTAATCCAGACCCAACCTGGGAAGCAATTCTTCCAAAGAAGAAATAAATTGTAATATTATTGTAACAAAATTTTAATAGTAAAGATTCATGAAACTAAAAATGCTTATCGTTGAAGATGAAGAAGCATTATTAGATCTTTTAAAATTTAATTTTAATAAAGAAGGATATAAAATAGATACTGCAACGGATGGTGAAACTGCTTTAGAAAAAATCTTATATAAACCACCTGACATAATTATTCTTGATTGGATGCTACCAGAGTTATCAGGAATTGAACTTTGTCGTAGAATTAGAAAACATAAAGAACATAAGAATATTCCTATCATAATGTTAACAGCAAAAGGTGAAGAAGAAGATAAACTTCGCGGCTTAGAAACTGGAGCAGATGATTACATAACAAAACCCTTTTCGGTTAACGAATTAGTGGCAAGAGTAAAAGCTGTTCTTCGACGAATAAGACCAATGTTTGTAGATGAAGTTTTAACTTATAAAGGAATAGTAATTGACCTTGTATCTCACTCAGCATCACGAGATGGAGAAACTCTTCATCTTGGTCCAACAGAATTTAATTTATTAGCTTTCTTCATGGAAAATATTGGTCGTGTCTTTAGCCGTGAACAATTACTAAATCATGTTTGGAAAAATGAGGCCCATGTAGAACCTCGAACAGTTGATGTTCATATAAGAAGACTGCGAAAGGCCATTAATAATGACGTAAAAGAAGATTTTATAAGAACCGTGAGATCTGCAGGATATTGTTTTGGCTCGTAATTAAGCCATAAATTTCACTTATACAAATCACTTACCAAACTATAAAACCACCATATGAAGAGTCTTTTTAGATCATTCTTTACTGTCAGCTTCTATACATTTTTAAGTCGAGTATTAGGTTTTATTCGAGACATATTAATAGCAAGATATCTTGGATCGACAGTAATTGCTGACGCATTCTTCGTAGCATTTCGTATTCCTAATTTTTTTCGCCGTGTCCTAGCAGAAGGAGCATACAGTGCTGCATTAATCCCTGTTTTCTCAGGTGTTGTTCTCAATCCAAAAGATGAACGCGAGGCTTCTGATTTTGTTGAAAACACAACCTCAATGTTACTATTTGCTACAGTCGTTTTAACGATCATTTTCTTCCTTGGGATGCCTTATATCATCCAAGTTTTAGCACCAGGTTTTACTGATAATAAAGAAGCCTATGAACTTGCTGTGCATTTTGGAAAAATAATTTTCCCCTATATTATTTTTATATCCTTAGCTGCTCACTTTGCTTCAATCAATAATGTTCATGAACGTTTCGCTGCTGGTGCATTTGCTCCTGCCATTTTGAATATAAGTTTTATTCTATCATTATTCTTTCTTACACCTTTTGTGACAACTGCAGGTCACGCATTATCTTACGGTGTGTTGATAGGCGGCATATTACAATTTCTATATTTATACAGAGCGGTTTTAAATTTTTATCGACCACGTATTATCCTTCCAGTTTTAAATGAAAAATTAAAAAAGTTTTTCAAATTATTTTTACCGGGTGTTGTTGGTTCAGGAGTCATTCAATTAAATATTGTTATTGGAACTATCATCGCTTCCTTTTTACCAGTTGGTGCTATCAGTCATATTTATTACGCAGATCGTCTTAACCAATTACCACTTGCCGTCTTTGGGATAGCACTTGGCATTGTTCTTTTACCAAGTTTATCAAAAGCAATTAAACAATCAGATCAAGAAACAACAAATAATATTCAAAATAGATCTATTGAATTTTCGTTATTAATTTCTTTACCATCAGCGATAGGATTATTTATTTTAGCTGAACCTATTATTCATATTTTATTTGAACGAGGTGCATTTGTAGAAGAAGATACTTTTTATACTGCTAAAGTATTAAGTTACTTTGCCTTAGGTCTACCTGCTTACATTATAATTAAAGTTTTAGTTTCTTGTTTCTTTGCAAGAGAAGATACTAAAACACCACTATACATATCCATTGTCAGTGTGATTACTAATGTTGTCTTATCGCTACTTTTAATTGGATCAATAAGAGAAATGGGCATTGCTGTTGCAACAGCAATTAGTGCATGGGTAAATGCATTATTATTATATCTCTTTTTAGCTATTAGAAATCATATGAAATTTGATGATCTATTAGTAAGGAATTCCATTAAAATTTTGCTAAGTTCATTTCTATTATTTGTAGGAATCTCCCTATTAAATGGACTATTCTTTACAAATATTGTTGGTAATTCAATGATATTAAACTCGGCACTTTTACTTCTGCTGATCTTTTTAGCTATAATTATTTATTTTGGATTAGTAATTATGTTAAAAGTCCTATCGGTAAATCAGTTAAGAGAATATTTAAAAAAATAATATGGAAAAACCAACAAAAAGAATACTTTCCGGTGTCCAACCATCTGGTGATCTTCATTTAGGAAATTATCTTGGAGCCATAAAAAATTTTGTTACTCTTCAAAAAGAATACGAATGCTTTTTTTGTGTTGTTGATTTACATGCGATTACCGTTTGGCAAGATCCAAAAGTGTTAGCAAATAAAACAAGAGAAGTAACAGCTGCCTTTATTGCTTCTGGTATTGACCCAAAGAAAAATAATATTTTTGTTCAATCACAAGTTCCTCAACATGCACAGCTTGGATGGTTGTTTAATTGTGTTGCGAGGATGGGATGGTTAAATCGTATGACCCAATTTAAAGATAAGGCAGGAAAAAATAGTGAGAATGTATCTGTTGGATTATTTTCTTATCCAACATTAATGGCTGCAGATATACTTATATATTTAGCAACGCACGTTCCTGTTGGTGATGATCAAAAACAACATTTGGAGCTCACTAGAGATATAGCCCAAAAATTTAATAACGATTTTAAGACAGATTTTTTTCCTATTCCTGAACCATTAATTTTAGGAGAGGCGACAAGAGTTATGAGTCTCCGCGATGGGTCAAAAAAAATGAGTAAATCAGATCCTTCTGATTATTCGAGAATCATGTTAACTGATACTGCAGAAAATATTACACAAAAGATTAAAAAAGCAAAAACAGATCCTGAACCATTACCACAAGATAAAACTGGTTTAGAAAAAAGACCAGAAGCTGAAAACCTAATCTCGATATTTGCTTCTTTACAAGACACATCAATTGAAAGTGTTATTAAAGATTATGCAGGTAAAGAATTCTCCACCTTTAAAAAAGATTTAGCAGATTTATCTGTATCTAAATTAGAGCCAATTACGAGTGAGATGAATAAACTTATGAGTGATGTTTCCTACATCGATTCTATTTTAAATCAGGGTAAAGAGAATGCTATAGCAGTAGCAGAACCAGTTTTACAGAAAACAAAAGAAATTATTGGCTTTTTAACATAAAAAATTCCCCAAAATTTGCATTTTTTCACAGAATATTCATACTAAAGACATATTAATAACTATATATAAGCCATATGTTTATACAAACAGAACAAACGCCTAATCCTCAAACTTTAAAGTTTTTACCGGGCAAAGTTGTTATGAATGATGGGACAGCTTTCTTTCAAAATATCGGGGAGGCAGCTAACTCACCATTTGCAAAACGACTATTTGACGTAGAAGGAGTTGAGGGAGTATTTTTTGGTAGTGATTTTATTACTATAACAAAAGGACAATCCTTAGATTGGCAAGTTATGAAGCCATTAATATTAGGCTCAATCATGGATCATTATAACTCTGGTGAAGAAACAATCACCGCTGTAAAGAAAACTGATGACTCTTTAAAAGTTGATGAGGAAAACGATACTGATATTGTTAAACAAATTAAAGAGCTTCTTGATACAAGAGTAAGACCTGCAGTAGCGATGGATGGTGGAGACATTATATATGATAGTTTTAAGGACGGTGTCGTCTATCTTCATATGCAAGGCGCATGTTCAGGATGCCCTAGTTCGACAGCAACACTTAAAATGGGAATAGAAAATATGCTTAAGCATTATGTTCCTGAGGTACAAGAAGTTAGACCTATTGATGCATAAAATCTTTTTATATCCTTTGGTGGTTATTGGCTTAGCAATTACCATTCCAACTATTGCTTTTGAAGAAACACCTTCAACATTGGATGTTAAATATAAATTAAATGCAGAATTAGATGAACTTGTCTTAAATTATTGTAAGACTTATGACTCATATACAATCAACAAACTTTATTCTGAAAAAGATATCTTAAAAAATGATATTCTAAATAAATTAAAGAAAAAAAAATTTTTAGTTAATATTAAAACTAAACCTTTAAATCCAAAGTCATATTCTGGTATCGAGAATAATGAACGAGTTAATTTAGTTACAAATTTATCTGAAAAAGACTTTCTGCATTTAAATCAAAAAAAACAACAGTTTGTTAAAACAGTTCTACCGTTAATAATAAATGAAAATCAAAAAATCTTATCAAACAGAAATGATCTAATTATTTTACGCACTAAGCTCACTGAAAATAATTCACTAAACAACCATGAACTAAATAAATTAAGAAAAATTTCTAAAAAATATAAAATAGAATTCGATAACGAGCACAAAATGGAAATTATTGATAAACTTCTTTTAAGAGTTGAAATAATACCAAATTCTATTGTTTTAGCTCAAGCTGCAATTGAAAGTGGTTGGGGATCATCTAGATTTGCGCAGGAATATAATGCATTATTTGGTGAATACACATATGACAATTCTAAAGGGGTTATTCCATTGGAAAGGGAAACCGGTGATACTCATTTAATCAAAGCATTTAATTCTTATAATAATAGCGTTACTTCTTACTTCAATAATATTAATTCTCATTACGCATATGAAGATTTTCGTGAATTCCGCAATATAATGAGAGAAAGAAATAATTTCTCAAATGTTAACTTACTTGTTGAAAGATTAAGTACTTACGCAGAAGATGAAAATTATATTAGAACAATTAAACAAGTAATTAAAACTAATAACTTCAGTATTTTTGATCAAAAAATTATTTCTTACTAATTAAAAATAGAATTGATGCCCAAACCATCTCCAATTTCCATCACTATCTTTAACAGTACAATTCATTCTTGATCTTCCAGGTGATAATTCTCTTGCAAGTCTTATCTCAATCCTTTCATTAAATTTATATATTTCCCTATCAACTTGACCTTTACTATCAAATACAAAACAATCTAGAGATTGGGCCTTCTTATCATCAAGAAGAGAAAAACCAATGAATGGTGGGTTTTGCTTAATTGTTGGATTTTGAGGTATAAAATCATAAACTCCTAAACCCTTCGATGATGCAGCAAACTTAACTCTATCTATTTCACCATATCTTTCGTTTAAGGAAAACCTTGGCAGGTAATACATATTTGAAGTTTCATTAATTATTCCAGAATGCTGACCAAATGCAACTTTAAACTTATATTCTTTTACTAATTCAATAATTTCATCTGTTGTCTCACCATAAGGAAATGCAAATAAAGTTGGTATTTCTCCAAGCTCTTTTAAAAAAATTTTATTAGATGTTTCTATTTCATTTCTTACTTCTTCAATACTAATATCTGGCATATGAGCATGGGTATGTGAGTGTGCCCCAATTACCACACCCTCTTCTTTAAGTTTTCTTATTTGATCCCAATTAATGTATTTTTGATTATTTGAAATTGTTCCTGTTGTTACAAATAAGGTTACGGGAATATTGTTTCTTTTAAATAAAGGCCATCCAACTTCTAAAAAAGACTTATCAGCATCATCCACACTTATACCAATAGTATTTTCTGGGAGATCTCCGTCATTAAGAATCGTATCAATTATAAAATCTAATGATTTAATTATATATTTTTCTTTAGTTAGTTCTTCAATGTGACTGTTAAGTTGATCAATTGTAACACTAGTTGAAGGATATTTTGAAACTCCAAATTTATGATACATAAATACTGTAGCTGAATTTTTTACCTCATTTGCAAAAGTTCCACTTACTAATAAAAAAGCTAAAGAAATACTTTTTAAAAATAGTAATAGAATGTAATTATGTAATTTCATATGTTATTGTTTCTAGATGTTATATCACCATTACCAGAGTTTTGTGTAATTGATGACAATAAAGTAATATTACAGGAGAAAATTATTCAAAACGAAACAGATAGGTTGAGTGATAATATAATTCAATCTTATATAGCAATAGATAAACGTTTAAATTTAACACAAAATCTTAAAAAAATTTCCACAACAATTGGTCCTGGGTCTTATACAAGTTTAAGAGTCGGTTCAGCATTTGTATCTGGTCTCATGATATCTCGTAAAATCCCTTATTATCCATTATCTATAGATGACATTTTAAACTTTAATTCAAAAAAATATTACAAAAAAAATCTAGGAGTTTTTATAACATCATCTAATGATCAGAAATTTTTATGTTATAAAAATAAAGATAACGTAATGGAATACAATAAAATTGAAAATAATAAATCCTCAATTCCAAAACATATTGAGCTAATTCTTTTTAATAAGACTGAAATTAATGAAAATAATAAATTACAACAAATTCAGTTTTCTTTCTTTGAAGAATTTTACAAAAATTATAATAATTTAAACTTTAAAAAAAATATTATCATTAATCCAATTTATATATCAAATAATCAATTACTAAATTGAACAGTATTAGTCTAATAAATAAAGAGAAGCTAACTTCAATCATTAAGTTTATTGATGATAATAAAGATGAATATAGTTATTTTAAAAAGATAGGCTGGAATCTAAAAAATATTGAAAGTCAATTTAACAAGGTTAATAATTACTCTCTTGGATTTTTTATGGCTAATAACCTAGTAGGACTTTTAATTGGCGATGCAATAAAAAGTGATAAAGATTACGAATTAGAATTACATATTTTATTTGTATCAAAAGATCAAAGAAGAAAACAAATTGCGACAAAATTATTAAATCATGTTGAGACAAATAAAATTAAATTTTCACAGATTTTCATTGAAGTTGCAGAAGATAATTCAGATGCAATAAGTTTTTACAAAAAAAACAACTTTGTTTTTTTAAATTTTAGACATAATTATTATAAATATAATAATAAAAATATTCATGCTAAATGCTTTATAAAAAAAATTAATCATGAGTGATAAGTATATTTATATAAAATCATACGGCTGTCAGATGAATGTATACGACAGCAACCGTATTAAAGATTTATTTTCAAATAAGGGATATAAAGTAACTGATGATATTTCAAATGCAGATTTAACTGTTTTGAATACTTGTCACATTAGAGAAAAGGCAGTTGAAAAAGTTTACTCTGACATTGGTAGGGTTAAAAAAATTAAAAATAAAAAACAGAACATGAAATTAGTGGTTGCCGGTTGTGTAGCTCAAGCAGAAGGTCTTGAGATAAAAAAAAGATCACCGTCAGTTGATTATGTTGTAGGACCACAATCTTATCACAAACTTCCTGAAATGATCGATAGAGTCGACGAAGTAGAAAATAGTGAGTTTTTACAAAATGAAAAATTTAAAAACTTAATATTTAACTCTTCAAATTTATCATCTGAATTTTTATCTATTCAAGAAGGGTGTGATAAATTTTGTTCTTTTTGTGTAGTTCCATATACTAGAGGGCCTGAATTCTCTAGACCAGTTGATGATATTGTAGAAGAGACAAAGAAATATGTTGCAAACGGAATTAAAGAAATAATTTTATTAGGTCAAAATGTTAATGCTTATCACGGAACAGCTAATGATGGGAAATCAAAAGATCTAGCTTATTTAATAAATAAGATAGGTGAAATCGAAGAAATTAAGAGGATTAGATATATGACATCCCATCCCATTGATATGAAAGATTCTTTAATCAATGCTCATGCCAATAATTCAAAACTAATGCCATTCCTTCATTTACCTATTCAATCTGGCTCCGATAAAATTTTAAAAAAAATGAACAGAAAACATACAGTTGATGATTATTTAAAAATTGTAGAAAAAATAAGAAATGTCCGTCCAGATATTGCTCTTTCATCAGATTTCATTGTTGGCTTTCCAGAAGAAACAGATAAAGATTTTGAAGATACAATGAAATTTATTGAAAAAGTTAATTTTGTTATTGCTTATTCATTTATTTATAGTCCAAGACCAGGAACACCTGCTCAAAATAAAGATAATATTAGTATATTAGATAAAAAAGCACGTTTAAGTGCATTGCAATCTTTACTTACACAACAACAAATAAATTTTAATAAGTCATTTGTTAATAAAGGTATGGAAGTTTTATTTGAAAAAATTGGAAGACATGAAGATCAATTTATAGGCCGTACAATTTATAATCAAAGTACATTTGTTAATTCCAAAAAAGATTTACTAAATAAAATTATGAATGTTAAAATTATAAACTCAACTAATTTTGCTCTTGAATGTCAGATACATTAAATAAGAACGAAAATCTGGAATTAGAATTAGATGATAATACAATTTTAAGTAATTTATTTGGAATTAATGATAGAAATTTATCTCTTATAGAGCAGATCAATCAAGTTAAAATTCAATATCGAGGAAATAAAATTAAAATTTCAGGTAATAAGAAATCAATTTTTGAAACTAAAAAAACTATTCTTAATTTATTTAAAGAAGCACAAAATGGTGCTGAAATAGATGAGGATAGAATAAGGGATAATAAAAGTTTAATATCTATGAATATAAAATCAGACAAACAGATGGATTTATTTATTCAAACTAAAAAAAGGAAAATTATACCAAGAACTGAGATACAAAATAAATACCTTCAATTACTAAATACTAAAAATATTACATTTGCTATTGGTCCAGCTGGAACTGGAAAAACTTATATGGCTGTTGCAAAAGCTGTTTCAGCCCTTCAAGATGGAAAAGTAAATAAAATTATTTTATCAAGACCAGCAGTTGAAGCTGGTGAAAAGTTAGGTTTTCTCCCAGGGGATTTAAAAGAAAAAGTAGATCCTTTTTTAAGACCTATATACGATGCTTTATATTCAATGCTTCCCTATGAACAAGTGGAAAAAAAATTACTTAATAACACAATTGAAATAGCACCTATAGCATTTATGAGAGGAAGAACTCTTGAAGATTGTTTTATAATTTTAGATGAAGCTCAAAACACAACAAAAACACAAATGAAAATGTTCTTAACAAGACTAGGTAAAAATAGTCAAATGGTGGTTGTAGGTGATATAACACAGATTGATCTAGTAAGTGAAAAAGATTCTGGACTTAAAGATGCATTAAAAAAATTAAATAAAGTTAGCGAAATAGGCTTTATTGAATTGTCAGAAAAGGATGTTGTAAGACATGATTTAGTTAAAAAAATTATTAATGAATATGAAAAACATAAAAGTTGATTTTTTTTCTGAATCAAAAAAATGGCCAAGACGAATACCTAAAATCAAGATTATTACAAAACTAACTATAAATAAAATGAAATCATATTTTAAAAATGATTATAAATTTGAATTAAATATAATCTTAACAGATAAATCAAAAATGATAAAACTTAATAAAATATATAAAAATAAACAATCAGACACAGATGTACTTACTTTTATTATAAAGAATTCAAATAAAAATGTTGGAAAAATTTTATATTGTGATATTTTTTTCTCTATTGATACTATTGAAAAATTTATACGTAGGAATAAAGTCAGCATATATGATCATTTTAATCATCTATTAGTTCACAGTTTATTGCATATTAATGGATATGATCATAAAAAAAATTTAGATTTTAAAAAAATGAAAAAAGAGGAGATAAAAATTTTAGGATCATTTGGCATTAATAATCCTTATACAGTTCAATGAACACGAATAACGTTGATAAAACATCAGGTTGGAAAAATTGGATAATAAAAAAATTGTTATCTAATGACTCCACAAAAGAAGATATCTTAAATTTTATAGCCAATGATGATGATGATGATAAAAATCTTGAAGATCTAAATGATAATAATGAAAAAAATCTAATTAAGAATATTGTAAATTTAAATGAAAAAAGTGTTGAAGATTTAATGATACCAAGAAGCGAAATAATTGCCCTAGATCATGATAAATCTTATAATGAAATTTTAAATGTAATTAAAGAGGAAGGACATTCTAGATTTCCAGTATACAAAAAAAATATGGATAATGTAATTGGTTTCTTTCATATAAAAGATTTTATTAAGTCATCACAAGATACTTTTAAAATGAGTGAAATCTTAAGAGATGTATTATATGTTGCACCAAAGTCACCAATTTTAGATTTGCTAAAAACTATGAGATCATCAAGAATTCATATAGGTCTTGTCGTCGATGGAGTTGGGGGTGTAGACGGATTAGTTACGATAGAGGATTTAGTTGAAGAAATTGTAGGCGAAATAGAAGATGAGCATGATGCTGATGACGAAGAAGAATTAGTTTATAAAAAGTCAGATAATTCAATAACAGTAGATGCAAGTTATAGAGTGGAAGATTTAGAGGAATTTTTTTCTATTAATATTCCTAGAAATGCAGACGATGAAACTTCTTCTGTAGGCGGTCTAGTATATGAAAAAATAAATAGGATACCAAAAAATAATGAAATAATAGATTTTAATAATGAGCTTACAATTAAGATTGTTAAATCAAACAATAGAAAAATTGAAATAGTAGAAGTAAATAAAAATAATTGAGTATTCTAATTTATTTAATCTTAGGGCTTCTAACATCACTTTTGTTTCCCCCTTATTTTTTTTTACCATTAGGATTTATTATTTTCCCCTTTTTTTGTTTGCTTTTAGATTTTAATAGAAAAAATAATAGTGATTTAAATATATTTAAAAACTTTTCATTTTTTGGCTTTGGTTTTTTTATAAGTTATTTATTTTGGGTTAAAGATCCTTTTTTTGTTTTTGAAGAAACAAAATTTTTTTTTCTTGTTTTTTTGTTATTAATAATCTTATTATCTTTAATTCTAAGTTTAGTATTTACAATAATTTATAAGTTAGGAAAAAATATTCCTATAATTTTTATTATTCCATTTATGTTCACTATTAGTGAATATATAATTTCAGTGCTTTTTTATGGATTTCCATGGTTTACCTTCTCTCTTGTTATTTCTAGTAGTGAATATCTACTTTTTTCATTAAAGTTATTTGGAACGTTAATTTCAAGTTATTTGATAATACAGATATTCTGTCTACCTTTTATTTTAATTACTAAAGTTAAACTGAAAAAGGAACTTGGATTCCTTTCATTTTTTATTATTTTACCGACAATTTTTTTAATAATCTCAAACTTAAATTCTAAAAATAATAATCTAAATACTAACGAATTAGATTTAGAAATTTTCCAATTAAATTTTGAAAATAATAATAAATCTTTAACACCAGAAAAAAAACTAAATATAATTATCAATAATATTTATGAAAGTACTGCAGATTTGTTGATTTTTGGTGAAAATAATTTTCCTTATCTTGTAGATAATCTTGATCTAAAAATCTTAAAAGAATCCTTAAAAGAAAATCAAATATTAATTATTGGTGCCACAAGATTTGAAAGTGATAATTACTATAATAGTTTAATCAATGTTACTAATTCAAAAGTAACTTACTTTGACAAAATAATACTTGTTCCTTTTGGAGAATTTTTACCACTTAGAGACTACTTGACTTTTTTAGAAAGTATTGTTGGTCCAAACAATTATTCAAATGGTAAAGGAGAAAGAATAATTAATTTATCAAATAATATAAGTTTTATCCCAGTAATTTGTTACGAGATAGTTTTTTATTGGAAACTCATAAATAAGTTAAATTATAAAAGTAATTTTATTATAAATATAACTAATGATTTTTGGTTTGGTAAATATACAGGACCATATCAGCATTTTTATTTAACTAAAATCAGAGCTGCAGAGTTTAATAAACCAATTATTCGTGTCTCCAATAATGGAGTATCTGCAGTGATAGATAATAATGGAAGAGTGTTGAACAAAACCGAACTAAATAATACTGAGAAACTAAAACATACATTATTATTTCAAGAAAATCATAATTTTTTTGAGTTTCACTTTATATTTAAAATATATTTCTTTACTATTTTTATTTTAACTATTTTCTATTACTCAAGAAAAAATGTTCAGTAGTAATTATACTAATCGATTATTTGGAAGAACAAGAGGGAGAAGTAAAAAAAAAATCAATTTAAAAAATTATTATGAAACAGTTGAAAAATTTAAGTTTCAAAATTTTGATGAAAAATTTGATTATATTTTAGATATTGGCACAGGTTATGGTGAAACAAGTATATTTCTAGCAAAGAAATTTACAGATAAAATTGTTATTTCATGTGAAAAATATATTGATGGTAATATAGTTTTACTAAAAAATATTGAAAAAAATAAAATTCGCAATATTTGTTTACATAATGGTAATGTTTATAAAGTTTTAGAAAATGTAAACAAAAAATATTTTAAACTTGTATGGATATTTTTTCCTGATCCATGGCCAAAAAACAGACATGCCAAGCGTAGATTAATAACTAGTGATTTTTTGTTAAAACTTCATAAAATTCTAAAAGATAAAAGTGAGGTACATATAGCAACAGATTCAACAATTTATGTAAGATTTATTTTAAATTCGATTTACAATTGTAAGGATTATTTTCTTTGGTTGAACCAGTCTAATATGAATTTAAATATAAAAGATTATTTCAATATTGAGACAAAATATTACAAAAAAGCAATTAATTCTCAAAGAAAACCATCTTTATTCATTTTAAGAAAATTATAAGCTTGAAATTCTCTAAAATATTTATATACGCAACAATATTAAGGTGGGTTATCCCACCTTTTTTTTATAACTATGGCTAAAAAAAAATACAATGTAATCCGAGAAGAAATGCTACAAGTTGCTTCAAATGTAGCAGAAGAAAAGAATATAGACCAAGATTCAGTTTTTTCAGCCATGGAACAAGCATTAGAAAAAGCTGCAAGAGTTAAATACGGTCAAGATATTGATATAAGGATTTCTATTGATAGAGCAACAGGTGATATTAAATTAAATTCATACCTTGAAGTAGTTGATAATATTGATGAAGAATTACAATCCAGACAAATTCTTTTAGAAGATGCAAAAAAGATTAAATCAGAGATAAATCTGGGAGAGTTTATTATTAAAGAATTACCTCCTATTGAATTAGGAAGAGTTGCTGCACAAAATGCAAAAGGCGTTATTATTCAAAAAGTAAGAGAAGCTGATAAATCTAATCAATATGAAGAATATAAAGATAAAGTTGGAGAAATAGCTGTTGGTATTGTTAAAAGGACTGAATTTGGAAATTTAATTATAGATTTAGGTAAAAGTGAAGCAATAATTAAAAGAGAGGAACTTATTCCAAGGGAAACATTTAAGAATGGTGATAGGGTAAGAGCATATATATATGAAGTAAAAAATGATGTTAAAGGATATCAAGTTTTTTTATCAAGAACTCATCCTCAGTTTTTATCGAAACTTTTTTTTCAAGAAGTGCCTGAAATATACGAGGGAGTCATCACTGTTAAAAGTGTTGCTAGGGACCCAGGTTCAAGAGCTAAGATTAGTGTATTTACAGAAGACTCTACTATAGATCCAGTTGGTGCTTGTGTTGGAATGAGGGGCTCAAGAGTTCAAGCAGTTGTTAATGAATTACAAGGAGAAAAAATAGATATCGTTACTTGGTCAGAAAATCAAGCTACTTTCTTAGCAAATGCACTAGCTCCCGCAGAAGTTAGTAAGATTTTTTTATATGAAGAAAAGAATAAAGTAGAGGTTGTAATACCTGATGATCAACTAAGCTTGGCAATTGGAAGAAAAGGTCAAAATGTAAAGTTAGCCTCAAATCTAACTAGTTTAGAAATAGACATCTTAACTGAGGATGAAGAATCGGAAAGAAGACAACAAGAGTTTAAAGAAAAAAGTATTTTATTAGCTGAATCTCTTGATGTTGAAGATGTCATTGCCCAGTTACTTGTGACTGATGGATATACAACAGTTGAGTCTATAGCTACCGAAACTTTAGAAAATCTTGAAAAAATTGAAGGTTTTGATTCTACTTTAGCTCAAGAAATAATAGATAGATCTAAAAATTTTGTAAAAGATAAAGAAGAATCTGATAAAAAACTAATTGAAGAAAATATTACTGATGAAAAACTAAAAAATTTGAAAGGTATGAATAATAGTATTTTAGCACAACTTGCTAAATCAAATATTTTAAATGTTAATGATTTTGCAGATTTAGCCACTTTTGAACTTATTGATAAAGAAGAAGGTATTTTAAAAGAACTAGACCTTGACGAGGAAACTGCTAACAATATGATAATGGAGGCAAGAAGTTTCTGGTCTGAAGAACAAAATAAGGATTAAAATTGGATAAAGATAAAGGTAACAAAAAAAAACCATTAAAATTATCATCATCAGGTAGATTACAAATAAGAAAAAATCTTGGTCCAGCTGGTGATAAGGCTAGAACTAGTGGTAACAAGAAAACAATTCAAATTGTTTTCAAGAATAAAAATAACCAACAGAAAAGTTCATCAACAACTCAATCAAATTTTAGAGGATCCTCCAGCTTAAGAACTCCTAGACCAAGTGTTGGTTCAGCAACTCAACCAAACTTCTCTCCTCCAAATAAAGCAAGAAGTTTTGAAAATAAAAATAAAAAAAACGTAGATAAAAAAACACAACAAAAAAAGTCAACTCTTAGACCGCTTGAAGACGATTTTAGTAAATCTGATGCAAAAAAAATATTAGAACAAGAGGATCAAGAATTTGATAAATTTCCTAGTTTAGCTAAAATCAAAAGAGCTAGAGAAAAAGAAAAACTCAAATCAGTAAACGATGAAGATGAAAGTAAAATTTCTAGAGAAATTTCTATTCCAGATTTTATTACTGTTCAAGATTTAGCCAATAGAATGGCAGAAAAAACAGCTGATGTAGTTAAAGTTTTAATGAAAATCGGTGTTATGGCAAATGCAACACAATCTTTGGAGAGTGATACAGCTCAATTAGTTGCAGAAGAACTAGGTCATAAAGTAAATGTAGTTAAAGATGATGATATATTGAATGATATTAAAGATTTTGAAGACCAAGAAGAAAGTCTTAAAAAAAGAGCTCCCGTGGTAACAATCATGGGTCATGTTGATCATGGAAAAACCTCATTACTTGATGCTTTTAGAAAAACTAATATAGTTTCTGGGGAAGCTGGTGGTATTACTCAACATATTGGCGCTTATCAAATTAATAATAATAATAAAAAAATTACATTTATCGATACACCAGGACACGCTGCTTTCTCAAATATGAGAGCAAGAGGATCAAAAACAACTGATATAATTATACTTGTTGTGGCTGCTGACGATGGAATTAAACCTCAGACAATTGAATCAATTGCTCATGCAAAATCTGCTGAAGTTCCAATAATAGTTGCTATTAACAAAATTGATCTCCCAGGAGCTGATGCCGATAAAGTTAGAAATGAATTACTTAGTCATGAAGTGATTGTAGAAAAACTAAGTGGTGAAGTTTTAGATATAGAAGTATCAGCAACAAAAGGAACAAATTTAGATAAATTAGAAGAAGCTATTCATCTTCAAGCGGACCTTCTTAATCTCAAAGCTAACCCTGATAGAAAGGCTAGAGGATCTGTAATTGAATCTAAACTTGAAAAGGGCAGAGGTTCGGTGGCGACAGTTTTAGTACAAAAAGGAACATTAAAAGTAAGCGATATTTTTGTATCAGGATCTGAGTGGGGCAAGGTTAAAGCTTTAATTGATGATAAAGGTAAAAATATAAAACTGGCCGAACCATCGGTACCAGTTGAAGTTCTGGGATTTGATTCTAATCCATTAGCTGGTGATGATTTTATTGTAGTTGAAAACGAAGGTATTGCTCGTAAAATTGCAGAATTTAGATCCAGCAAACTACAAATTCAAAAAAATACTGTGGTTAAATCTAATGTTGAAGAGATGTTTGCCCAAATTAATAAAGGTGAAGCAACAAGCCTTCCAGTGGTAATTAAAACGGATGTTCAAGGTTCAGCAGAAGCAATCGAAAACTCAATAACTAAACTGTCAACTGATGAAGTAAAGGTAAATGTTATTTATAAGGGTGTAGGTGCAATTACTGAGAGTGATGTTACCTTAGCTGGTTCTGGGAAGGGTTTTATTGTTGGTTTTAATGTTAGAGCACTACCTCACGCAAGAGATATTGCAAAAAGAGATGGTGTAGATATTAAATATTATTCAATTATTTACGAGCTCATTGACGATGTAAAAAATCTTTTAACTGGTTTATTAAAACCAGATATTTCTGAAAATATTACCGGTAATGTTGAAATTAGAGAGGTGTTTAATATCTCTAAAGTTGGAAATATTGCAGGGTGTATGGTTAAAGATGGTCTTATTTCTAGAAAATCACAGATCAGAATACTAAGAGACAATATCGTAATTCATAAAGGACAAATTAGTAGTCTAAAAAGATTTAAGGAAGAGGTATCCGAAGTTAAGTCTGGTTTTGAGTGTGGTGTAATGCTTGATAATTATAGTGATATAAAAGTAGGTGATATTATTGAAACATTTGAAGAAGTTTCTACAAGTAGAAAGTTATAATGTTTTTTTACAATGGATACGCAGAGGCAAATTAGATTTGGAGAGTTGATAAGGTCATTATTAAGTGATTGTTTACTAAAAGAAGATTTTTTTGACGAAAATATTAATTCTACATCTATTACAATATCATTTGTTAGAATGTCTAAGGATTTAAAAATTGCAAATGTCTACTTTATGCCTCTTGGTGGTAAAGACAAATCAGAAATATTAGATATTTTGAAGGACAGAAAATATATTTTTCAAAAGTTTCTTTCAGAAGCAAAAATTAATTCAAAATTCACTCCAAAACTCTCTTTTTATATAGACGACACATTTGACGAGGCAGAAAAAATTGAAAATCTATTATTAAACAAAAATGTCCTTAGAGATATTAAGTAATGGTTACAAAACAAGGTTGGATAAATTTACACAAACCCAAAAATATTACATCTTTTAAGGCCATAAATTCTATTAAAAAAAAATTTTCAATTAATAAAATTGGTCATGCTGGTACTTTAGACCCTATGGCAGAGGGTGTGTTACCAATTGCTATAGGTAAAGCAACTAAACTAATTCCTTATATTTGTAAAATGAACAAAGAATATGAATTTACAGTAACTTGGGGAATTCAAACAACAACAGATGATGCTGAAGGTAGAATTTTATTTGAATCAAATTACCTTCCTAAAAGAAAAGAAATAGAAAAGAAAATTACTAAGTATATTGGTTACATAAATCAGATTCCTCCTAAAGTTTCGGCAGTTAAAATTAACGGTAAAAGAGCTTATAAATTATTTAGAGAAAATAAAAAATTTACGATTCAAGCAAAAAATGTCTTTGTCGAAGATTTGCGTATTACTAACCATCGTATAGACAAAACGTCATTTAAAATTACATGCGGGCAGGGCTTTTATATCAGAAGTCTAGCTCGTGATTTAGCCATAGATCTTAAAACATATGGTCACATTTCTTCATTGAAAAGGTCAAAAGTAGGTAAATTCATTGAAAAAAATTCGATTTTACTGGACGATCTTCTAAAAATAGGACAAACGCACGAAGAAATTAATTGTATCTCCACTACAATTTCTATGCTGGACGACATCTTGGCTTATGAAATTGAAGAAAAATTAGATATTGAAAATTTATCTTTTGGAAGATCTATTAAAATTGATGAAAGAAAAATTACAAATCATTCATCAATAAACTTAGATAAAAAAAATATTTTTTTATTTAAGAAAGGAGACATTGTATCAATAGGCAAATTAGATGGTAATTTGTTTAAACCAAATAAAATATTAATATAGGAGAACTGATGTCGATAACAAAAGAAAATAAAAAAGAACTTATTAATGAATTTTCTAAAAATGAAAAAGATACTGGATCAGCAGGTGTTCAGATAGCAGTTTTAACAGAAAGAATAAAAAATTTAACTGAACATTTTAAGACTCACAATAAAGATAATCATTCAAAAAGAGGACTAGTATCATTAGTTAATAAAAGAAAAAAATTATTAAACTACTTATCTAAAAAAAATAAATCTGAATATTCAGATTTAATAAAAAAATTAAATATTAGAGGTTAAAAAAAGAGGATAAATAAAATTATGTTTGATGTGAAAAATGTAGAAATTGAATGGGCTGGAAGAACACTTAAATTAGAAACTGGAAAAATAGCAAGACAAGCCGACTCAACAGTTATAGCCACTTATGGTGGTACGACAGTTATGTGTAATGTAGTTGCTGCGAAAGAAGCAAATCCTGATATGGATTTTTTCCCCTTAACAGTAAATTATCAAGAAAAATATTATTCTGTAGGAAAAATACCTGGCGGTTTTTTTAAAAGAGAGGCTAGACCAACTGAAAAAGAAACATTAGTTTCTCGATTAATTGATAGGCCAGTTAGACCTCTATTTCATAAAGATTTTAAAAATGAAACTCAAGTTACTTGTACTGTATTATCACATGATCAAGAAAATGACTCAGATGTTGTAGCAATGGTAGCAGCAAGTGCTGCATTGACTTTATCTGGTTTGCCATTTTTAGGCCCACTCGGAGCAATTAAGATTGGTTTTATAGACGATGAGTTTGTTGTTAATCCCAGTAAGAGTCAATTATCAAATTCTAAATTAGAATTAGTATTGGCAGGGACTAAGGAAGGCGTACTAATGATCGAGTCTGAAGCTCACGAGCTTTCAGAAAAACAAATGCTTGATGCAGTAGTTCTCGGTCAAGAAAATTATAAAACAGTGATTGAAGCAATAATTTCCTTAGCTAAAAAAGCTGCAAAAGAACCATGGGATCTTAAAGAAAAAGATGAAGAAATTAAAAATCTACCATCTAAAATCAACGAAGATTTTGGTAAAGAGTTTATAGATGCGTATAAAATAACTGAAAAACAAAAAAGATCAGAAAAATTATCCTCACTAAGAAACGAAATTTCTGAAAAATTTGTAAGTGAAACACTCTCTCCTGTACTAGTTTCAGATGCAATAAAAAATGTAGAAAAAGATATAGTCAGAGGTGAATTAATTAATACTGGTAATAGAATTGATGGAAGAGATACAAAAACAGTCCGTCCAATTGTGTGTGAAACTGGAGTTTTAGAAAGAACTCACGGGTCTGCATTATTTACAAGAGGAGAAACACAAGCTCTTGTAGTTTCAACTTTAGGAACTGGACAAGACGAGCAAAGAATAGATGCAATTGATGGTGAATATACAGAGAATTTTATGTTGCATTATAATTTTCCACCTTACTCTGTTGGAGAAGTTGGAAGAATAGGTTCTACCAGTAGAAGAGAAATAGGACATGGAAAATTAGCCTGGAGAGCTATTCACCCAATGTTACCTTCTAAAGAAAAGTTTCCTTACACTTATAGGGTTGTATCTGAAATTACAGAATCTAATGGCTCTAGCTCTATGGCAACTGTTTGTGGTACCTCAATGTCTTTAATGGATGCAGGAGTGCCTTTAGAAAGACCAGTAGCAGGTATAGCAATGGGCTTAATTAAAGAGAATGATAAATATGTAATATTATCAGACATACTTGGTGATGAAGATCATCTTGGTGATATGGATTTTAAAGTTGCAGGAACTTCTGAAGGAATAACCTCATTACAAATGGATATTAAAATAACTAGTATCACAGCTGAAATTATGGAAGAAGCATTAGCGCAAGCTAAAGATGGACGCTTCCATATACTTGGTGAAATGGCTAAAGCAATCGATAAACCTAATCAATCGATTTCCCAATACGCACCCACAATAACTAATCTACAAATAAACAAAGATAAAATTAGAGAAGTTATTGGTAAAGGAGGAGCAGTTATTAGAGAAATATCTGAAACAACTGGAGCTAAAATTGAAATCAATGATGAAGGTTTAGTGAGTATTGCAGCTGTAGATCAAAAATCTGGAAATGATGCATTAGAATGGATTAAAGGTATTGTCGAAGAACCAGAGATTGGTAAAATTTATGATGGTAAAGTTATAAAGATAATGGATTTTGGTGCTTTTGTTAATTTCATGGGATCTACAGATGGTCTTGTTCATATTAGTCAATTAAAAAATGAAAGAGTAGAGAAAGTTGAAGATGTTATTAGTGAAGGAGATATCGTTAAAGTGAAAGTATTGGATATCGACTCAAGAGGAAAAATAAAACTTTCTATAAAAGCAGTTGACGCAGAAGAAAACACTTAAATTACCTAAATTAATTGGGCACAGAGGTGTAAAAGATCTGTGTCCAGAAAACACTTTAGTGTCTATTTCTAGAGCATTCGAAATAGGCTTAAATTTTGTAGAGGTAGATGTTAAGATCTCTAAAGACAGAGTCCCAATTTTATTACATGATGATACACTTGATAGAACTACTAATGGAAGTGGGTTTGCAATTGATTATGATTATGAGAACATAAAAAAACTTGATGCGGGAAAATTTTTTTATAAAGAAAATACAAATATTTTTGTTCCAAAGTTAGAAGATATTCTTGGTTTGTGTACTAATAATAATGGTAATTTAAATATCGAATTAAAACCCAATAAAAACTTTGAAAAAGAAAATGTTTATCAAGTATATAAACTTACAAAAAATCTTAATCAAATAGATATTTTTTTCTCCTCATTTGATATGATTTCTATTTTAGAAATTTCTAAACTTTACCCTCAATCTACACGTAGTTTTTTATTAGATGATTTTAAAGAATATAATATTGATGATTTGATTAGCATATCAATTAATCATGATTTAAAAATTTGTGGATTAAATATAGATCTTGTTAGTGCTGATATTATAAAAAAAATCAAAGAATCTAATATGGCAATAACTGTTTATTCAGATAAAAATATAAATTTACCCAGTGCTAATGATATTTTCTCCATAGGTGTTGATAGTATTTTTGTTGATAATCCTTTAGATTTATTGGGAAAATTTTAGAATTTATTGGGCATTCCAATAATATTGTAACCACAGTCAACATAATGTACTTCACCAGTAACTGCAGAAGATAAATCACTAACAAAGTATAAAGCAGATTTACCAATTTCATCTAGTTTTGCATTTCGTTTCAATGCTGAATGTTCTTCTGTAAATTTAAACACCTCCCTAGCATTATTTATTGCTGCACCAGCAATTGTTCTCATAGGTCCTGCTGAGATTGCATTAACACGAATATTTTTTGTGCCTAAATCCACACTCAAGTACTTTACACTTGTTTCTAAAGCGGCTTTTGCAATTCCCATTAAATTGTAATTTGGTATTACTTTATTTGATCCGTAAAAAGTAAGAGTGAGAATACTTCCTCCATCATTAATTATAGGTTCAAAATTTCTTGCAAGACTAGTTAAAGAAAAACATGATATTTCCAAACAATTAATAAAATTATCCTTCGTAGTATCAACATATCTACCATTTAACTCTGACTTATCTGCAAATGCAACAGCATGAATTATAAAATCAATTGTGCCCCATTCTTTTTTTATAATTTCTACAGATTTGTTTATTGAGTCATGATTATTAAAATCACATTCTATTAATATTTTTGAATCAATTTCTTCAGAAAGTGGTTTCACCCTCTTCAATAATATTTCATTTTGGTAACCAATCGCTATTTCAGCACCATTTTCAGCTAGTTGTTTTGCTATTCCCCATGCAATTGAATGATTATTTGCAATACCAAATACTAAACCTTTTTTACTTTTAAGCATGATATTTTGAAAATACTAATGTTGCATTTGTACCGCCAAATCCAAAACTATTCGACATAACATGCTTAATTTCAACGTCATTTTCTGTTTTTAAGAGAATATTACAATCTTTGGCACTATCATCAAGATTTTCAATATTAGCAGAACCACTAATAAAATTATTTTTCATCATCAATAAACTATAAATTGCCTCATGCACACCAGTTGCCCCTAAAGAATGACCTGTCAAAGATTTTGTTGAGCTCATTTTAGGAATATTGGAACCAAAAACATTTTTGATTGCTTCCAATTCTTTTACATCTCCTATCGGAGTGCTTGTTCCGTGAGTATTTATATAATCAATTTTACCATCAATATTTTTTAATGCTTGCTTCATGCATCTTTCTGCGCCTTCTCCAGAAGGCTGCACCATATCGTATCCATCTGAGGTTGCACCATATCCTGTTATTTCACCATATATTTTAGCACCTCTAGCTTTTGCATGCTCTAATTCTTCCAGTACTAAAGTTCCACCTCCACCAGCTATTACAAAACCATCTCTATCTGCATCATATGCCCTTGAAGATTTGTTTGGAGTAGAATTGTATTTTGATGACAAAGCACCCATTGCATCAAATAAAATTGATAAAGTCCAATGGAGCTCTTCACCACCTCCAGCAAAAACAATATTTTGTTTTCCCATCTGAATGAGTTCATATGCATTACCAATACAATGTGAACTTGTAGAACATGCCGAAGTAATTGAATAGTTTACTCCTTTAATTTTAAAAGGAGTCGCAAGAGTTGCAGAATTTGTACTAGACATTGCTCTTGGAACCATAAATGGTCCAATTTTTTTTGAACCCGAATTCTTTCCAATTTCAGAAGACTTAAATAAATTTTGTGTAGATGGACCCCCTGAACCAACAATTATACCAGTCATTTCATTTGAAATATCACTATCCTCTAGTCCTGAGTCATCTATAGCATCTTTCATCGCAATGTAGTTGTAGGCAGCTCCATCACCCATAAACCTTAGTAATCTTCTGTCAATTTCGTTACTTATATCTATATTTGGTTTACCGTGCACAAGACTTCTAAAAGAAAACTCCCCATACTCTTCAGCACTTGTTATTCCAGATTTCAAATTTTTAAGACTGTCTATAACATCTGATTGGTTATTACCAATACATGATACTATACCTAAACCTGTTACTACTACTCTATTCATTACTTATTTCTCAGGTGAAAATAAACCGACTTTCATATCTTTAGCTTCATAAATTGTTTCACCATCAGCTTTTAAAATACCATCTCCAACTCCTAAAATCAATTTTCTTAGTATAAGTCTTTTAAGAGATATATGGTAAGTTACTTTTTTTACTTTTTGTAATACCTGACCAGTAAACTTAACTTCACCAACTCCTAAAGCCCTACCTTTTCCTGGTTGGCCAAGCCATCCTAAATAAAAACCAAGTAATTGCCACATAGCATCTAAACCTAAACAACCAGGCATTACCGGATCATCTTTAAAATGACATTCAAAAAACCATAAGTCTTCTTTAATATCTAATTCTGCAATAACCTCACCTTTAGAGAATTCTCCGCCAGTCTCATTTATTGAAGTAATTCTATCAAACATTAACATTGGAGGCATTGGAAGTTGAGCATTCCCTTTTCCAAAAAGAACACCTTTTGCACAATCAATTAATTGATCGTAGGTAAATGAATTTTGTTTCATAATTTAAATTAAACTTTTTTTATGTATTTATCAATTAACTTAATCTGATTTTAAATAACAATCATGTTTACTTTTAATAACAATATTATCAATGCTTAATTTTTTTCCATCAGAAATTGTCATTATATTAGTTTCATCTTTTAAATTTAAATAGAAATTAATTATTTTTTGAGCAGCGATCAAACCTGCTAATCCTGCAGAAATGCCTGAAATACCTACTACATCACATCTGGGGAGATCAACATCATCTTTGTTAGGAAATATACAATTTAAACATAGATGATTATTTTTATTTGAATTATTGAAAAGAATTATTTGTAAATCGTGTCTTAATGCAGAGGAATATAAAAAATTGATTGAGTTTTTAAGACAATATTCATTTAATAATCTAGAACTGAACCAATCATCAGTTGCATCAACAATTATAGAACATTCTTTTAAAAAATTTAAATTTAAAGAATTAATATTTTCATCAATACTATGAATTTTACATTCAGTATTGATTAATTGTAATTTGTTTTTAGCTACATCAACCTTTTTTCTTCCAATATCATTTAAATTAAACAAAATTTGTCTATTAAGATTACTTTTTTCAATAATGTCTCCATCTACTATTAACAATTCTTTTATTCCAGAGTTGACTAAATATTGACTTAAAGGACACCCTATACCTCCCATACCCACAATCCCAATTTTTATATTTGATAATTTTTTTAGGTTTTCTTCAGAAAATTCTTTTAAAATAAATAATCTGCTGAAAATTTTATATTCTTCTTCAGAGTAATTATTCATAATTCTATATAGAACTATAAATTTGTTTTATAATTTGCTTTGCACAATTTACCTTTGTCATTTTTTTAAATTTTTTTATCTGGTTTTTTGTAATTATTGATATCCGATTATAATCTGAACCAAAAACTTTATTTTTACTATCGATTTGATTGTAAACCATCATATCACATTTTTTATCAACTAATTTTTTTTTGGCATTATCAATGCTCCCCGTTTCTGCAGCAAAACCAACTAAAAATTTAGGCCTCTTAGTTTTACTTTTTCCAATTTTTTCTAAAATATCAATATTCTTATAAAGACTAATATTTAATTTTTCATTTTTTTTAATCTTGGATTTATTTATATTTTTATTTTTGAAATCAGATACTGCAGCAGTAAAAATTCCTATATCAATTTTAGAAATTTTTCTGATTTTTTGGTACATTTCGTTTGCTGATTTTATTTGAATAAATTTTAAATTTGGTGGAGGATCTAAATTTGTTGGTCCAGATATCAAGGTTACATCCGCTCCATATAAAACTAACTGTGAAGCAATTTCATAGCCTTGTTTCCCAGATGATTGATTTGAAATAAACCTAATTGGATCAATCATTTCAATTGTCGGTCCTGCAGTTACTAGGCATTTTTTATTTTTTAACAAATTAACATTTTCTAGTCTGTTTAAAATTCTATTTACTATATTTTTTGAGTTTTCAATTCTGCCTAACCCAAATTCTCCACACTTTAGATTTCCAACTTTAGGTCCAATAAACTCATGACCGCTATCTTTTAATAATTTCACATTTTTTTGATTAATTTTATTATGCCACATAAAACTATTCATTGCAGGGACAAACAAAATTTTTTTATTTGAAGCAAGCAACGTATTAGAAGCTAAATTATCTCCATATCCATTAGCAAATTTTGCAATAGAATTAGCTGTTGCTGGACACATAACTATTATATCATTATCTCTTGATAAATTAATATGAAGCATCTTATTTTTTTTCTCATCTTCATCAGTAAATATTCTATTTTTAAGTAATTTTTTTATATCTGATATTTTTACATACTTCTTTGCTTCTTTAGTTAGTATGCAACTAATATTAACCTCTTTATTATTAAGTAAAGTAATAATTTCTTTACATCTAGACGCTGCTATAGAACCAGATATTATTAACAATATTTTATTCATTATAGTTTATAGCCAGTATGTATGGCTACAATTCCATTAAATAAATTAATAGTCTCAACTTTCGTAAATCCGCAATCACGTAGATTTTTACTAAGCTCTTCTTGTGATGGAAACAAATCAATACTTTCACTCAAATATTTATAAGCATTCTTATCTTTAGCAACTAATTCTCCTAACAGAGGTAAAATCTTTGATTTGTAAATTTTATATGAACTTGATACCAAAGATGATTTAGGTGTACTAAATTCTAGGCAACAATATTTACCACCAGGTTTAAGAACTCTGTAAGCCTCTTTAATAGATAATAAATACTCCGTCACATTTCTTAAGCAGAAAGAAATAGTATATTTATCAAAAAAATTATTTTCAAAATTTAAGTTTTCAGCATTACCAACAAAATACTTTATATTTTTTTCTTTTTTTAATCTTTTTCTTCCTTCTAATAACATATCTTCATTTAGATCTAAAAGATAAAGACTGGTTGGTAAATTTTCTTTTACAATTTCGCTGGCAATATCACCAGAACCAGAACCAACATCCAAGATAATTTCATTTTCTTTTAGATCCACAGTCTCTACAAATCTTTTTTTCCATAAACGATGCATACCTAAACTCATTAAATCATTCATAATATCGTAGCTTGGAGCTACGCTTGAAAATACATTCTGAACAAGTTTAGTCTTTTGTTTTGAATTTACT
>CACDIK010000002.1 GCA_902553005.1 uncultured Alphaproteobacteria bacterium | reverse complement strand
AAAAATTCGATGACTGAAGCAGGAAAAGAAATTTCTTTTTTTGGATCTAACACATCTTCTTTGGATAAATCATTAGCGATCATATAGAGCGCCATATCACCTACAATTTTAGAAGAAGGTGTAACTTTAACAATATCACCAAAAAGTTGGTTTACCTCTGCATATTTATTAGCAACCATTCCCCACTTATCAGTTGTAATTCCCAATGATCTCGCTTGTTCTTTTAAATTTGTAAACTGACCACCAGGCATTTGGTGAAGATACACATCAGAACTACCACCTTTGAAATCGGTTTCAAACGCATGATAATTTTGACGAACTTGTTCCCAATATAAAGATAGTGTTCTTATAGCCTCTTCATCAAGTTTTGGGTCTTGATGATTTTGTTTCATTATAGATACGATTGATCCAAGTGCAGGTTGTGATGTTAATCCACTCATCGAGTCAATTGCAAGATCCACGATATCTACCTTTTCTTCTATAGCAGCTAGAACTGAAGCTGATGAAGTACCAGATGTATCGTGAGTATGGAAATGAATTGGAAGATCGGTTGTTTGTTTAATTTCATTAACTAATTTTTTTATAGCATTAGGTTTTGCTAATCCCGCCATATCTTTAATAGCGATAATATGTGCTCCTGCTTTTTCTAAATCTTTAACAAGATCAATATAATATTTTAATGTATATTTTTTCTCATTTGGATCAGTTACATCATTTGTATAACAGATAGTTCCTTCACAAATTTTATTTTTATTGCATACTTCATCAATTGCAACACGCATATTATCAATTAGGTTTAATGAATCAAAAACTCGGAATACATCAATTCCAGCTTCTGCTGATTGTTGAATGAAATGTTTAACAACGTTATCAGGATAATTTTTGTATCCAACAGCATTAGATCCCCTAAAGAGCATTTGTTTTAGAAGGTTAGGAGCCCTTTTATTTAATCTCGCTAATCTATCCCAAGGATCCTCTTTTAAAAAACGCATCGATGTATCGAAAGTTGCACCACCCCAACATTCTAACGAAAACAAGTTGCTTAGATTTTCACTATAATATTCAGCAATATTAATAAGATCATCTGTTCTCATTCTTGTAGCAAGAAGCGATTGGTGTGCATCACGCATCGTTGTGTCAGTAATTAGGGTGTAGGGTGTTTCTTTTATTTTTTTTGCAAATTTTTCTGGACCTAAAGTTTGTAAATCCTTTACATAATTATTTTCTTCACTTTTAGTGTTTGAAATAGGAATTTGAACTTCTACAGTCGAATTATTACTGACTCTTCCAGATACATCATTGTGTCCATTTACAATTATATTTCCAAGATAAGATACGATTTTTGATGCTCGATCTTTTTGAGGATTATAAGCATAGAGCTCTTTTTTAGTATCCACAAAATTGGTATTGTAATTTCCTTCAAGGAAATCTTTATTGTTTATAAGAGACTCAAGAAATACTAAATTTGTTTTAACACCTCTAATTCTAAATTCTCGTAAAGCCCTATCCATTCTTTTAATACAGTCGTCTTGATGCTTTGCCCAAGTTGTTACTTTTACAAGTAAAGAATCATAATACGGTGTAATGATCGAACCCGAAGAAGCATTTGCTGCATCTAGTCTCACTCCAAAACCAGCGGCTGATCGGTAAGTCATTATCTTCCCATAATCTGGCATAAAATTATTAAGCGGATCTTCGGTAGTAACTCTACATTGAATAGCAAATCCATTTAGATGAATGTCTTCTTGTTTAGGAAGGGCTGAATGATAGCCAATTTTTTCACCTTCTGCAATTTTAATTTGAGCTTTTACAATATCAATACCAGTTACTTCTTCTGTAACTGTATGTTCAACTTGAATTCTTGGGTTAACTTCAATGAAATAAAATTCACCAGATTTTTTATCAAACAAAAATTCAACAGTTCCTGCACCAAAGTATCTAACTTGTTTTGCAATTTTAATAGCAGCGTTACAAATTTCTTCTCGAGTTTTATTTTCAAGAAAATGTGCGGGTGCTCTTTCAATAATCTTTTGATGCCTTCTTTGAAGAGAACAATCTCTTTCAAAAAGATGTATGATATTTCCGTGTTTGTCACCTAAAATTTGAACTTCAATGTGCGCAGCATCTTCTAAAAATTTTTCTATAAATACTTCATCTTTTCCGAAAGCTTTAAGTGACTCACTTTGAGCAGTTGTAATTTGATCTATTAATTCATTGCTTGATCTAACAACACGCATTCCTCGACCGCCACCACCCCAACTAGCTTTAACAATTACTGGGTAACCAATTTTCTCAACTTCTTTTTCAACACTTTTTAAATTTTCTTTTGTTACAAGAACAGATGGAACGGTGCCTACCTTTGCTTCTTCCGCAACTTTTTTAGCTTCAGTTTTATTTCCAAATCTTTTTAGTATTTCTTTACTAGGTCCAATAAATGTTATGTCATTTATTTCACATTGCTCAGCCAGTTCAGGACTCTCAGATAAAAATCCATAACCTGGATGAATAGCATCAACCTTTGCATCTTTAGCAATTTTAATAATCGAGTCTATGTCCAAATATGCTTGAATTGGACCTTTGCCTTCACCAACTAAATAACTTTCATCCGTTTTAAATCGGTGAATAGCAAAACGATCTTCTTTAGAATAAATAGCAGCTGTTTTAATACCAGACTCTTCAGCAGCTCTAAAAATTCGAATAGCAATTTCACTTCTGTTTGCTGCTAAAATTTTACCAATCTTTTTCATCAAGCCACCATTAAATAAGGATTATTACTTAATATTTTTTCGGGGATGCATCTATATGTTCCTTACTAAATTAGCAAGAGATCAAAGGAAATTAGCCATTTTTTAGGATTTGGAAGCAATTATAAATTGATAATAAACTGCAAATTATCGATTTAACATCTGTGTACATATGTCCCTTTATCAGAAAGGTTATTTTATATTAATGATATATTATGAATTCATTAAATGAAAAAATAATACCTTATCAAAGCTGTTCTAAATCAGTCTTCTTAATTTTAGGAATTATATTTATTAGTTGGATTTCATTGTTCTCTATTTTTCTAATTATACAAGGTGCTTGGCCTATATCTATATTTCTTGGACTTGAATACTTGGTTATTTTTTATTTAATCCGTTTATATTTCAAAGAGAAAAATATTAAGGATGAAATTAATATTGATAAAAAAGAGATATCTATAAAGAAATATAAAGGTGATAAACTTTTACATTCATCTAAATTCAGCACTTATTGGTCTAAAGTTTTTTTTACAAAATTTAAAAATACATCCAAGTTATCAATTAGAGAATCAGATAAAGAAACTGAAGTTGCAACTTTCTTGCATGCTGATTTAAAGGAAAGTTTGTACTTAAGAATTAAAAGACAATTAAGCTATTATTAAAATAACAAATCATTCATATTGAAAAAACCTGTTCTCTTTTTAGAAATAAAAATAGCTGCTTCAATAGCCCCGTCTACAAAAATTGATCGATTATTAGCTTTATGAACTAGATTAACTCTATCGTTTGTACCAATAAAACTTACTGTATGTTCACCTGCAATTTCACCACCTCTTGTAACAGAAAAACCAATGTCACCTTTTTTTCTAGATGTTAGTTTTTTTGTACGATCTAAAACTTTTGATTTATTTAATTTAGTTTTTCTACCTTCAGCAGCATACTCACCCAGAGATAATGCAGTTCCAGAAGGGGCATCTTTTTTATGTTTGTGATGAGTCTCAGAAATTTCAATATCATAATCAGTATCTTTTAGAGCTGAGGCTGTTTGTTTTACTAAGTTAAATAGTAAGTTAACGCCCAAACTCATATTAGAAGACATGAGTATAGGTATTTTTTTAGAATAACTTTTTACTTTCTTTTTTTGTGCATCCGTCATTCCAGTTGTACCAATAACAACTGCTGTTTTATTTTCAGAGGCGATTTTGAGATTATCTAAAGTAGACTCAGGTGTTGTAAAATCAATGATGACATTTGCTTCTTTGATTAACTGTGCTGCATTAGCTGTAACTAATTTTGCAGAGTGTATACTTGAAACTTTCTTTAAAGGTTTGTTAATATCTTTATGTTTTTTGTGTTCAAAACCACCGACAAATTCTAAAATTTTATTTTGTAAAATTTGTTTCGATATTTCCTGACCCATTCGGCCAAGACAACCTGCAACTGCTATTTTAATTTTTGCCATACAAACTTCTTATACTTTGGTGATTGTAAGTTGAAAAGAAATTAAGTTAAATCTTCCCAGACTTCTTTTAATTTTGAGAAAAAGCCTTGTGATTTTGGACTGTGTTTTTTTGAGGTTCCTCCTTCATTTTCGAACTCTCTCAAAATATCTTTTTGTTTACTATTTAGGTTGACTGGTATTTCAACATTTGCTTGCACATACATATCTCCACGTCTACTTTGTCGAAGTATACTCATTCCTTTGCCGCGTAGTCTAAATTGAGTTTCAGACTGTGTTCCTGCGGGGATATTAAGTCTGGCTTTTTTTCCCTCTATTGTTGGTACTTCTATTTCACCACCTAAAATAGCAGTAGTGATTGAAATTGGTATTTCACAAAATAGATTTTCTTCTTCTCTTTCAAAAAGTTTATCTTTTTGAACTTCAACAAAAATATACAGATCTCCATTTCCTGCACCTCTTTCACCAGGTTCACCTTCACCGGCTATTCGAATTCTTGTACCTGTATCAACACCAGCAGGGATAGTGACTGAAATTGTTTTTTGTTTTTTTATATTCCCTGTTCCAGAACATTTAAGACATGGATTTTTTATACTTGAACCTTCTCCGCCACATGTAGGGCAAGGTCTTTCAATTGAAAAGAAGCCTTGTTGAGATCGTACTTTTCCTGCACCACCACAGGTAGAACAAGTACTTGGTCCAGATTTATCTGCGCTTCCAGTTGCTGCACATGCATCACAACCAACATAGGTTGGAATTCTTATTTGTGGTTTCTTTCCAGTGAAAGCTTCGAATAGTGAAACGGACATATTATAACGAAGATCACTTCCTCTTTGAGATCCTCGTCTTCTTGATGATTGTCCTCCAAAACCCCCACCAAAGAACTCTTCAAAGATATCAGAAAAGCCCCCTGCAAAATCTCCAAACCCTTGAGCTCCACCCATTCCACCTTGTTTGAAAGCGTCATGTCCATATTGATCATAAGCTGATCTTTTTTCTGAATCTTTTAGAACTTCGTAAGCAGCAGCTGCTTCTTTAAATTTTCTTTCAGCAGTTTTGTCATCCTTGTTACGATCAGGATGATATTTCATGGCTTGTTTTCTATAAGCTTTTTTTATTTCATCTTCACTGGCATTTCGTTGAACACCAAGTATCTCATAGAAATCTTTATCAGCCACATCTCCTCCTTATAAAAATTATGGAGCGTTAATCTTTTTTATCTTCGTCTACTTCTTCAAATTCAGCATCTACAACTTTTTCATCTTTTGTATTATCAGCTGATGGTTCAGCACCAGATGGATCAGGTTGAGGTCCAGCACCTTGAGGGTTTTGTTTATAAATTGCTTCACCCATTTTAAGAGATGACTGAACAAGTGCTTCAGTTTTAGATTTTATAGCTTCTAAATCCTCACCGTCTTTTACTTTCTTAAGCTCTTCAATATCTTCGGTGATTTTATTTCTATCAGCTTCAGGAATTTTATCTCCGTGCTCTTTTAAATTCTTTTCAGTTTCATTAATTAAACTATCAGCGTGGTTTCTAGTATCAACAGCTTCTCTTTTCTTTTTGTCAGCTTCAGCATTTTCTTCTGCCTCTTTGACCATTTTTTCAATCTCTTCATCTGATAATCCACCAGAAGCCTGGATCTTGATTTGTTGTTCTTTACCAGTTGATTTGTCTTTAGCAGAAACGTTTACAATACCATTTGCATCAATATCAAAAGTTACTTCAATTTGAGGCATTCCTCTTGCGGCAGGTGGAATACCTACTAAATCAAACTGACCTAGTAATTTGTTATCAGCAGCCATTTCTCTTTCACCTTGAAATACTCTAATTGTTACTGCACTCTGATTATCTTCAGCTGTAGAAAATACCTGGCTCTTCTTTGTTGGGATAGTTGTGTTTTTATCAATAAGTTTTGTAAATACACCGCCAAGTGTTTCAATGCCTAGTGATAAAGGTGTAACATCAAGTAATAATACATCTTTGACATCACCTTGTAATACTCCTGCTTGAATAGCAGCACCAGAAGCAACAACCTCATCGGGGTTAACACCTTTATTAGGTTCTTTACCAAAGAAGTTTTTTACTATCTCAGTTACTTTAGGCATTCTTGTCATACCACCAACTAAAATAACATCATCAATTTCAGCAGCTTGTAAACCGGCATCTTTGAGTGCCATTTCGCAAGGTTTTAAACTTTGGTTTAAAAGTTCACCTACGATAGCTTCAAGTTTTGCTCTCGATAATTTAATCGTTAAATGTTTAGGGCCAGATTGATCAGCAGTAATGAATGGCAAGTTAACTTCTGTTTCAGTTGAGCTTGATAATTCAATTTTTGCTTTCTCAGCAGCCTCTTTCAAACGTTGAAGAGCAAGTTTATCTGAGCGTAAATCAATACCATTATCTTTTTTGAATTCGTCAGCTAGATAATCAATGATTTTAAGATCAAAATCTTCACCACCAAGGTGTGTATCACCATTGGTTGATTTAACTTCAAAAACACCATCACCAATTTCTAAGATAGAAATATCAAATGTACCTCCACCAAGATCATAAACAGCAACAGTACCAGTTTTCTTTTTATCTAAACCATATGCTAACGCTGCAGCAGTAGGCTCGTTAATAATTCTTAAAACTTCTAGTCCAGCTATTTTTCCAGCATCTTTTGTTGCTTGTCTTTGAGCATCATTAAAATATGCGGGAACTGTTATAACTGCTTGAGTAACAGTATCTCCTAGATAAGACTCTGCTGTCTCTTTCATTTTTTGTAAAATGAATGCACTAATTTGACTGGGACTATATTTATCTCCACGTGCTTCTACCCAAGCATCACCGTTATCACCTTTTACAATTTTATAAGGTACTAATCCGCTATCAGACTTAACTGCTTCATCCTCAAATGTTCTTCCGATTAATCTTTTTATGGCAAATAAAGTATTTTCAGAATTAGTTACTGCTTGTCTTTTAGCTGATTGTCCAACAAGTTTTTCTTTTGTGTCACTGAACGCTACCATTGATGGTGTTGTTCTTCCACCTTCTGAGTTTTCAATTACTTTTGCTTCCTTACCGTCCATTACTGCAACGCAGGAGTTTGTAGTACCTAAATCAATACCAATTACTTTTGCCATATTTTATGTCCTCTTTAATTAATTATTTACCAATCAACATTGGCTACTTTAGATATGGGAAAAAAGTTTTAAAATACAAGGATATTCCCAATTAATATTAAAAAAAACAAGTAATTTAAGGCTTTTTATGACTTTTCTTTACTCTTATTTTCAGGATTATCTTCTTCTTTTTCTTCTGTAGGTTCTTCTGTTTTAGCGACTGGTTTTTTAGAAACTCCGACCATTGCTGCTCTGAGCAATCGGTCATGCATAGTATAGCCAGATTGGACTTCTTGTACTACTGTT
Organism: uncultured Alphaproteobacteria bacterium; assembly: GCA_902553005.1. GTDB lineage: Bacteria > Pseudomonadota > Alphaproteobacteria > HIMB59 > CACPNW01. The sequence continues at coordinate 82,574 of CACDIK010000002.1, read as the reverse complement.
CCTTCTTCAACTTCATTATTTTCAACTTCCATCATTGCTTGATGAAAATTATGGTCAAATTTTTGATTTAAAGTTTCAATTTTTTTGACACCGTGTTTTTCAAGAGTACTTTTGTATTCTTTAAGCACCATTTTTAAACCATCGATAAGATTTTTTATACTTTCTGGATGATTTTCATCTTCTGGTAAAGCATCCAGCGCTCTTTCTAAATTATCTCCTGGCGATAAAATATCTCTTGCTAAGTTAATACTACCAAATTTTATCGTTTCAACTTTTTCTCGTTCAAATCTTTTTCTAAGATTTTCCATTTCAGCAAGTAATCGGATTTTTTCTTCTTTAAGTGTTTCAATTTCCTTTTCTAAAGTATCTTCCTCTGTTTTTTCATCTTCGTTTGTTTCTTCCGTATCTCTGTTTTCTTGACTTTCATTATTATCTTCTTCGTTTTCAATATTCTCAGAATCAGGTTCTTTAATTTCTTCTTGTTGGTTATCTTCTTCTTTTTTTTCAACCATTAATCAATCACCTTTCCAATAATTTTAGATGTATAATCAACCAACGGAACTATTTTGGAGTAGTTTAGTCTTGTTGGCCCAACTACACCTATAGCTCCTATAATTTCTTGATCATTATTTTTATATGGGGCCATTACCATAGAAAGACCAGAGTGTTTAAACAAAAAATTTTTAGATCCAATAAAAATCTGAACCCCTTTTGCTTTTCCTGCCGTTTCTAATATATCTACAAAACTAGATTTTTTCTCTATTTCATCAAAAAGATTTCGTATTTGATCTAAATCTTTTGAAACTATTTCATCTTTTAATAAATTTGATTGACCATGTAAAAAAATATAAGGATTTTTACTATTAGGTTGAGTTTCTATAATACCCTGTTGAATTAATTTTGAAGAAATTAATTCTAATTCATTTTGTGAATTTTTTATTTCTGTTTGTATTAATCTTTTAATTTGTGAAATATTTTTGTTGTTAAATTTTGATGTAAGGTAGTTTGAGGCCTGTACTAATAATGAACTATTATATTTTCCATTATCTTCAACAATGCGATTTTCTACTTCTCCGTTCTCATAAGCAAGAATAAGCATTAATTGACTACTATTTAATCTTATAAACTCAACGTGCTTTAAATTTTTTTGAAATTTTGGCGCGATAACAATTCCAGCATAACTTGATAAACCTGAAATAGCCTTAGAAGCAACATCAAGGGCCTCTTCATAAGATTTGCCCTTAGTTAAGCACTGCTGTTTAATATTTTCTTTATCTAATTTAGATATTCTTCCAAATTCTAATAGTCCATCAACAAAAAATCTCATTCCTTTTTCAGTAGGCATTCGCCCTGCTGATCTGTGTGGGGCATATAGAAGGCCTTCTTTTTGCAAATTTGATAAAATTGATCTAATAGATGCTGAAGAAAGATTTAAACCTCCCATCTTCATAATTGTTTCTGATCCTGCTGGAAACCCAGTTTTAAGATATGACTCAACTAATTTTTTGAAAATTAATTTCGATCTATCATTAATTTGTGCATATACATTATCAGACATAAGAATTTTATTTAAAAATAATATTTATCTACTATTATTAAATTTATATGAGAAAAGATAGATCCTTCAATCAAATGCGTGAAATTTCATTTGAGAAAAACGTGAATATTCATGCCGATGGTTCATGCTTAGTAAAATTTGGAAATACACATGTCCTTTGTCTTGCAACAATTGATGAAAAAGTTCCTCATTGGTTAAAGAATACTGGTAAGGGTTGGGTTACAGCAGAATATGGCATGCTGCCAAGGTCTACAAATACAAGAATGGATAGAGAGGCAGCAAAAGGAAAACAGTCGGGTAGAACGCAAGAAATACAAAGGTTAATTGGGCGAAGCTTAAGATCAATTGTTGATCTTTCAAATCTTGGAGAGCGTCAAATAAAAATAGATTGTGATGTAATTCAAGCAGATGGTGGGACAAGAACTGCTTCTATCAGTGGTGGTTTTATTTCTTTATATCTGGCAATAGAAAAATTAAAGAATAATTATAATCTTCAAAAACCAATTATCAAAAACTTTATAGGAGCAGTATCAACTGGCATAGTTGAAAATAAAGCATTATTGGACCTAGATTATAGGGAAGACTCCGAAGCTCAAGTAGATGCAAATTTTGTAATTTGTGATTCAAATGAAATATCTGAAATTCAAGCGACTGGTGAAGAATTTTTTTTCAATGATGCTCAGTTTACAGAAATGTTTTCACTAGCAAAAATTGGGGTTAAGGAAATAATTTCTAAACAAAAAGAGGCTTTGAAATAAATTGAGGCAATTATTATTTTTCTCAAATAATAAAAATAAAATAATTGAAATTAAAAAAATTTTTAAGAAATTTAATCTAGAGCTTCTTTCATTAAATGATCTAAATATAAGTAATGAGCCAGAAGAAACTGGTAATACTTTTGAAGAAAATGCAAAAATTAAATCAGACTATGGATTTAATAAAACTGGCATTCCTTGTTTTGCCGATGACTCAGGAATATGTATCGAAAGCTTAAATTGGAAACCAGGTGTTCTTTCAAAAAGATTTTTAAATGATTTCAAAAGCAATGAGGCTTGTTTTTACAGTATAATTAAGAGTACTAAAAAAAACAGAAAACAAAATGCTTACTTTAAAACTTCAATAAGCCTAACAGTTAAAGATAATCAAAACCTAATATTTAATGGCAAAATTAATGGAAAAATTTCTGAACAAGCTAAGGGTAGATTTGGTTTTGGTTATGATCCAGTTTTCATTCCTAAAAATTATAACAAAACATTGGCTGAATTAAGCACTAAAGAAAAAAATGAAATTAGCCACAGGTCTATAGCTGTAACAAAATTGATAAACTTTTTAATTAATTAATTACAAAAGAATTTCCGTTATTTATTTTTAATATGTTAAGATCTCTTTCAATCATATTATCTTTGAAATAAAAGTTTCCATCAATGCCATCAAATTTTTTATTCGGATTGTTTAATAATTTAATTACATCACCAAATTTATATTCCTTTGTGTAGATGAAATTAATTAAACCTATTAAGTCATAAGGTAATGTTGAAATTCTCAAAAACTCATCATCATATATTTCCATATAATTATTAATTACATTGATTCGACTAGTTTCAGGAATTCCTGGATATATTGCTCCCTGTAAAGAAGGTTCATAGAAAAAAGTTTTATCATCTATTACTCCAGTTCCCATAAACTGTACGATATTTGGGTCTATGTCGTAGTATGGTAGAAGAGGTGCAACCTGTAGTAAATTCAATCCATAATCAGCAATCAAGATATGTGTAAAATCGTAGTCACTTGTAGTTTTGAATCTTTCTAATTTTTTTAACCTCTTTTTTGATTTTTCATCATTTTTAGAAGATAGAATTTGTTTTTGTCTATTCAATTCATATTTTCTCAATTCATATTTTCCCAATTCTTTTATTGATTCTCTTACATTTGTTAGTTCGTCTTTATATGAAGATCTGTTGACTAATATTGCAGGGCTTTCAAACATTATATCATCGATTAGACTGTTTATTAAATATCCATATTCATTTTCAGGATAAAGTAGAGCAACTTTTGCATCATCATTTAAATATAACATAAGTTGTAAAAGTTCATTCTGTGGAAAAAAATTTATTAAATAAACACAATCTTTTGCTAATGAAGATTTAGAAGAGTATGAAAAAAATATTACTTCATGAGTACAATAATTATCTAAGATTTTTGCATACTTAGATTGAACTGGTCCCAGAAAAATCTTCCCTGGTAATAGATTTTTTTCTATAATTTTTTTTAGATCATTTTCATTTTCAAAAAGTTCTATTTGTATAACAACATCGCTAATACCAAGATTATAAATTCCCAATTCATATGTATTCAAGAATTGTTTTGTGGTTTTTTTATCATCATCTTTTGCAAATAAAGCAATAATTGTTTTATCTAAGACAACATCACCTAAAGTCTTATTCTGCTTATCTTGTTTGTTTTCTTTTTTTTCAATTGCTTTTTTTTCACTTTTAATTTCAATTGATTTTTCAGGAATATTTGTTTCTTGGTTGTTTTTTGAATCTTGTTTAGTTAAATTTGCTGGAGTACATGAGATTATAAATATAAATATATAAATAATGGAAAATATTATTAATGGTCTCTCAATTGTAGCAACACCTATTGGTAATTTAGATGACATAACCTACAGGGCTGTAAAAGTTATTGGTGAATGTGATATCGTTATTTGTGAAAATCCTAAACATTCTCTTAAACTACTAAATAAATTAGGCATTAAAAAGAAATTAATAGCTTTACATGATTATAATGAGCATAAAATTATAGATCAGATTAAGCCTTTATTAAGAAATAAAAATTGTGTCCTAATTTCTGATGCAGGCTCACCACTTATTTCAGATCCTGGATATAATTTAGTACAATATTGTATTGCAAATAATATTAGAGTTACATCTGTACCTGGTCCCTCGTCAATTATATCGAGTTTACAGTTATCTGGATTATCAATATCAGAATTTGCTTTTTTTGGTTTTGTTCCAAAATCTAAAAAAAAGATGGAAGATCTTTGTAAAAATATTTCCCAAAAAAAAAGTACTTGTGTGCTTTTTGTCTCGAGTCATAAATTAATTGATTTTTTAGATTGCCTAGAAAATATTATGGCTAAAAGATCAGTTTCAATATGTAAGGAACTTACTAAGGTAAATGAATTCGTTTTTAGGGGAACTCCAATCAACGTGAAAAATAAAATACTAGAAGATAAAGAAAATATTAAGGGAGAGTTTGTTGCTGTTATTGATAGACAAACATCAAAAAATCAAGATTTTGACAACATTGATTTGTATAGCAAAGAATTAAAAAAAATGACTACAAAATTTTCTTTGACCGACGTCGTCGAAATAGTACATAAATTTACAAAAATTAATAAAAATAAAATATACAAATGGTTGTTAAAATTAAAAAAATAGTTAACATTTTATTTATTCCAATATTTTTGATTTTTACATCAATAAATTATGGATGTTCACCAGCAAGTGTGCTTGCAACAGGCGGTGGTAGTGCAATGGTAGTAGCTGAGGGTGAGAGGTCTCTTGGTACAGTAATTGATGACGCAACCATTAAGGTTAATATTGCAGCTAAATTCCTAAATGCAGAGAATAATCTTTTTGTAAATATAAATACAAGTGTTTTAGAGGGTAGAATTTTATTAACTGGTCTTGTTGATAATCAAGAAATTAGAATTGATGCAGTAAGATTAGTTTGGGAAGTTGAAGGGGTTAAAGAAATTATAAATGAAATAGAAATTGGGAATAGAACAACATTAAAAGACTATGCTAGTGATTTATGGATTAATACTCAAGCAAGAGCTGTAGCTGCTAAAACCGTTGGGATCAAAGCAATTACATTTAATTTTGAAACTATCCAAGGTAAAATTTATGTAGCGGGTATTACAGCGCGCCAAGATCTATTAGATGAAATGATTATTGCACTTAAAAACATAAAGGGTGTTAATGAAATTGTTAACTATGTAATTATAAGAGAGAAATTATAATTTATCTTAAGCTTCCAATTTTTTCTCCAGCTAGAATATGAATATGAAAATGTGGAACCTCTTGTCCACCATCCTCTCCTGAGTTTGTTATCAACCTATAGCCCGTTTCTTCAATATTAATATCATTTATTACTAACTGAACACTCTTAAAAAAAGATGTGATATTTTCATTATCTGCATTTTTTAAAAAATCAGAAAAAGTTGTGCAAGGGAATTTTGGTATACCTAAAATATGTATTTTAGCTTGGGGATTAATATCATTGAAAAATAAACTAAACTCATCTTCATAAACTTTGTCACAAGGTATTTCTTTTCTTAATATTTTGGCAAAGATATTATTTTTATCATACATTATTTTTTATTTTCTTTTTTCTAGTTCTTTATGTATTTCGTTCATTGAAATTTTTTTTGACTTTAATAAAACTAATAGATGATAGATTACATCTACAGCTTCTTCTATAGTTCTTTTTTTTGATCCTTTTAGAAAATCTATAATCAACTCTGATGCTTCTTCTCCAAATTTTTGAGCTATTTTTTTTGGTCCCAATTTTAATAATTTATTTGTATAAGAGTTTTTTTTTCTACTTTTTACTCTGTTGTCTATAATTTCACTTAAATCTTCAATTTTCATAAAATTTAATCTCTGATATTTATATTTTTATTTTTTAAGTATTTCTTTACTTCTTTAATGCTAATTTCATTAAAATGAAAGACTGAGGCTGCTAATAAAGCATCGGCTTTACCTTTAACTATACCGTCATAAAAATGATCTAGAGCCCCAACTCCTCCGCTAGCTATAACAGGTATCTTTAAAAATTCTGAAACCTTTTCTAAAAGTTTATTGTCAAAACCAGATTTTGTGCCATCCTTGTCCATTGATGTTAAGAGAATTTCGCCAGCACCTAGTTCTTGAGCTTTTTCTATCCAATCTAAAGCAAATAATTCGGTTTTCTTAGTCCCACCATGAGAATAAACAAACCAATCATCATTGTGTTTTTTTGCATCAACAGCCACAACAATACATTGGTTTCCAAAATATTCAGAGGCTTCTTTAATGATATTGGGATTTTTAATTGCTGCAGAATTTATAGAAACTTTGTCGGCACCAGCTTTAAGTAATGCCTGTATGTTTTCTATTGATGAAATTCCACCACCAACTGTAAGGGGGATAAAAACCTCGTTTGCAGTTTTTTTTACTACATTGATCATAGTATCTCTGTTTTCTAATGACGCGCTAATATCCAAGAAACATATTTCATCGGCCCCATTATCAGAATAGTGTTTTGCTTGCTCAACAGGATCCCCTGCATCAATTAAATTTAAAAAATTAATACCCTTTACAACTCTTCCATCTTTAACGTCCAAGCATGGGATGATTCTTATTTTTAACATTTTAGTTTAGAATTTTTTGCGCTTCTACTAGATCAATCTTTCCTTCATAGAAAGATTTACCTGAAATTATTCCTTCAATATTTTTTGTGTTTAGTTTTTTTAAATTTATTAGATCAGAGTAATCTGTTAAACCGCCTGCAATTATAATTTTTTTATTAAATTTTTTAATTAAGTTTATTTTTTTTATAAAATTATTAATAAAATCTAAATTTAAACCTTTTAGCATTCCATCATTTTGGATATCTGTAATTACATATCCTCTAATCTTAGAGCTAGTATAAATATCAAGAATATCTTTTATTTTCTTTCCTGAATTTTCATCCCACCCTCTTATCATTATGTTATCTCTAAGAATATCTAATGATACATATACTTGATTGGCATACTTATTTGATAAAATTGTAACCTCATTTGGTTTTTCAACTGACATTGAGCCAATAATCAAATTATTTATTCCAACATCAAAATATTTTTTTACTAAATCTGAATTTCTAATACCACCCCCTAATTGTATTGGTATTGAAATAGATTTTCTAATATTCTTTATTGTTTCAAAATTAATATTTGATCTACCAAATGCGGCGTCTAAGTCAATTAAGTGTAGTTTTTTACAACCAATTTGTTCAAAGTAGATGGCTTGTTTTTCTGGGTCTTCATTGTAAACAATGCTGGAGTTGTCTTTGCCTTTAGAGAGCCTAACACATTTATTATTTTTTAGATCTATGGCTGGTATAATATGCACTATAGATTTTTATAATAATAATAACCTTTTATAAAGCTTCCGTTAATATAGGCATAATAAGGATTTTCACCCCACTTCATATAATTTTTACCCGTAAACAGTTTTATTGCTGCATCTTGTGTTTCTCTAACAGCTAACTGCAAGGATTTAATATTGTCTTCTTTGGCAATTTGTTCAGTGTGGTCAATCATTGTTTTGGCTAAACCATAACCTCTTGCCCATGGAGCAACAAATTGTCTTCTTATACGTGCAATATTTTTCCTAGATTCAATATTAGGAGCCTCATACGCAAGTTGAAGGGTTCCGGCTATAACGCCGTTAAGTCTTCCAACAATAAGTTTGATATATTTATCATTAGTTCTTTTAGTCCAATAGTCTATTAAAATATCTCTTGTGGGAACTCTTAACCAACCAAAACCACCTCCGGCTTTAATTGCTTGTTCTGTAATATTACAAAGATCTGCCAAATCTACATCCGTAAGTGTTTCAATATTATCAACTGAAATATTAATTTTTTCTTTTAGTTGTGTAGACATGTTCATACTCCAATAAATTCTTTTAATAAGTTTAATCCTTGGGAGGAACTTTTTTCAGGATGAAACTGCACGCCATATATATTTTCTTTTCCAACTATTGAAGCAAAATTTGTTCCGTACTTAGTTTCTGCCAAAATATTGTCTTTATTGGCACAATCGAAGTAATATGAGTGAACAAAATAATAGTCATTTTTATTTGAGATTAAGTTATTGTATTTTGAATTTGTTGGTGTTGCCAAGTTCCACCCCATATGAGGAAGTTTTAAATTATCTCCTGGCAATAATTTAATTTGACCGTCAATCCAACCTAGACCTTCATGATCTCCATTTTCTTCACTCATCTTAGCTAACATTTGCATACCAACACATATCCCTAAAAATGGTTTCTTTTTTATTAATGCAAACTCAGAAAGCTCATCAATCAATCCATCTGTTTTTTTTAAGCCATTCATGCATGTAGAAAAAGCTCCTTGGCCTGGTAATACAATGTGGGTTGAGTTTTTTACATCATTTAATTTTTTTGAAATTAAAACATCAACCTTAATATTGTTATCTTTTGCTATTTTAATAAAAGATTTTTGTGCAGACAAGACATTGCCTGAGCCGTAATCAACAATAGTGATCTTTTTCATTAAAAATTAAAGAGTACCTTTTGATGATGGTATATTATCTTTTCTTCTATTATCAATTTCTACAGCAAATCTTAAACTTTTGGCAAAAGCCTTAAAGCATGATTCAATGATATGGTGATTATTTTTTCCATACAGGTTTTCGATATGTAAATTACATTTAGATTCATTTGAAAATGCTTTAAAAAATTCATGAAATAACTCTGTGTCCATTTCACCAATTTTTTTTAAACCAAGATTAACATTCCACACAAGCTCAGGCCTTCCACTTAAATCAATAACACATCTCGATAAACACTCATCCATTGGAACATATGAAAAACCATATCTATTAATTCCTTTCTTATCATCAAGAGCTTTGTTTATAGCTAAAGCAATAGCGTAAGCTGTATCTTCAACTGAATGGTGAAGATCAACATTAGTATCTCCTTCACATTTTAATTCTATATCTATCAAGCTATGATGAGATAATAATTCCAGCATGTGATCAAAAAAACCAATTTGTGTTGAAATTTTAGATTGTCCCTCACCATCTAAGTTAATTTCACAGCTTATCTTTGTTTCTTTGGTGTTTCTCTCAACCTTACCTTTTCGCATTTTTGCCTAATATCAGTGAAATATGATTTATTCTAGGTAAATTACTTGATAAAAATAATTAAATAGCCATCTTATCAATTAATGGAAAAAAATATTATTAAATCAACAACTATTGTAGGAATTAGAAAAGATAATCTTGTAGTTATTGCGGGTGATGGTCAGGCCAGTCTTGGTAATACTGTAATGAAATCAAATGTAAAAAAAATTAGAAGGCTTGGTGTTGATGAAACCGTTATATCTGGTTTTGCAGGATCAACTGCAGATGCGTTTGCTTTATTTGAAAGATTAGAGGGAAAGTTAGATCAATATAAGAACCAACTTAAAAGAGCTTGTGTAGAATTAGCTAAAGATTGGAGAACGGATAGATATTTAAGAAGATTAGAAGCAATGATGATCGTCGCTGATAAGGATGTAAGTTTATTGTTATCTGGTACTGGTGATGTAATTGAATCTGACGACGGAATACTTGCAATAGGTTCTGGAGGACCATACGCAAATAGTGCCGCTAAAGCATTGATGAAAAATACAAAAATGAACGCAAAAGAAATTGCTTTAGAATCACTTAATATAGCTGCAGACATTTGTATTTATACAAACCATAATATAATTTCTGAAACAATCGAGCTTTAAATATGGAATCTAGTTTTAGCCCAAGAGAAATTGTTTCTGAATTAGATAAGTTTATTATTGGTCAGAACAAAGCAAAAAAAGCTGTTGCAGTTGCTTTAAGAAATAGATGGAGAAGAAAACAACTTGATGATTCTTTAAAAGAAGAAATTGTACCAAAAAATATTTTAATGGTTGGTCCAACAGGTTGTGGAAAAACAGAAATATCAAGGAGGCTTGCTAAGTTAGCAAATGCACCTTTTGTTAAGGTTGAGGCTACTAAATTTACAGAAGTTGGATATGTTGGTAGAGATGTTGAGCAAATAATAAGAGATCTCGTTGAAATAAGTATTACAAAAACAAAAATACAAATGGGTCAAGAGGTAAAGGCAAAAGCAGAAAAAAATGCAGAAGAAAGAATTTTAGATGTTTTAGTTTCTAAAAGTTCAACGCCAGCGACTCGAGATAATTTTAGGAAAAAATTAAGATCAGGTGATTTAAATGATAATGAAGTTGAGATTCCAGTTTCAGCTAATGCAAATTTAAGTTTACCAACTATGGATATACCTGGAATGCCTGGTTCTCAAATGGGTATGATTAATTTAGGTGATGTATTTGGAAAAGGTTTTGGTAACCAAAAGAAAATGAAAAAAATGAGTGTTAAAGATTCTCATGCATATTTGTTAAATGAGGAAACAGATAAACTTTTAGATAAAGATAAAATAAACTCAAGGGCATTGGATGATGTAGAGCAAAATGGTATCGTTTTTATAGATGAAATAGATAAAATTACTTCTAGAGCTGATAGAAGTGGTGCGGATGTTTCAAGAGAAGGTGTTCAAAGAGATTTATTACCACTCATTGAGGGAACCGCGGTTACTACAAAATATGGTGTTGTAAAGACAGATTATATTTTGTTCATTGCCTCTGGGGCATTTCACTTATCAAAACCATCAGACATGCTACCTGAACTTCAAGGTAGATTGCCAATTAGGGTCGAGCTTGATAGTCTTAGTAAAAAAGATTTTAAACTTATTCTTACTGAAACACAAAACAGCTTGATAAAGCAATATCAAGGACTTCTTGGAACAGAGAAAGTTGATTTGAAATTTGAAGAAGATGGAATTGATACCATTGCCTCTTTATCTACAGAGATAAACCAGAATGTAGAAAATATAGGCGCCAGAAGGCTTCATACTGTAATGGAAAAGCTACTTGAAGAGGTTAGTTATACAGCCTCAGATATAGGCCCTACAGAAATAATAATTAATAAAGAATACGTTGAAAATAGCCTAGGAGAACTTATTAAAAGTCAGGACTTATCGAAGTTTATATTGTAAAGCTCATTTAATTTTTTAAAAATTATAAAATGAGTCTTTTTAAAAATATAAGAATTGAGCTACTTGTTCTTTTAATAATATCTTTAAATGTTTTCATATCATTCAATTTAGATCTAGGGCTGTATAATTATTTTAAAGATTTTAATAAAAGTCTTAATAGTGTTTATTTAAAAGAATTTTTTGTAGACATAACAAGGCTCGGGAGCTCGTCTTGGTATTTTGCTATTTCTGTTATTGGATTTGGTGTTGTTTATTTGAACAACAGATTAGAATTTATAAAAATTGAAAAACAAAAAAATATAAGTAATTTTTTTGTATCGTCTTTTTTTTATATTTTGGTTGTTGGAGTTGTAACTCAGGTTCTGAAGCATATTGTTGGTAGACCAAGACCCAATCACACAAATTTTGAGGACTCTTTTGGTTTTAATTTTTTTACTTTCGACTCAAATTTTCATTCCTTTCCTTCAGGCCATTCATCAACTATATTTATAATTTGTTTTATTCTTGTAGCCACTTTTCCAAAACTAAAATATTTTTTTTATCTTTTAGCGTCTGTTATTGCTTTGAGTAGAGTTGTAGTTGGTGCTCACTTTTTTACTGACATTGTTGCCGGCGCTGTATTAGCACTTATATCTTTCAAAATTATAAACACAATCTTAGAAAAGAAATATGCCCAATATAAATTTTCGAATTTGTTGCCTGAAGACAATTCAGAGATTTATAATTATGTATTATTTTTGGTAATTAGTTGTGTGTTTATTACTTCAGGTCCATCCATAGATTTGTATATTTCAGGTTTGTTTTATTATGGATCACAACAGTTTGCTTTACAAAGTTTTGATTTAACCTCAATATTTTTTCGAGATATTTTATTACCATTAATACTTATTTATATTTTAATTTTACCAATAGTTGGGCGTTTCACTAAAATTGATAAAATTTTTTTTAATTATAAATTTTCTATCAAGGAAATAGTTTTGTTGTGGGGTTCTCAAATTGTTGGGGTGTTAATTTTTGTAAACCTGATACTTAAAAATTTATGGGGGAGGGCTAGACCAAATGATATTTTACAATTAGGTGGAAAAGAAACTTTTTCGCCGTGGTTTGAAATAAGCAACGCTTGCGAAACAAATTGCTCTTTTGTTTCAGGCGATGCTTCTGTTGGGTTTTCAATTATAATTCTATATTTAATTACAAAAAAAATAATTTTTCTCTATGCAAGTGCTTTTGCTGGTTTAGTACTAGGTTTAATTAGAATAATGGCTGGTGGTCATTTCTTAAGTGACATTTTTTTTGCTGGTTTTTTAATTGTAATTTTAAATATAGTTTTATTTGAATTGTATAAAAAATATTATGCTAAATAAGTTTCTATTGCCCTCATTCATCGTTTTACTTTTATTAAAAATAGGCGCATTAAATTTAACTACTTTTAATTTGTTTGGTGATGAGGCACAGTATTGGTTATGGTCAAAAGATATTGATTTTGGTTATTTTTCGAAGCCCCCTTTTTTGTCCTGGATAATAAGAGTTTATACGGAAATATTAGGTAGTAGTTTTTTTTCATTAAAACTTCTCCCATCGTTTGTGTATTTATTGATTGCCTGGAGTATTTATAATCTTTTATTTAACTCTGGATTAAATAAAAAAGATTCATTTGCCGGTTGTTTAATTTTTTTATTTATACCCGCTGTTTCTTTTTCATCTTTTATCATTAGTACTGATCTTTTTTTATTATTATTTTGGACACTTTCACTTAATGAATTAATTAAGATCAATAGTGAACAAAGTTTAAAAAATTTTATATTATTAGGTATTTTTCTGGGGTTAAGTTTTTTGTCAAAATATGCAGCTATATATTTTATAATTTGTTTATTTGTTTTAATTTTATTTGATAAAAGATTTAGAAAAATTTTTTTCGATAATTTATTTGGTTTTAGTCTTACTATTCTATGTGTATTTATAATTATCATACCAAATATTATTTGGAACTTTAATAATGACTGGATAACACTTCAGCATACTGCAGATAATGCAAATTTTTCAAATATTGAAATAGATCTCATTAGAGGTTTAGAATTTTTGTTAATTCAAGTTTTAATGTTAGGCCCGTTTATGGTTTTGGGTGGGATATTTGGATTTAATAAATGGAACTATATTCAAAAAATTTTTTTAATATTTTCTATGCCTATAATTTTAATTGTTTTAGTAGAAGCTATTATTGTCAGAGCTAATGCAAATTGGGCTGCTCCAGCTTTAATTTCTTTATTTGCTCTTTTATATATTAGAATTAATAATTCTTTTTTAAAGATAGCTAATTACATGTTTAATTTTATTATCTGCTTAATTCTTTTTGTAATGATTGGAATGAGCTATCCGTCTAAAATTTTTGACCGAATAAGTGGTATAAATGATTATGCTCTAAAAATTTACAGTGGTTCTTCAGATGGTGTTGTAAAAAATATAGTGGTTTCAGATAGGCTTTTATTTTCAAGCCTTAATTTTGAATTAAGAGATAAGGATATTAATTTCTATATGCCACATAAAGAAGGTAGTGAAATAACAAACCACTTTAAAATAGTATCTCCTCTTAATAAAAATATAAATGAAAACTTTACTTTAATTGGGAGCCCCTCAGATATTAATTATTTAGAGAAAGAATATAAGGTGTTAAAAATAAATTCACCTGATCAGAAATTTACAAAGAGAAAACTTGATGTTTACGAGGTTGTGTTTGAATAAATTTCTAGTATTTTTTATTATATTTGTAATTAACACATCCTATGCAAATAATTTTAGTGCAGAATATAAAGTCAGCACAACAGGAATAAAAATTGGTAATTTTAGTTGGTCATTAAATATTAATGATAATATTTATCAAACAGAAATTAATTTGAAAAATTCTGGCATTTTTTCACCTTTATATAAATTTGAAGGAAGTTATCTTTCAACTGGGGTTATTGAAAACAACATATTTAAGACCCAAAATTATAAACAGTTTTGGAAAACTAATAAGAAAACAAAAATAGTTAAAATGTCTTTTGATGATTATTTAATTGAATTAAAACAAGAGCCTATAGAAGAAGAAATAGCTAGAGTAGACCTAGAAGAGTTATATTTATATTTTGACCCAATTACCTCTTTTATAAATATTTTACATGGAGAAAATGAGGCAAAAACAATTGATGGGAGAAGAATTTACACACTTAAACAAAACAAAAGTGAGGACGGAAATATAATTTTAGAAATTGAAGACTATGTAAATATTTGGGCTGACCATAAAAGAAATGATTTAAAAAAAATTGAATTTTTAGTTAAAGATGATTTACTTCCATATGAAATTCTTATTCATTTCAAAAAAAGGGTATTTAAGTTAGAAAGAATTTAAAGCTTTTTTTTTCTTAAATAGACAAAAAGAGCTCCGTCACCCCCATGTTCAAAACCCGCATCTTGATATGTTAGGATATATTTCTTAAGATTGTCTTCGTTTATCCAGTTTATTATTGAGTTTTTAATCTTTCCATAGAAAAGTTTAGGGTTTGTGTCTTGCTCATTTTGATTTTTTTTATGAACACCCTTTCCAGTAATTATAAGCAAACATCTTTTATTCTTGTTATAATTTTTTTTCACCTCACTTATAAATTTTTCATGCGCTTCGAGTAAACCGTATCCATGAAGATCAATTCTTCTGTCTATATTAATTTTTCCTCTCTTAAGCTCCTTATTAACCTCACCAAATGATAATTTAAACTCTGAGCTACTAACTTTGTGTTCAGTTATTGTTTTTTTGCTGGTATTTTTAGTATTAGTTTTTTTATCTAATTTTACATTTTTTTTATTAGTTGTTTTCGTTTTAACTATAGAGGTATCTTTTTTAAAAGGTTTTACACCTTTCATATTTTTTAGAAAAAAATCTTCATCCATTATTTTTTTGTATAGTTTTTTATTAAATTCTTTACTCTTTCCGGTGTTTGCAAATACCACAAACTGTCTAACATCTCTAGTGATGCCATGAATTTTTGTTTTTTGTTTAGAAAATAGAGCATTTTCTTAAATTTAGAGACACCTTTTGCTCCAAGTTGAAAAATCATTTCTATTAATAACTCCTCCTCTGAAGTTGTGTGGCCTTTTTTAAAAAATTTTTTTTTGTATTGTTCGTGTGCTTTATTAAAGTCTATCTCAAACAATTCTTCAAAATATTTTTTTTTAAATTTTTTAATGTAATATTTATTATCTTTTTCTGTAATAAGATGACCATAACCAATAGTATAAAACCCTAATTGATCTTGATAAGGCTTGTCAGAATAACCCTCGTTTTTTTTAATTCGGTCTTTGAGTTCTTTAAAAGACAAATATTAAGTTTGCGTTAATATCCATATAGGACTAGTAGAGTTTACTGGTTTTTCAAAAGTCCAGGTGTCTTTATTTTTAACAATAGAACCCTCATCATTATTTAACATCTGTTCACTAATAAAATTGACCGATATTGATATTGTGTCCTTTTCTACTTTCGCATCTGCGATACCCTCTACAATAAGTGAATAAAATTGTGATTCTGGATTGTTTGTTTTTTCATCAATCGCTTTTTCAAAAGCAGAATAAACATCTTTAGACACAAGATTTTTCAGTGTTTTTTTATCTCCATTGTTGAAAGATGAAATTATGATTTCAAAGGCTTTCTTGGCACCTTCAAGAAACTCTCTGTGATTAAAATTATTTACTTTTTTATATACAGCCTCAAGCTTTGTCTCATTATCCATTAGTGATGGTATTTTTTGAATATCTTCTTGTTTTTTGGTTTCTTGAGGTTTTGGTTCTGAAATATTTTTTTGAAACCCTGTTCTTTTCCCTAGAACACTCCTCAATCTATAAATAATAAAACCAGCAATAGCTGCAAAAATTAGAATATCAAAAAATTGAAGGTCGCCGTAAATCATTTGATTTTAATATAATAACTTTTTTAAATATTAATAGTTAAATTTTTTCCAGAGGGGGTTTTTTAGTTTTTTTAACATTTCTTTATGGGCAAGATAATCTTCTTTATTAACTTCTATTATTTTGGTTTTTGTTTCATTTTTGTTGGTAATTTGTGTGTTTTTTTCATCAATGTTTGAATTCAGCTCCATAGAAAATTGCTTACCTCCTCTTAACTCTAAATAAACTGCGGCTAGAAGTTGGGAGTCAAGTAAGGCTCCGTGAAATGATCTATCTGATAAATCAATGTTAAATCTTCTACACAAATAGTCGAGGTTAGCTATTCTTGTATTTAGAACTTCTCTTGCAAGAGAAACTGTATCAACTACTGGATTATCTAAATGAGGTAATCCTAAGATTGATAGCTCATTATTTATAAAACCTAAATCAAATGATGCATTGTGAATTATCAATGTGTCTTTTTTCAAAAAATTTAAGAGCTCTTTATGGTTTTCTTCAAATGGTTTTTGTTGATTAAGAAAATCATCTGAAAGACCTACGATATTTTTTGCCCCTTCGCTTATACTTCTGTCTGGTTTGCAATAAAATTGGAGTGTGTTTCCTGTAGGAATAAAATTTTTGAGTTCCACACAACCAACTTCTATTATTCTGTCACCAGTCTTATAATCAAGGCCCGTGGTTTCTGTATCAATTACTATTTCTCTCATTGTTTTAACTAAAGTTTACTTATTAGCTTATTAATCTTAATTTTATAATCCTTTAATGTCGAGTTGTTATAAATAACATAATCAGATTTCTTTTTTCTTATAATGTCTGATGTTTGAGATCGGATTATATTCTTAAATTGGTTTTCACTCATTTTTCTTGTTTTTTTTAATCTTTTTAGCCTTACTGGTTTGGAGGCTATTATTGATATTACTATGCTGAACTGTTTCTCTAAATTGTTTTCAAATAATAATGGTATATCAATAAATATTAATCTTGTTTTTTTTCTTTTTTCTTTTTTTATAAAATCAGACCTCTTTTTTCTAACTATTTTAAATATGTATAACTCAAGCTTTTTTCTTATCTGTTTGTTTTCAAAAATAATCTTTGATATAATTTTTTTATCTATGTTTTTTTTTGAAATAGACTTAGATAACCCTATGGTGTGTAAATAAGTAAGAAATTTTTTTTCAGGGTTTTTATATATTTTAGCCACCTGCTCATCTGAGCTGTGAATTTTAAATCCTTTTTCTTTTAATTTACTACAAAAGGTTGATTTACCTGACCCTATGCCACCTGTTATTGCTATGGTTTTTGTCATTTAATTTTTTTATAAATAGCCTTAAGCATTTTTGCATCTACAGATGGGTTTTTACCAAACCACATCTTAAAACACGGTTTGGCCTGTTCTATCAACATTGATATTCCATAAATTTTTTTATTCTTCGGAAACTGTTTGAGAAACGAAGTTTTTTTTGGGCTGTAAACAATGTCGCTTACAATTGTGGATTTGGTAATAAGTTTTAAGTGTTTTTTCAACACAGGGTTTATTGGTGTAGTATTAATTATTAAAAAAACTCCTTCAAGGTGTGTTTGAAGATCACTATATTTTTTTGTATACTCAGTGTTTTTTGAATATTTAATTTTTTTCTTAGATCTATTGAAAATTAAAATATCCTTAAAACCCCTCTTCTTTAAAACATAGTGAATAGCGTGTGATGCGCCTCCATAACCCAAAATAATAACTTTTCTATTTTTAGTTTTTTTTATGTTTGGTAGGGTTTTGTAATACCCTGTCCAATCAGTATTCGTTCCACTTATAGTTTTTTTATTTGTTACACAATTTACTGCACCAATTTTTTTTGCATGAGCGTCTATTTTGCCAAGATGTTTTATAATTTTGTTTTTAAATGGAATGGTAACATTTAAACCAAGCGTATCTTTTTTTTCCAAAACATCTTTTATTTTATTATGAAAGTTTTTTTCTGTAAGCTCTAAATACCCGTATCTTGCTTTAATGTTATATTTTTTAAACCAATAGTTAAATATTGTTGGTGAAAGACTTTTAGATGCTTTGTTCCCAACTACGTAAAGTTTTTTCATTTTTTTGAATATAAATAATCTAGTAAATTAAATAAAGGTAATCCCATAACATTAAAATAATCCCCCTTTATGCTCTCAATAATATTTGGTCCTAAACTTTCTATTTGATAACACCCTACGGAGCTTAGTATTTGTTTGCCTGTTTTTTTTAGATATGTATTTATTTCATTGTTATTAAGTTTTCTTATTTTAACATGAGTTTTTTCGTAATTTTCCCAAATCTTGTAGCCGTTCAAACAAATAGTTAGACCTGATACTATTAGGTGTTCCTTTCCTGATAAAGACTTGATTTTTTTTTTGGCCTTATCAATAGAGTTTACTTTATCTAAAATTTTTCCATTGTGATAAATGACTGTATCACAGCCCAAAACAATCTTATTAGCATACAATTTTTTTATACTTACACTTCTTGCTTTTTCATAAGAAAGTTTTTTTGCAAAAATCTCAGGTTTTGTTTTTCTATTAATAGTTTTTTTAATATCCTCTTCGTTGCAATTTGGTTTTTTTTGTGTGAAGTTTAATCCTGCGTTTTTTAATATTTTGTATCTAGATTTGCTTGAACTAGCTAGTATAAATTTTTGGTGCATAAATGTGTTAATAAAAATTATAGTTATAAACACTATTAAATATAATTTGAATTTAAGAAATAGTTCTTTTGTTTTAAAAATGTGTTGTTAACAACTTAATAACTTGTCTAAATATTATAGGGTGGTTGTTAATATATTTATTATACAAAATTAATAACAAGTTATTATAGATTTATTGTATCGCAAATTATTTAAAAATAATAATTTTTTTCAAAATTCTTTAAATTAACATATTTGTTAGGTTTGTTATTCATATGTTGGTAAATAAAGAATGGTGTAATAATAAAGCAGTAATTAAGCTTTTTAACCTTACAACTAATACTACAATTAAATATATAAATTATATATTTATTATTATTTTGACATTAACTTCAATTTTGATTATTAAAATATTTCATTTCTAAACTACCCCAACAACATTATGAATTTACAGGAATTAAAAGGAAAAGAACCCCAAGAGCTTTTAAAACAAGCAGATAAGCTTGGTATAGAAAACCCTTCTTCTCTTAGAAAACAAGATTTGATGTTTGCAATTCTAAAAACAATTGCTGAAGAAGGTGAAATTATTACTGGTTTAGGGGTTATTGAAATTATGCAAGATGGTTTCGGCTTTTTAAGGTCTTCAGAATCAAACTATCTTCCAGGGCCAGATGATATTTATATTTCTCCATCTCAAATTAAAAAATTTAGCTTAAGAACAGGTGACAGCGTTGAAGGTGAAATAAGATCTCCAAAGCAAGGAGAAAGATATTTTGCCATAACTAAAATTAACAAAATAAATGGTCAAGAAACTGATTTAGTTAAGAACAGGGTTAACTTTGAAGATTTAACACCGTTGTATCCTGAAGCAAGGTTCAAACTTGAGCAAGAAAAACCTATGCCAGATAATACAGAAAGAATAATTGATATTATTGCCCCTCTTGGAAAAGGACAAAGACAATTAATCGTAGCACAACCTTTCACTGGTAAAACAATAATTATGCAAAAAATTGCTAATGCTATTACTGCTAATAGTCCAGACGCTAAACTGATTGTTTTGTTAATTGATGAAAGACCAGAAGAAGTTACTGATATGCAAAGATCAGTTAAGGGTGAGGTAATTAGTTCAACCTTTGATGAGCCTGCATCTCGTCACGTTCAGGTTGCTGAAATGGTAATTGAAAAAGCTAAAAGACTAGTTGAATATAAACATGATGTTGTAATCCTTCTTGATTCAATCACTAGGCTTGGAAGAGCTTACAACACTGTTGTTCCATCTAGTGGAAAAGTATTAACAGGTGGTGTTGATGCCAATGCATTACAAAGACCAAAAAGATTTTTTGGAGCTGCAAGGAACGTAGAAAAAGGTGGATCACTTACAATTATTGCCACTGCTTTAATAGATACAGGAAGCAGAATGGATGAAGTTATATTTGAAGAATTTAAAGGTACTGGTAATAGTGAAATGGTTCTAGATAGAAAACTTAGTCAAAAAAGAACTTATCCAGCTTTTGATATTGGTAAGTCAGGAACAAGAAAAGAAGAACTATTACTTGATAAAGACGAGCTTGGAAAAATCTTTATTTTAAGAAAAATACTAGCCCCAATGGGAAGTACAGAAGCGATGGAGTTCTTGTTAGATAAAATGAAAAATACAAAAACCAATAGTGAGTTCTTCCAAAGCATGGGAACAAAATAAATTTAAAAATTCTCTTTTTTTTTCTATTTTTTTCCAATAAAAAAAAATTGTGTTTCCTAAAAAATTATTAACATTTCTCTTTTTAACTCTATTTTTTTTCTCAAACGTTCAAGCAAATGAATTTAGAGAAAGTGCTAGTAAACTAGGTATTACCCTTTCAGGACATTTTATAGACGAAACACTTAAAAACCAAAACGGAAAGTATGTTTTACCCAGCAACTCATGGTTTAAAAAAAATATCAACTCGGACAAAGGAATTTTTTATAAATCTGGATCAGCTTTTGGTGATTGGAATGGAGATAATAAACTAGACTATCTTGGTTTTGGTGCAGGACACAGGTGTGGTACCGGCGGCACAACAGGAAACTTTACTCAGTCAGAAGGAAGACAAGGTTGTGCCAATGGAAACGCACTTTATAACCCTGTTCTACCATATCTAATAACAAGCGGTTTTACATTCAACAAAATAAAAAACCCTAATTTCTTTAAGTATAATGGATCAAACGAGGCTGGTTATGCAAGCTCTCTTCAAAGAATGATCGTCGATGATTTCAACGGAGATAATATAGATGATATATTCCATCCAAACGCCTCAGTTCAATTAATAGATGGAAATTTCAGTTATGAAAGCCCAAACCATGTTCTTATTTCTGAAAAATCTTTTAGCTGGGTAAAATCAAAACATACAGGTTATTTAACAGACAAAGAACACGATCTTTATCTAGGGTTTTCTCATGGGTCAGATGCTGGAGACATAGATAATGATGGTGATGTTGATGTTATTACTTCTGAATTTAAAGGCACAGTATGCCACTTTAATGATGGAGAAGGAAACTTCAACGCAGTTTTATGCACTAAACATGGTGGTCATTCTATAACAACAGGTGATTTTAATAACGATGGTTTTCTAGATATCATATCATCACACGATTTTTATAATCCTAAATATGCCAAATACTCCCCTCAAAAATGGTCTGATAAATCTGTACAAAAAACAATATTAATGCACGGTGATGGAACGGGAAAATTTAAGATTGCCCAAAAGCTAAAACCTGCAAAAGACGGCAATTTTATTTTTTCAACTGTTGCAGAAATGACCTCTTTTGATTTTGATAACGATGGAGACGTTGATATTATAAGCTCCGTTGTTGGTCCTTTTTATTCGGCATCCTCTTGGGTTGTTTATGAAAATATAAATGGAAAGTTAGAGCTTTCTGATAACAACATCCATTTAAAACCACTTGATGAATGGCAAGATCCAAAGGAATGGGGCTCGATGGTTAAAGATGAGCACTCACACCCTTGGAACACCTACTGCAACAAAAGCATTCTTATTGATGTTAATAGTGACGGCTTGATGGACGCGATGTGTTCGGCAATGGTTCAAGACACAAGGAGCGCAAATATTTTTCTCCTTAACAAAGGAAACATGCGGTTTGATATTTTAAAACCAGAACAGGTTAATAAGTGGGTTGATTGGTTAGAATAAATTAATATTAAAAATTTATTTTAGAAAGTAATATTGGGTTACCACCATACACTGCGTTTCCCCAAGAGTGATAATACATACCTTTTGTAACATCATAGACATTGTAATATAACGAGTCTTCTTTTCCATTTTCGTTATAATCTTCATAAAAATACTTTGGGTCGTTACCAACTTTTTTATCCCATGTGATTTGTAATTTTTTTATATTTGAAAAATCAATTTTTTCTGAATCCTCAACATTACTCTGAAATAAAGACACAAAACCATAGTGAGCAGTAGCAAAAAAATCTGTTTGCTCAAACTCATATACAAATTCTTGACCTTTTGTAGGACATGTTGTTATTGCATAAGGATCTTTGACAGTAGATAAATATTTTTTTGGATAAATAAGAAATTTATTTATTGCTACATCCAGTATATCTTTAATTTCAAAACCATTGTACAGCTCTTTGTTGTAGTAGTCATACCCCTGGGTTTTCAGATTTTGTAAAATGCCAAAGATCGCACTAAAAGCAAACATATGATAATGAGAACTACAATGCCCTCTTCTTAATTCATTCTCTAAAAGACCGTCTTTTCTAATATTTAATTCTAATACTTTAAAAAAAGCATCTACATTATGATTAAACTTTTCTTCATCATTTAGCATTATTGACATAGCTATTAATGCATTACGAACATTGTAAGCATGGTTGGCAAAACAGGAACCTGCCCTCCATTCTAGGCAATTATCATCAACAATTAGTTTGTTGTATAAACCCTCAACCCATTCATTAATTTGCCTTTGTTCTTTTTCATCAGCCATATCCCTTACATAGCTCCAGGCAAATAAAACAGGAGGAACGTGTCTTGCAAACCAAAATGGCCCACTATGATCCATAACCCACTCAGGAGTAATTGAATAAAATTTTTCTAGTTTTGAAATTTCAATTATAAAGTTTAATAATTCTTCTTTTTCTGCATCAGACCCAAACAACATTGTCTTGCAGGTTGCCAACGAAAACTCTACCATTTTTGATGAAAATTCATCCATGGTATCCCAATCAGTAAACGTTTTGTTAAAAGACAGCTTTAATGATTCTTTAAACGCTGTGTTTTTAATTGAGACCACATCATTATCGAAATCATCATCATCTTGATTACATATAAATGGATATTTTGAAGATTGATAAAATTTTATATTATTAATCAATTCATCAGATTGTATAAAAACTTGATAAGGATAATTGATTTTCAAATCTGCGTATGCTTTTTGGGAAAAAAATAGGAAAGTTATAATTAAAATTTTTCTCACATAAATTAAAATAAACCATTTATTATTTAAAACAACAATTGAGCAACTTAATGGCTAATATTTTTCTTATTTACATAACATCATCTTGGGTTTAATTCCCAAAAAATGAAAGTTTCAAAGGATACGATTTTTGCCCTTGCTACTCAAAGAGGTAAATCAGGTATAGCTGTTTTTAGGGTTTCGGGAAAAGGATCTCATACAATTATTAAATCAATATCTTCTAAAAAAAAATTTAAAACAAACTTTGCTACATTAAACGACTTATTGGACGGAAAGAGTGTTGTAGATCAGACGCTAACAACTTTTTTTAAATCACCAAAAAGCTATACGGGGGAGGATATGGTGGAAATATCTTGTCATGGAAGTATTTCTGTAATTAACAAAATAACTAAAATCCTATTAAAAAAACAGATCAGGCTTGCTGAGCCTGGAGAGTTTACCAAAAGAGCTCTAATCAATGATAAGCTTAGTGTTTTAGAAGCTGAAACAATTAATGATTTAGTTAATGCAGAAACTGAAAATCAAAGAAGGATAGCCATTGGTAATTTAAGTGGAAATTTAGATAAATTAGTTAATGAAATATCAAATAAACAAAAAAAACTTCTAGCAGATATAGAAGCCATAATTGATTTTGCTGACGAAGACCTTCCTAAAGAAATATATAAAAGCATAAGAGAACAAAATAAGAACATATATAAACAAATTGAAAATATTATCGAAAGATCAGCTTTATCTAGACAAATTCATAACGGTTTTACAGTAACTATTATTGGAAAGCCAAACACAGGAAAGTCTTCCTTTATTAATTATATTAACAACAAGGAAGTTTCTATAGTTACTAGTATACCAGGAACTACAACAGATTTAGTAAGCTCCACGCTTGATATACAAGGGGATAAATACATATTTATTGATACAGCTGGAATAAGAAAACATAAGAATTTAATTGAAAAAATAGGCATTGAAAGATCCTTAGAAAGTGCTGAAAAATCTGATTTAAATATAGTTTTTCTCAAAAACAATGAAAAGAAAAACTACAGTAAAATCAAATCAAAAATATTTGTTAAATCAAAATATGATACTAATAAAAAGAAAATTAGCGGGGTGCATAGCATTTCATCAGTATCTGGTTACGGGATTGAGCCTCTTATTAAAACCATATCTTCTAAATTAAAGAAAAAACCAATTTCTGGACCGGTCTTTTCACGTGAAAGACATATGGAAAGCCTAAAGAAATCCCTTGTATTGCTTAAAAGTTTAGATTTAAAAGAAATAGATATTGCTGCTGAAAATGTTAGAAGATCAATTATGTATATTGATGGAATTAATCAAAAGTTTGATATTGAGAAAATTTTAGATATAATATTTAGTGATTTTTGTATTGGTAAGTAATTTCACGTGAAAATAAACATGGACAATAAATTTGATGTAATTGTGATTGGTGGAGGGCATGCGGGCGTAGAAGCAGCATGCTCATCTGCAAGAACCGGATCAAAAACAGCCCTAATAACTCATAAAATTGAAAAAATAGGAGAAATGTCTTGCAATCCTGCAATTGGAGGCCTTGGAAAAGGTCATCTTGTAAAGGAAATAGATGCTTTAGATGGAATAATGGCTAAAGCCACAGATAGATCATGTATACAATTTAGGATGTTAAACTCCAGTAGAGGCGCTGCTGTAAGGGGTCCAAGGGCCCAAACAGACCGAATTTTATATAAAAATGCTATAAATGAACTCGTATCTGACCAAAAAAACCTTCAAATTATCGAAGGATCAGTTGAAGACTTAATTGTTTCAAACAATAGCGTGATGGGTGTTGTTTTAGATGACAACAAAAAAATATTCTCCAAATCTGTAGTTTTAACCACAGGTACTTTCTTACAAGGATTAATAAGAATAGGATCTGAGAAGCAAGAAGCAGGAAGGGTTGGAGATAAACCCTCAATAAAGCTTGCAAAAAGGCTTAAAGAGTTAAAGTTTTCAATAGGCAGGTTAAAGACAGGAACACCCCCAAGATTACTTAAAAAAACCATAAATTTCAATGACTTAAACAAACAACACCCAGATAAAAAGCTTATTCCATTTTCTTTTATCAACAGAGATATCCACATTCCTCAAATATCTTGTTTTATTACCCATACTAATAAAAACACTCACGAAATAATTGCTCAAAACCTTAACCTATCACCTATGTACTCAGGTGAGATACAATCAATGGGGGCTAGGTATTGCCCATCTATTGAAGACAAAATTCATAAATTTAAAAATAAGTCATCACATCAGATATTTCTTGAGCCAGAAGGATTAGATAGTGATCTAATATATCCAAACGGAATATCCTCTTCACTTCCAACTGAAATTCAAGAGCAATTTGTTAAAACGATTAAAGGTTTAGAAAATGTTACAATTACACAACCCGCTTATGCTATTGAATATGATTTTGTTGATCCACAAGAACTAACACACACTCTTGAAACTAAAAAAATTAAAAATTTATTTTTTGCAGGACAGATAAATGGAACAACTGGATACGAAGAAGCAGCTGCACAAGGTATAATGGCTGGAATAAATGCATCGCTTAAAACAACATCTAATAAAGAATTTATAATACCCAGATCTTCTGGATATATAGGTGTTTTAATAGATGATTTGGTTACAAAAGGAACTAAAGAGCCATATAGAATGTTTACTTCAAGGTCTGAATACAGACTTTTACTTCGGGCTGATAATGCAGATTTGAGACTTACGCCTCTAGGAATTGATATCGGTTGTGTTGATATAGATAGGCAAAGAAAATTCGAAAAAAAATCTATAAGAATAAATGCGGGTTTTAAGTTTGTTAAAAATCAAAAATTTTCACCAGACGCACTCCTTAAAAAAGGCATAAAAATAAACAAAGATGGAAAAAAAAGAAATATTATAGACCTCTTGTCCTTTTCTAATATTACAACCCATAAGCTTAAAAAAATACTTCCGGAGTTAAATGACCTAGAGGATGATGTAATGGAGCAAATAGAAATAGAGGCTAAATATGCCGGTTATCTTGATAGACAAAGAATGGATATACAAGATTTTGAAAAGGAAGAAAATTTAAAAATCCCTAAATCAACTAATTATAAATTAGTCGGAAGTTTATCTAATGAGATAGTTGAAAAATTATCAAAAATTAAGCCACCAACACTTGGTGCTGCTTCAAGGATATCAGGCGTAACACCAGCAGCCACTATAGCCTTGCTCAGATACATTAAAAAAAATAAAAATAAAAAAGCAGCATAATTTGGATAAAAGCTCTGTAATAAAAAAATATAATCTTAGTAGAAAGCAAATTGATTTAATAGATAACTACATACTGAAGTTAGAAAAAAGTAACCAAATACATAATTTAGTAGGGCCTTCCACAATTAATATTGCATGGGATAGACACATTAATGATTCATTGCAATTATCTGAGTTTATTTTGAAAAAAAATGCTTCAATAATAGACTTTGGCACTGGTGCAGGTTTACCAGGCGTGATCTTATATATTTTTGGGTATACAAACATATTATTAATAGACTCTAAAATAAAAAAAATAAACTTTATTAAAGAATTTGCACACGAACAGAATTTAGGAGTTAAAACTATTTGCACAAGGGTAGAGAAAATCAAAAATCAAAAATTTGACTTTATTATCTGCAGAGCCTTCGCTCCACTATTAAAACTATTAGATTATTCACGGTTTTTTAGTAAAAAAAATACATCACTTCTTTTTCTAAAAGGAAGAAATGTTAAGAAAGAAATACAAGATGCAAAAAAATCCTTTAGCTTTGAATACGATCTTTTTCCAAGTCAAAGTGAGGGTGATGGTTATGTATTAAAAATAAAAAAATATAAAAAACTGTGAAAAAAATTATTTCTATATCCAACCAAAAAGGCGGTGTTGGCAAAACCACAACCACAATAAACCTAGCTACTTCATTAGCTGCAGTGAAAAAAAATGTTTTAATCATCGATGCTGACCCACAAGGTAATGCTAGTACAGGATTAGGACTTTCTTATGATGAAAGAAAACCATCGATCTATGAAATGATTCATGAAAAGAAACTTCTTACAGAAGGAATAAAAGAAACATTAATTCCTGGTCTCAAAATAATTGGAGCTAACACAGATTTGGCTGCAGCGGAGGTAGAGTTGACAAATTTTGAAAACAGAGAGTATGTATTTAAATCAATATTTGCTGAAATTGATAATTTTGACTTTATTTTTGTAGACTGCCCACCAGCACTTGGTTTGCTAACTATTAACTCATTAGTAGCATCAGACACTACACTAATTCCTCTTCAATCAGAGTTTTTTGCTCTAGAGGGTCTTTCAGCTTTGATGCAAACAATCAAATTAATACAAAAAAACTATAATAATGATCTTCAAATCGAAGGAATACTATTAACAATGTTGGATAAAAGAAATTCATTAAGTTCTTTAGTTGAGAAAGATGTAAGACATCATTTTGGTGATCAAGTCTATAAAACAACAATTCCAAGAAATGTAAAAATATCTGAGGCTCCCAGCCATGGAAAACCAGCATTAATATATGATACACAAGCCGCAGGTTCTTTGGCTTATATAGAGCTTGCAAAAGAAGTAATTTTAAATCAAAATAAAAACCATGAATAAAGAAAACAAACTAGGAATGGGCCTAGGAGCTCTTTTATCAACTACAAATAATAATTCTAACAGCGGCAACGGGATTCAAAAAATTAATATATCTCAAATAATCCCTAATCCTTCTCAACCAAGAAAAAACTTTAAAGATGAAGATCTTAAAGAGCTTTCCTCTTCAATTAAAAACCAAGGATTAATTCAACCTATAATCATAAAGCCAATAAAAGATGATCAATACCAGATTATTGCGGGAGAAAGAAGATGGAGGGCTTGTCAATTAAATGGAATGCATGAAGTAGAATGTGTCATTAAAAATCTTGATGACATTAATGTTCTAGAAGCAGCCTTAATTGAAAACATTCAAAGAGAAGATTTAAATGTTATTGAAGAGGCTAATGCCTACAAAGGATTAATTGATATTAAAGATATCAATAATGAAAACCTCGCTAAACTAATTGGTAAAAGTGCAAGCCACGTTTCAAATATTTTACGACTTTTAGAGCTTGATATAAAAATACAACAAATGGTAATAAATGGTGATTTATCAATGGGCCACGCGAGAGCTCTTATTGGTGTACCCGATGCTATTAATAAGGCAAAAGAAATAATTGAGAAAAAACTTAGCGTAAGACAGATAGAAAAAATAACATCTCAATTTAAAAAAAATAAAACTAAAAAAATTTCAAAAGACCCAAATATAACCGATCTTGAAAAGGAGCTTTCAGACAAAATAGGTCTAAAAACATCTATTCAATTTAATGAGAATGGCTCATCTGGCTCACTAACTCTTTATTACTCTGATTTAAATCAATTAGATGATTTAATGAAAAGACTTAAGAAATAGTAATTTTTTTAATATTCAAAAGAAAACGAAGACCAAGAGTCAAAGATAAACCACTTTCTTTTCGCAAAACACTTTCGGTTGATGAAAGTAATTTTAAAAGCATTTTTTTCTTTTTAGAATTATATTTTCTATAAATATCAATTAAATAGTTTTTTTCTTTAAATAAATATATTGGAATTTTTTTTATATATTCATCTTCACTATTACAATCTATGATAAGTTGGCAGAAAATTTTACAATAATAATAAAGCTCGTTTACATCTGAGTTATTTATAATTTTATCTCTATAAAGTCCTATAATCTTCTTATTTTTTTCAAATAAATTGAAGAAAATTCTTTCTTTACCAGATTCATCAACAGTCAATATTTTTTTAATTTTATCTAATATTATGTCTTTCTGGTCTAATTCCAGTACTTTATTTAAATTTTTTTCAAAGAAGATATATTTGCTGTCTAATTTATCAATTAAGAACCAATAAATATCTTGAGAGATTTCTAATTTGTTTACTCGTAAAAATTCATTTAAAATTTTTATTTTTGAATCTTTGTCTAATTCATAGCAGTCAATTAGGTAAGAGTCTTTATCAACACTAAATAAATTTTTTATTTTTTTAATTTTCTGTGAATTTTCCTGAAAAAAAATAAAATGATTTTCCGATGACCTCAGATTATCCAAAGTCTCTTCATCTATTCCCTTATTTCCATTTACAATGTAAATACTTTTATCTCCAAAAAGCCCAATTTCATCAACAAAATCATTAATATTATCTATATTTTTAATTTGAACATTTTCTTTTTCTTTAAAACTTTCAACAATTATTGTTTTTATTTTTTCCATAAGAGTTTTTTCATTCCCACTTATAAAATAAAATTTTTTATTAAGAACAGATTTTTGGTTTATAAGTATGTTTATTGAATTGATTTTCATAAACAATTATTTAAGTCTTTATCAGTTATTAAAGAAACAAATCGATTTAAGTTTTCTGTTATAGCCAACTGATATTTTTTATCTAAAGATGAGTCGGTACCATAATTATAACCCGCAGACTTAGGAATTATTGAAAAATAAGATATTGATTCTTTATTAAAAGTAACACAATTTTTTTCATTTAATACTAAGATATAAATAAATTTAAGTTCATATCTTATTTTAGACGCAGCCTGATTAGTTTCAACAGAACTTTTTGTTTTATTTTGCTCAATTTTAATCGATAGATTGAAATGATCATCTTTATTCTTTCCAAAAAACATTGGTAAGTATGAATTTATAAAATTTATATTATAACCTGAGGTATTAACTTCAGTTTTTCCATACAATGGATTT
Source organism: uncultured Alphaproteobacteria bacterium (assembly GCA_902553005.1). Lineage (GTDB taxonomy): Bacteria > Pseudomonadota > Alphaproteobacteria > HIMB59 > CACPNW01. The sequence goes on along the minus strand of CACDIK010000002.1, from coordinate 52,270 downwards.
ATGAGATTTTTATCTTCTTTGTAAACAAATTCAACTTCACCACATGATATAATAAATATAAAAAAAGTAATAAAAAAAAACTTTTTCATTTGATAACCAAGTTTACAATCTTACCAGGAACATAGATCTCCCGCACAATATTTTTACCTAATAAATTTTTTTTAATCTTATCATTAAGCTTTACAGTTTCTAAAACTTTTTCTTTAGAAAACTTGTCATCAATTTCAATTATTTCTTTGGTTTTACCATTTATTTGTACGGCAATCTTTATTTCTGATTTTCTCATTACATCTTCTAAGGGCCAGGCTTGATTAATACATAAGGTTTGGTTTCCAAGGCTTGACCATATCTCTTCACTTATATGGGGCACAAACGGCTGTAATATAATTGATAATTTTTCCAAAGACCATTTAAAGTTTTTTTGTGACAATTTTTTTCTTAATAATGCATCATTAAGAATGTTTACAAATTCGTAAATTTTTGCAACTGATTTATTGAATTGAAACGTTTCTATATTTTCTGCAACCTCATTAATGATAATTTTTAATTCATTTATATCTTTAGAATTTTGATCATTATTTGATTGGTGTTTTTTATACCTCTCAACCAATTCATATAATTTATTAATAAATTTAAAAGATGCTGCTATACCAGTATCAGTCCATTGCAAATCTCTTTCTGGTGGACTATCAGATAACATAAACCACCTAGCTGTATCTGCCCCATAAGAACTAATAATGTCGTTTGGATCAACAACATTTTTTTTAGATTTACTCATTTTTTCAATTTTCCCAGTTGTAACTTCTTGACCATTTTTATCTCTAAAAGCACCATTTACTATTTCAACGTCCTTTGGCTCTAACCAAACCCCATTTTTATTCTTGTAAGTAATGTGGGTTACCATTCCTTGTGTAAACAAACCCTTAAACGGTTCATCTAAATTAAAATAATTCAGGTCCCTTAATGCTTTTGTAAAAAATCTTGAATAAAGAAGATGCAATATAGCGTGTTCAATACCACCGATATACTGATCAACAGGCAACCAATAATCTATATCTTTTTTGTCAAAAGGCTTTTCCAATCTTGCATTACAATAGCGAAAATAATACCAAGAAGATTCAAAAAAAGTATCAAACGTATCTGTCTCTCTTTTAGCCTTTAAACCTGTTTTAGGACAAACAGTTTCTTTCCATTCAGAGATATTGTTTAGCGCACTGGACGATTCAGTAAATTTTTTTATTTCTGGAAGTTTTACAGGCAACTCAGAGTCTTCAACAGCCAAAATCTCTCCATCCTCTCTATAAATTATCGGAATTGGACAACCCCAAAATCTTTGACGTGAAATCCCCCAATCTCTCAACTTAAAGTTTATTTTTCTTCTTCCAATTTTTTTCTTCTCAATATGTTCAATAATCTTATCTTTAGCATCATTTATGCTTAATCCATTTATTGAAGGTGAATTAATCATTGTACCTTCATCAGTAAAAGCCTCAGTTGTGATTTTGAAATTATTTTCAACAATATTAGCTGGTTTAACAACCGGTATTACATCAAGATTATATTCTCTTGCAAAATCAAGATCTCGTTGATCATGTGCAGGGCAACCAAAAATTGCACCCAACCCATATTCTTTAAGCACAAAATTAGCGACAAAAATTGGAAGTTTTTTACCTTCTATAAATGGATGGTCTGCAAATAAACTAGTATCAAAACCTTTTTTAACTTTATCAGGGTTTATATTTTCACAATCCTTAATAAATTTTTCTAAACCACTATTATTTTTTGAAATTTTAGTTACTAACTCATGTTCACTTGAAACAGCTAAAAAAGTTGCTCCATAAATAGTGTCTGGTCTCGTTGTAAATATTTTAATTTTTGTTTCACTTTCTGAAACATGAAAGTCTATTTCTGCCCCTATTGATTTACCAATCCAATTAGATTGCATTATTTTTACTTTGTTTGGCCAGTTTTCTAAATTATCAAGATTTTGCAAGAGCTCATCAGAATATTTACTTATTTTTAAAAACCATTGTGATAATTTTTTCTTTTCAACAACAGCCCCTGATCTCCAACCTCTACCATCAATAACTTGTTCATTGGCTAACACAGTTTTGTCTACAGGATCCCAATTGACCTCAGCCTCTTTTTTATAAGCAAGACCGGCTTTAAACATATCAATAAAAAATTTCTGTTCATGTTTGTAATATTCTGGATGACATGTTGCAATTTCTCTTTGCCAATCAAGAGATAACCCCATTTTTAAAAGCTGCTCTTTCATTGTTTTGATATTTTGATATGTCCAGCTTTCAGGATGTTTTTTTTCAGTTAAAGCTGCATTTTCTGCAGGAAGACCAAATGCATCCCAACCCATTGGGTGTAATACATTATAACCCTTCATTTTTTTGTATCTCGCAATCACATCTCCTAGTGTGTAGTTTCTTACATGGCCCATATGTATTTTACCTGAAGGGTATGGGAACATTTCTAAAACATAAAATTTCTCTCTCTTTTCATCTCGCGAAGTCTGAAAAATTTTATTTTTTGACCAAATATCCTGCCACTTTTTTTCAACTACTTTATGATTGTATCGCGATGACACTTTTTAACTTGATTGTAGTTTTAATTTTTTTGCTTTATTCAATATTGCGTTTTCTATCTTAATATTATTTTCCTTCTCTGTTTCTTTGTTTATCCAAGTAGGGTTTTTAAATTCTTGACAAAAAGATACCACCCTAAGATTCTCTGTTTTAAGATTTAAACCTGTAATAAAAATATTAAGTTTGCAACGCTCTTTCTCATTGCTTGTTGTAGAATACCAGTCGGTAATAATTGTGCCTCCAATTTGATCAGCTGAGCTAAGAGGCATAAAATCAATAGTTTCTAATGCAGCTCTCCAAAGAAACGGATTTACTGACATTGCAATCATCCCCTCTGACATGTTTTGTTCTTGATTATTTCCTCCCATAATACCACCCAAGGACATACCGCCCTTCCCAAACAAACCACCACCTGATTGAAGTCTGGTTTCAGCGTCTCTTATTGCTAACTCTTTATTTGTAGCTGTATTAAATTTTGTCCCAGATCTATTTACTATCTCACCAGTTGTTTGCGCTTTTGACCACAACTCATCCATTTCCTCATCGCTCTTATTACTGTTACAAGAAAAGATAAAAAGTAACAAAAAAGAGATAATTAATCGGGTTAAAATCATTTAATATAATTATTGTATAGTCGACTAAATGTAAAATATAAAAAAAACGGCACTCGTTAAAGTGCCGTTTTATAAGATATAAAATCTTTAATTAAAATGCCATATTAGCACCGATGTACCAAGCTGATCCATCAGTTGATGAAGCACCTTCATCACTTGCTTCTACAGAGGTATAACCAAGAAGTGCAGTTACACCAGCAGCTACAGCATAAGAAACACTAGCTGAAGTTACATCTTTTGAATCATCAGATCCAGAGATAGAACCAATAGTATTATCTTTTGAATCACCTGAAGCAATACCAACATTAAATGTTAGATCACCAGATACATATTTAATACCAGCTTTTACAACATCAGCACTCATTTCTTTTGCGCCTTTGATACCAGTACCAACTTTGTTACCATCAGCAAAACCAACAGCAACAGTTAAGTCACCAGTTACAGCACTTAGACCAACATGGAAACCACCAGTGTCATTTGATGCAGAAGTACTAGTTTTTGATCCGTCTACTTCAGACCAACCAGCACCAATTGTTACAGCGCTGTCACCAAGATCAGTTACATAAGTAGCACCAATCGCAACGTGACCGTCAATTCTGTAAGTTGTACCAGCAGTTTCACCACCATCTGTTGAAGCTGAGAAAGACATTTTTAGTCCATCAGCTAAGAAATCAGAAGCTGTGTGATACTCAATACCTTGTTTAGATGCACCAGTTGCAAAATCTAAACCAGTTTCTGCTGAGTTAGTAGTTGCAGTTGTTACACCTTCTGCACCAGCTGAACCTGGGATAGAAATGTCATGTGTACCAGATGCGTTACCAGCATTAATTACATCAAGCTTAGATCCATCAGTAAATGCTAAAGTGAAACCAGCATCTAAATCACCAGCAGCAGCATTTTCATTCATAAGCATAAAGCTTGAAGAAATAGTCATACCGCCATCAGTAGTTTCTGATAATGACACAGTAAAGTTGTTGTCTTGAGTCTGAGAATTTGTGTCAGTTCCACCATTTGGTGAATCAAACTCAATACCAGTTTGGTGATTACCGCTCATAGTAGCTGTTACAGCTTCAGCAACTGAAGCAGCGCCAAGCGTAGAAACTAGAGCAGTTCCCAATAATAGTTCTTTTTTCATAATTACTCCTTTTGAGTTAATGAATATTCATTAAATACAAGAAACAAACTTGTATTGAAGATCCTATTATTTAAAAATTGAATAAAGTTCAAAAAAAGCATAATGATTTATTATATTTTTTTAAATTATGTTGTTTTTTTACAACATCTATTTTTATGTTTAATATAGAAAAATTCAATGAAATTAGGGAAATATTAGAAAAACACAGCAAAACAGGGAAAATTGTTGCAATTTCTAAAAACCACCCACTAGAGAGCGTTATTGAGGCTATAAAAGAGGGTGTACACATTTTTGGAGAAAACAGAGTTCAAGAAGCAAAAAACAAATTTGTAAATATAAAAAAAGACAATCCAAAAATTGAATTACACCTAACAGGCCCCTTACAATCAAACAAAGTAAAGGATGCTCTATCATTGTTTGATGTTTTTCACACCGTAGATAGAGAAAAAATTGCAAAGGAATTTTCTAAACACCAGTATTTGTTAAAAGATAAAAAGTTTTTCGTTCAAATAAATACTGGAAGAGAAAAATCCAAGAGTGGAATTTTTCCTGAAGATACTAAAGACTTTCTTTTCTTCTTAAAAAATGAAATTAATTTAAATATACAAGGGCTTATGTGTATACCCCCCATAGCAGATGATCCAAAATATCATTTTAAACAACTTCAAAACTTAGCAAAAGAAAATAGTATTAGTAAACTTAGTATAGGCATGAGTGGAGACTATAAAGAAGCACTCCCTTTTAAACCAGCCTATATAAGACTTGGAACAATTCTGTTTGGTAAAAGAAATTGAAAAATAAAATAAATATATTTTCAGATAAAAAAATTAATTTTTTCTTGAGCGAGTTATTTTCTGATTATGAGTTATATTTTATGAGTCTCAGTGAAACTCAAAATTATATCGAAAACAATAATATAAATATTATAATCTTAAATAATGATAAAAGAACAAAACCATTTGATTTTAAAAAATTAAAAGGGAACTTTCTAATATTATCAAATATAGAAAATGAAAGTATGAAAATTAATAACCAATTAATAAAAACACCAATATCAATTAACCAGATAAAAACTATAACTAAAAATTTTTTAGAAAATATAAAAATTATATTTCACGATATTACTATTATTAACGAGAAAATGACAAATATAAATAATAATTCTTTCTGCTACTTAACTAAATTAGAATCAGAAATTTTAAGTTATTTAATTTATGAAAAAGAAGGCACAAAAAATTTTATTCAAGAAAATATTTTAAACATCAAGAGTACAATACAAACAAACTCACTTGATAGTCACCTTACAAGAATAAGAAAAAAAATGAATCAAATAAACACAGTTATCAAAATACAATCAAAAAATGATAAATTGTTAATAACAATTTAACCAAGAAGGCTTGGGTTTATCAATTTAAAAAAATCTTTATCAAAATCTTCATTATAACTATGATTAAAAATAGATATTTGAAGGAATTCATCATTTATGAAAACCTCTATTTTTCTTAATATCATTGGATTATTTTCAAAATAAACATTTATTAAATATTTTGTTTCTTGATTATTAAAACCACTTTTTTCAAGTATTATTTCTTTATTTTTAATTTTTATTTTACTATCTTCAAAAAAATTTGGATTTCTAAAAATATCATAAAAGAACCAAGCATTTGTGTTTTTGGGATTAAAAAACTCATCTTCTTCTAATTCATAATTATAATACATAGCCTTATCCTCATCTAAAACTATTAAAATTTTTGAAGGTGATAAATATTCAGCTCTTACTCTTTTATCCCCAATGTAAACCATCCCTTCACTTAAGGTTTCATTATCATTTTGAATAAATGATGCAGAAAAATATTGAAGAGAATTTAAATAATCTAGAATCTTAGTTTTAGTATTTGCATCAACGCTGTTAGAAAAATTTAAAAAAATTATAATACACAAATAATTTATATATTTACTTTTTAAGAACATATCTTTTACCTGCGTTGTTCGCCTCACTGATAATTCCATCTTCTTCCATTTTTTCTATAATTCTAGCTGCTCTATTGTAGCCAATCTGAAGATATCGTTGAACATAACTAGTAGAAACTTTTTGTTGTTTGATAACTATATCAACCGCTTTACTATATAATTCATCATTATTATTTGAAATCAAATCCTCTCTCATTGTAGAGCTTAAATCATCTTCAAATAGAGAAATTTCATTTTTATGATCAAATGTAGCTTGTTTTTTTATATGAGCTACAACCCTATCAACTTCATTTTCTGCAACAAACCCACCATGTAGTCTTTTAATAATACCCCCGTTTTCCAAAAATAACATATCACCACTTCCTAGTAGTTGTTCCGCTCCCATTTCATTTAATATTGTTCTACTATCAAACTTACTTGATACTTTATAACTTATACGACTTGGAAAATTTGCTTTTATCGTTCCAGTAATAACATCAACACTAGGTCTTTGTGTTGCTGTTATAAGATGTATACCAGAGGCTCTAGCCATCTGAGCTAATCTTTGTACTAATGACTCTACTTCTTTTCCTGCAACCATCATTAAATCAGCCATCTCGTCAATTACAACAACTATGTAAGGCATTTTTTCTAGAAGAATTTCTTGTTTTTCAATTATTGGCTTTCTTGAGTCATCATCAATTCCGGTTTGAACCTCTCTATAAATTTTTCTTCCAGATGAAACAGTTCTAACAACCTTATCATTATAGGAATCTATATTTTTGACATTTAAAGAACTCATCAATTTATATCTGTTTTCCATTTCTCTCACGACCCATTTAAGAGCAAAAACAGCTTTTTTTGGATCTGTTACAACAGGTGTTAATAAATGAGGAATATCTTCATAAATACTTAGTTCTAACATTTTAGGATCGATCAAAATTAATTTGCACTCATTGGGTTTAAATTTATATAAAATACTTAAGATCATTGTGTTAATGCCTACTGATTTTCCAGAACCTGTTGTTCCAGCTATTAAGAGATGTGGCATTCGTTCTAAATTTGCAAAAATACTTTTTCCAGATATATCCTTTCCTAGTGCGAGTGTTAGAGAATCGTTTTCTATCTCAAACTCTCCTTCTTTAATTAAATCCCCAAACAAAACACTTTCCCTTTTACTGTTTGGTATTTCGATTCCTAAACTGGTTTTACCTGGTTGAGTTGAAATTCTAGCAGAGATAGAGGACATTGCTCGAGCAATATCATCTGATAAACCTATAACTTTACTCGATTTGATACCTGCATTTGGAACAAACTCAAACAAGGTAACAATAGGACCACTACTAAAACCAATTATCTTTCCTTCAACACCATATTCGGAAAGTGTCTTTTCTAATTTTAAAGCCGCATCAGTATTTATCTTATCGAGTTCTTTATTTTGATTTTTTTTAAAGTTTGATATTGAAAGAAGATCTTTTGAAGGAAGACTAAAACTGAAGTTATCCAATTCTAGTTGTTTTTCAGTTTTAGTGCTTAAATTACTATTTCTATTTATATTTACATAATTTCTTTTTTTAATAGTTGGCTCACTCCTCAAAGTTTTTTTAGAAGTTCTTTTTTTAAATTTTAAATATTTTAACAGACTAAATACTGAAAACAAAAACTTTAAATATCTGAACACTCTTAACGAATGAATAATTTTATTTATCCAAGACATTTTTGTTCTAAAGGATACAAGTATTAAAAAAAGTCCAATTACAAAAATTAAAAAATTACTGATATAATAAACAAAAATATTATCTAAAAAATTTAAATTAATAATTGAAAATAGATCTACAATGATCTGAGACAATACACCCTTCTCTAAATAATATTCACCAAATGATTTTAAGGAAATATTTATACTTATAATACCAACTAGATTTGATATAGAATTTAAAATTACAAATCGATTAGCAATACCTAGAAAAAACCTACCACCTTCTATTGTTAAAAATAGAGCAAATAAATAGCTTAGTGTTCCAATAAATACTAATGAATAACTTGATAAATATGCACCAAAGTGGCCCAGAATATTTTGAATCTCACCTTCATTAAAATTTTGATAACCCGGATCATTAGGGGAAAATGTATATAGACTGACTAAATAAATTAATCCAAAACCAAATAAAATTATTCCTACAAAAAATTTAATGACAAAATTTCGAAAAGAACCATACTTGAACATATAGTTAGATTGTAATACATTTAGATTATGGTAATTCGAAGAAAATTATGAAAGAAATTCAATCAAATATTAATATAATAGGAGGAGGGCTTATAGGGGCAGTCGCAGCTTACTCACTTTCTAAACTTGGTAATAAAGTAGTAGTTTTAGAGCAAAACACTAAATTTAATCATAAAAATTATTTAGATAAAAGGACAACAGCAATTTCAGAGGGTACAAAAAAATTTCTCGAAGAAATAAACATTTGGAAGGATATTAGCAATCACGCAGAACCAATAAAGAATATTAAAATAATAGACAGAAATCAATCAAACAAAATTTATTTTGACAATCAAAGAAGAAAATCCAATCTTGGATATATAGTCAAAAACGAGTTTATACTTTATTGCCTGTATAAAAAATTACAAAAACAAAAAAACGTAGAAATTTTTAACAATGTTCATGTTAAAGATATTTTTTATCAAAGCGACAGAATTATAACTAAGCAAAATAATTTCTATGTTAATTCAAATATTCTATTCGCGTGTGATGGCAAAAATAGTTCCATAAGAAAAATTTTTAAAACACCAATTTATAAAAAAGATTATAAAAAGAAAGCAATTGTAATAAATTTTTATCACTCAAAGAATCACTATAATACTGCTTATGAGTTTTTCTTTAAAAATGGACCTCTTGCAATCCTACCAATGCAAAAAAATAAAAATCAGTTTCAAAGCTCAATAGTTTGGACAAACAATAATAAATTTATAAATTCTTTACTTTCCTTAGATGATAATAATATTATTTCCATTCTAAATGAAAGGACACAGGGAAGTGTGGGTGAGATAAAAAAAATAATCACCAAACAAAGCTTTCCCTTAAAAGCTCATTTAAACTCTAAATTTTTTGAGAACAGAATTATTTACTTAGGCGACTCAGCCCATTCATTTCATCCAATTGCAGGACAAGGATGGAATCTAGGTATGCAAGATGTAGAAAGTCTATATAATCTTGTTAAAAAATATAACTCTCTAGGTTTTGAATTGGGAGATGATATATTTTGTAAAGAGTTTCAGAAAGATAATTTTTTCAAAGCTTATAGGCTTTATCAAATTACTGACAAAGTTGATAGTGTCTTTAAATTAGACAATACAATTTTTAATCATGCAAGATTTTCAGCTATCAATCTAATTGAGAAAAGTAAAAAATTAAAAAATCAAATAAGCGATTTTGCTATGGGTGTTAATTAATAGTTTTGCTATTATTATCTTCAACAATTTCAAGCTCTAAAATTGAATGAAGTTTTTTATAAAAATCGCTTAAATTTTTTGTTTCCAAAAGAACTTGTTTTTCAATATCACTAAAAGGGGATATCATTGCTATAAACTTTACAATTTGATTAAAATCTATGTTTCGAATTTCTTCTAAATTTAAGTTAATTTTTTTGACTTTAATGTATTGGCTATACTTATCTAAAAGATTATTTTTTTGTTTTTCATTTATGATGTTCCTATCTTCTTCAAAATCCAACAATTCAGCTTCTACTAACCTAAACTTATAGTTTTTTTCTAATTCTTTCTTAACATTAAAACAATTAGTTCCCTGTAGACTAATTAAATATCGTCCGTCTGCTGTTTCACTAAAACTATGAATTTTTCCAATACAACCAATATTATAGAGTTTATTTTTTTCATCAGATTGTATCATACCTATGTGCCTTTCCTTTGAAAGAGCGTAGTCAACCATCTCAATATATCTTTTTTCAAATATATTTAGAGGCAAGCTTGTTCCTGGAAAAAGGACGGCACCGTTTAAAGGAAAAATAGGGATTTCCATGTTATGAAAACATTAATTGTGAAAGTTTTTTCCTATACTGAATAGTAATTTGATCAGTATTTCCAAGTACAGCAAAAAATTCTACCATCTTATTTTTTATACTATCCTTATTTTTTGGATAATTTTTTAGAAGCAAATCCATTCCATTTTCATATTGTTTCATTGAAAAATATTTATCTGATATTTCTAAAATTAAATCAATATTATTTGGTTCACTCTCAAGTTTGCCAAGCAACTCATTTATATTTGGTCCGGATGAATTATTTTTCACAATTTCCATTTTTTTTAAAACCTGTTTAACTTCATCCTTATCTTGTACATCTTTTTCTAATGAACTAATGAACATCTCAACCTCTTCAAATTGTTTAAGTTCAATCAAACACTCTAAATAAAAACAAATACCTTTAATTTCGTCTGAGTTTTTAGAAATAAATTCTAGAAGAGTGTCTTTAGTTTCTTCAAACTTATTTTCAGCCATAGCACTTTCTATTTCATTATAAAATTCAGTGAAGTCTTCATTAATTTTAGAACCTAAACACTTTTCAATAAATTCAATAATTTGGCCTTCAGGAATAACACCCTGAAATGCATTAACAATTTGTTTATCTTTGAAAGCGTAGACAGTAGGAATTGATTGAATTCTTAATTGTGCAGCAATTTGTTGATTTTCATCAATATTTATTTTTACTAAAGTGATTTTGTCTCCTGATTTTGAAATTATTTTTTCTAAAATTGGTGTTAATTGTTTACAAGGACCACACCAAGGAGCCCAAAAATCAACAACAATTAATTTTCTCTCACTTGCCTCAATAACCTGATCATTAAACTCTGCTTCAGTAACATCGATTATATTTGTATTTTCACTCATAAAGATTTAACTATACTATAACTATCCAAAGAAAAAATATGAATTTTTTTATTATTTTCAAGGAGGAAGTTTATAAATTCTGAAGTCTTTATACTTATAGTTGTTGTGTTAATTAGGGGGTGGAAGTTAATTAATTCACTGTTAAAAAGCTTTTCATCTAAGTAAAATTCAACAACATTATGCTTGTCGTTAAGAAGGGCAAATGGTGAAACTGATCCTGGCTTTATACCTAGAAATTGTTCTAAATATTCAGCATTAGCAAATGATAAATTTTTAGCATCGATAGATTTAGAAAATTGCTTTAAATCAACCTTTGCATTTTCATCACAACTAAAAAGATAAAAATTATTTTTTTTATTTTTTAAAAATAAATTTTTTGTATGTGCTCCTTTAATTTCACCCCTTAGATTTTCAGAGTCTTCAACTGTAAATAAAGGATCATGATCATGAATTTGAAAATCTTTATTTTTTACACTAAGTAATTCAAATAAATCTGTCTTTGTAAGCATAAATAATATTATATTTATTAAGAAATAAGGTATTTAAATACAATTACAAAATTAAAAATGGGAAAAAAAGCAGTAGTTATAGGAAGTGGTTTTGGAGGTATTGCGATTAGTCTAAGACTAAAAAAATTAGGCTATGATACAACAATTATTGAAAAACTAGACGAGCTTGGAGGAAGAGCAAGAGTTTTTGAAGTGAATGGTTTTAAACATGATGCTGGACCAACAGTTATAACAGCACCATTTCTTTTTGATGAATTATTTAGTCTATTTGGGAAAAAAAGAGAAGATTATTTGAGTTTTGTTCCTCTTGAGCCCTGGTATAGATATTATTTTCATGATGGTAAAACTTTTGATTATTGTTCTACTATCGAAAAGACAAATAATGAAATAAGCAAATATGATAATAGAGACATCAAAGGATATTCTAAACTCTTAAATCAATCAAAAAAAATTTTTGATGTAGGGTTCACACAATTAGCTGACAAACCATTTATTTCTTTTTTTAAAATGTTAGGTGTTATTCCTAATTTAATTATTTTAAAAAGTTATTTCACAGTATCTCAACTTGTAAATAGTTATCTAAAAAATCCATATCTTAGAAAAGCATTTTCAATTCACCCACTTTTAGTTGGAGGTGATCCACACACAACAACATCTATTTACGCTTTGATTCATTATTTAGAGAGAAAATGGGGCGTATTTTTTTGTATGGGCGGAACTGGTAAAATTGTATCTGAACTAAAACAATTAATGATTGATTGTGGTATTAAAATAAAAACAAATACAGAGGCAAAAGAATTTATTGTGGAAAATAATAGGATAACAAAAATATTAACAAACAATGAAGAGATTTCTAATATAGATCTAGTTGTTTGTAATGCTGATCCACCCATGGTTTACTCTAAACTTTTAAAAAAACAAAATTTAAAAAGACCTGTATTAAAAGAAAAAAACTTATTGTATTCAATGGGGCTTTTTGTTCTTTTCTTTGGTACGAAAAAACAATACCATAAAGTTGCTCATCATACTATTTGGATGACTGAAAGATTTAAATCTTTACTTCATGATATATTTAAAAATAAAATATTATCTGAAGATTTTTCTTTATATATTCATAGGCCTACCGCAACTGATAAATCGTTTGCTCCAGAAGGATGTGATAGTTTTTATGTTCTATGCCCAGTACCCAATTTACAAGGCAAAATTGATTGGGATGTTGAATCAGAAAACCTTAAAAATAAGATAGTTAAAGAATTATCACAAACAATTATGCCAGATTTAGAAAAGAGTATTACAGATGTTTTTTGGATGAACCCTAAAGATTTTAAAAACGATTACAATTCTATGCACGGAGCAGGATTTTCTATAGCCCCAATTTTTACACAGTCAGCTTGGTTTAGATATCACAACAAAGACAAAAAAATTAAAAATTTATATTTTTCTGCAGCAGGCTCACATCCAGGGGCTGGAATACCAGGTGTTCTTTCCTCAGCTAAAGTTGTTGAAAATATCATCAAATCTGAATTAAAATAACAATGATTGATTTAGAACTAAATTCGTCGACTGACCTTAAAAGAGAAGGTAAAAGTTTTTATTGGGCAAGTTTTTTTTTACCAAAAAGTTCAAAAAAAAATGCTGGTATTCTATATTCAATTTGTAGATATTTTGATGATATTGCTGATAAACACAACAAAGATCAAACTATCTATCTCAAAAATTCAATTGAAGAAATAAAGACCAATAAAAATAATAAAGTAAATATTTTTTTGCAAAAAAATGAAATTAACAATTTAATTTTTATAGACTTAATAGAGGGATTAATTTTGGATCAGAAAAAAACAAGAATTCAAAACAAGGAAGAACTTATAAAATACTCTTATCATGTTGCCGGAACTGTCGGATTAATGATGTCTAAAATTATAGGAGTAAAAAATGAAAAAGCAGCAAAATCTGCAATTGATTTAGGTATTGGAATGCAACTAACAAATATAGCTAGAGATGTTTATGAAGATTCCAAAATGAAAAGAATATATTTACCTGCTAATTGGATACCTGATATATCACTAGAAAATTTAACTGATCTTCATAACAAAAGCTCAGAAAAAGATGAAAGAATATCAAATGCAATTCATGAAGTAATAGTCCTTTCAGATATGTTTTATAAAAATGGTTTTGCTGGTTTAAAGTATATCCCACCATCCACAAGACTAGGAATATTCATTGCGGCTAATATTTATAGAGGGATTGGTATTAAGATAAAATCCAATAAAAAAAAATATTTAAGAGAAAGGGTATATTTAAACTTATTAGAGAAATCTTTAATTACAGCTAAATCAATTTTACTTTTTATTTTTATCCCTTTTATGAAATATCAGTATCAAAAAATTAGAGATAATCTCCCAAATGAAAATTTATAAAGCTGCTATAATTGGGTTAGGCCCTAGTGGTTTAGCTGTAAATAAAATTCTTTACGGAGATAGTTTTAACGAAATTATTGCATTTGAAAGTGAAGATACAAACAAAAGAGATAATATTTTTGGTTTTTGGTTAACAGATTGGATGAAGCCATTTGAAAAAATTATTGAAAAAAAATGGTACAAATGGAGTATTGGCAACAAAAATACCAATGTAACACATACAAGTTTGGATAAACCTTACTGTGTCATTAGTTTTAAAACTTGGAAAAAATTTTGCCTAGAAACAAAAAATAATTTAAAAATTATAAACAAACAAGTTGTCCAATATTTTCCTGAAAAAAATTATTTTAAAATAATCACTACTGATGATAAAATATATTACGCTGAAAAAATATATGATTCACGATCAGCAAAAGAAAAAAAAGATGAATTATTACAACATTTTTTTGGAATTCATATTACCGTGGCAGATAATACTTTTAATGAAGATAAATTAACCTTGATGCACTTTACGGAAGAAAATAATATTTTGCATTTTATATACATCCTACCATTTAGTCACAATAAAGCGCTTGTTGAATCGACGGTCTTTTCAAAAGATGTCTTTCACAGTTCCTGGTATAGGGAAAGAATAAATGATTACTTAAAGAAAAATAATATTAATAATTTTAAAGAACAGAGTTCAGAAAAAGGGGTAATACCAATGTTTTTTGCAGGGGAAAAAAAATCAGTTAATTCTAAAATCTTCAATATTGGTATTAGAGGAGGTGCTTGCAAACCCTCTACTGGATATGCTTTTTCATTTCTTATAAAACAAATTCAATTGTTAAAAAATTCAAAGAACAATTATGTAAATATACATAATTTTTTAGAAAGAAAAATGGATAAAGTTTTTATTAATTTTTTAAAAAATAATAGAGAAGATGGAAGGTCATTTATAAAACTCGCATCTAATCTAAATGGAAAAGAATTCCAAAGTTTTATGATGGGTGAATCGAATTTATTAACTAAGTTAAAAATTATAAATAGCATGCCCAAGCTTCCTTTTATAAAAGAGTTATTTAAATGATATGTTAGCAGACCTAACAATTTTAAATATTATTTCCTTTTTATTAATTTTTTTCATTGGTCTTCCACATGGTTCATTTGATGGTGCTGTTGCTTCTTTAGTAGGTTTTAATAACAGAATTCAATTTCTACAATTTTTATTTTACTACCTAATTTTATTTTTTCTAGTCATTTTATTTTGGTTATATTTTCCTATTATTTCATTAACGATTTTTATTATAATGACTATTGCCCATTTTGGATTATGTGATTGGACAAATTTTAAAATAAATAAATACAAGTATTCTATAAGCTTTACTTATGGAATGACTATTATTTTTGGAATAATATTTTTCAACGAAGATCAATCTTTTTTGATATTTGAATATCTGACAAATAATAATATTTACTCAATCCAAAAATTTTTTTTCATCCCATATTTTTTAACATTATTATCTATAATATATTTTGTTTATCTCTCTTTCTTTGAAAAGAAATTACGAAAAGGAATTATTGAGATTATATTTCTTTTATTAATTTTTTATTTTTTCGATCCATTACTAAGCTTCGCTATATATTTCTGTTTTTTTCACACTTACAAACATTTAAAACATCTGATTAAAAATATTTATTTAAATTTACAAAATAAATACTTTGTTATTTACTCCACAATAATTTTTACAGTAATTTCTTGGATTGGAGGTTTATTAATTGTTTATTATTTAGTCCAAAATTTATCATTATATGAGTCGATATTAAAAGTAATTTTCATTGGACTCGCTGCTTTAACGCTTCCTCATATGTTACTTGTTGATATTGTCTACAGAAGAAGATTTAAATAAATCGTTTTCTCAAATATTGACTTATAAATTCAAAATGGTAATTGTGTATTTCAAGCGGGCGTAGCTCAGGGGTAGAGCGCAACCTTGCCAAGGTTGAAGTCGAGGGTTCGAATCCCTTCGCCCGCTCCAACAAATATACTAAATTCATATTATTTTAAAATCTCCGGGGACAATTGGGGGACACTCCATATATCAAAATAATACAACACCTTGATTTTAAACAAAATATAATAATTAATTTCATTACCAGATATAAATTTTTAAAATTAGTAATTATATTTATTAAAAAAAATAAATATTTAAATTTGAAATTTTTATTTAGAAATTTCTTCCTAAATATTTTAAGTGTTTAAAAATATTTTTTTGGCTTCATATCCTAAATCTGGCAATACATGGATGAGAGCTATAATTTCAAACCTTTATAATTTTGATAAAGAGTTTAATCTAAAAACCTTAAAGTCAATACCATTATTGTCAATTAAAAAAAACTTTGATGAATTTGAAAATAAAATCTATTCTGACAACAATGTTTTGCATTTTGACTGGGTATCAGAAAATATTATTGATTGTCAAAAAATACTAAATAAGAAATCAAATCACTTAAATATATTTAAAACCCATAGTGTTAGACATAAAAAATTTACAAATGAAACTGTAAATGCAGGTTTTATTTATATTATAAGAGACCCAAGGGATGTGGTCATTTCTTTTAAAAATTTTAGCGGCAAAAGTTTAGATAAAATAATTAATGAGCTTCTTTTTGAAAAAAAAAACATAATTAATACAAATGGTGCTTATGAACTAATTTCTACTTGGGAGCTTAATGTTTTATCATGGTTAAATTATAAAACTGTACCCAGATTAATTATTAGGTATGAAGACTTAAAGGTAAATATAAAGGAAGTAGTTATTAAAGTTATAGAATTCTTAAATAAAACGCACAGAATAAAGCTCAATTTAAGTGACGCAGACATTGATCAAACAATAGAAAATACTAATTTTAATAATCTTAAAAAAATAGAAAATAAATATGGTTTTGATGAATCTTCAGAACATTCAAGATTTTTCAGATCCGGAACATCAAATCAATGGAAAGATATTTTATCAAAAACAAAGCTTGGGCTTATAGAAAATAATTTAAAAACGTTAATGAAGCATTTTAATTATATTTAGTAATCAGGACAAAGTATGATTATAAAAAAATAAGAATTTGCCTCTCTGTTGCCTTTCAGAATTGTTGCCTTCAATAGCTCAAAGATCTCTCTTTTGGGGGACATATGGGGGACACTTCGATTACAAAAACTAAACTTGTTTTAAAATTATTTCACATAATTTGAAGGAAATTACAAATTATTTCTATTAGGCAACCTTGCCAAGGTTGAAGTCGAGGGTTCGAAACCCTTCGCCCGCTCCAAATATTGAGCGGGTTAGTTTCAAAAGTTTCACTTACCCAAATGGAAATTTCAGTTTAAATAATTCAGTCTTTTTATCCATTTTCTTAACGGTTTTTCAATTTTAACTAACGATTCATAATTTTTCCATCTATCAATAGAACTTGAATATATAGGGCTAGTTACTTGTGAGTAACTTGGTGTTGATATCATTTTTCTACTTTGAGCAGTTTCATAAAATTTATTAATATCTTCCTCATACTCAAGATTTAAAAATTTAAATAATTTTTTTGTTTCATTTTCAAAATCGAAGACAATATCTTCATATTTTATTTTTATAATTTCAAGATCTAACTCATTCTCATAAAATTCGAATAGATCTAATACTTTATTATAAAAGTCTACTGTGTTTTTAATACTCAAAAAATTAATCATCGCCCTATTCATTTTGAAAGAGCTAAAAAAACAGCTTATAACTACATCACATGGATGTCTTAATGCTAGAATTATTTTAGCATCTGGAAAAATTTTTTTTACAAATCCCAATTCTGTAATTGTAAGAGGTAGTTTGTCAATTACAGTTATTATATTTTTATAATCAATATTTATTTGATCAAAATAATGTTTGCGCAAATTTATTACTTCTTCTAGTGAAATATTTTTTATTGCGTCAAGTCTATTATTTTTAGAAGTAAAGTAATAATTTCTTGTATTTTCAAGATAAATTTCCTCCTCTAAAACAAGTGTTTTTGAATGAGTACGCAATATAGTATCTAGTAATGTAGTTCCTGATCTTGGAAATCCAATTAAAAAAACGAGGTCAATTTTTTTACCTATTTTTAATTTATTTATATCAAAATGTTTATTATGTTTTGTGTAAACTTTTTTATAATTTTGTATGGTTTGATTAATATCACCTCTATCAATTTTTTGATTTTCTTCTAAGTTAGATAAAAATAAATTTCTTTTCACAATTGAATTATAAGCTATTGAAAAATTTCTTAACCTTTCATTATTTTTCGATTTAAGATTTAATAGTTTAATGTAATAATATTTATCTTTCTCGAAATATTTTTCTAATTTATATTTATTTAGAATATTTTCAGATGCTTTAAATTTTTTTACTCTTGACAATAATAATGCTTCAAAAAACTTTATTTTATAATCAATTTTTTTTACTACATTATTAAACTTATTTAAATATAAGTTTGCTTGTGAAATTTCATTTATTCTTTCTAACCAGTCTACAAGATTGATGTAACTATCCGTAAACAATTCATCAAAAAATATAGACTTCTTAAAATATTTAATTGACAATTCAATGTCATTTAATTTGGCACAATATCTTCCATGTATATAATATATGTAAGCCAATTCTTTTTTATTCAGAGTTTTTGAATCTTCATAGGAACTAATTATTTCAAAGAACTTTTCTTCTCTATTAAAATTTTGGCTAATTTTCCAAAAATGACCAATGATATTTTGATTAAAAGATATATCTTTTAAGTAAGTCTTTAATAAATTAATTGCCTCTTCAACTCTTCTTTGCATTATGTATACATTGGCCAAATTTATATATGAATCAGTAAGACTTGAATCTTTTTCAATAGCTTTCTTAAAATTATTCTCAGCTTCTATAAGCTTTCCTTTTTGTGCATATTTAATTCCATTTTCAATTAGATTTTTATAATTCATGAATACTTTCTTTTATTTATTATTAACATGCTATCAATTAAAAAATAATTCAATATTTTAGCTTAAACAAAAGATGGATTATCCTCGAATTTTACTTATCTTTTAATGTTTGGAAATCTTAATCCTGTATCAAAAAAGATTTTAATCTTAAAATATTTATTTCCTAACTAAATTTAGATTAAAACTTATCACAATTCTTTCTTCATTACTGAGATTTGGATTTACTGAATGATCTAAATAACTAGGAAAGAGTACTAAACCACCTTCTACTGGATTTACGGCATTCTGCATAGCATTTAAACTGTTTGGTTTTGTTGATAATGGATGAAAGTATACTGGGGCGGGTCTTGGATCATAAAAAACAATCTCACCACAATTTTTAGGTGCTCTTACATAATATGCAGCACTTATGTCACTATTTCCATGATGATGTCTAGAATTGGAAGCTCCTCCTATATTAATTATTGCCCACATAGCTGATATCTTTGCTCTTTGTTTAGATATATCCCAATTCATATCATTTAAAACGTTGTTAATATTTGGAGAAATCAAATTAATAAATTCAATTACATTTTCATCTTCTAAATTAAAATTGTTGGAGTGCCACCCTTTAACATTACTGCGAATTATTCCTTTGTTATCCTCATTTTGTAAATTCTTAATGTAATGATATATTTTTTCATTAGTTTCTTTATAATTATTTATTGTAGAAACCCAAACAGGTGTAGAGAAGAAAAGATTAGGATTAGACATGATTTATTTATCATACGAAAATATATCTTAAATTTTTTTAGTAAATAGAAAATGTTAAAAAATAAAAATAACTATAAAGTATTAATTAATGATAGGGTTAAAAAACCAAGAAGTAGGTAATTTTGATGAAGCAAAATCACTTTTTTTAAATGCAATTGAGTTAAATAGTAAAAATAATAAAGCATATATAAACCTTGCAAATATATACGTTTTACAAAATGAATTTAATAAATCTATATTATATTTTCTTTAACTAAATTGTAATTTGTACCTAATTATTTAATTTAATTTTTTAAACAAATTCAAAATATTTTTTTATTAATTCCTTATTATATTTACCTTTAAAATGAACTATAAATGGCCTATCTTTTCCACTCAGATGCTGTGGAGGGCATGCAAAATTTTTTTCTTCTAAAAAAGCAAATTTATAATTATTTTCCTCTACTAACCTTTTAAATATTTCTTGGTCACCAAACCAATTTTTATAATTTTCACTAAGATTTTCATAATAGTTTAGACACTCTAACCAGAAATTTTGTTTCTTAAGGATAACAAAACAACCAATAAAAGGATAGATATTTTCCAAATTTTTATTTTTGTGATTTGGAAATTCTAGTTTTCTAAATGTAGTTGGCATTATATCTGTTAAATCAAAACTTCTCTTTAATAAGAAAACATCAGCCTTTTCTTCAAATAATTTTACAGGTATTGTTTTCATTACAAGCATATCAGGGTCTAAATAAATTGATGATTTATTAATAGGAAAACTTGAAAAACATTTTACTCTACCAAACATTATGTGGTTTAAATCAAATTTCTCTCTATGAACTATATCAACATCTTTAAAAGTTTTTGTAAATTTATCAGTACAGTGAATAATTGTTGATTCAATATGATATTTTCTTATAGATTTAATAAACAGATCAATGTTTTCGCGCTCAATACCTCTGTGTCTTTCAGACAAGTAGCCCTTTTTAGTATCCACATAAAAAAAAATAAAATTGATCAAGGCAATTATCGCAGCATTAATTGTAAATTAATCCAAGTAGTTTTTAATCTACTAAATTGATAAAAAGTCAAAAAAATTTTTCCTCCAATATTAAATGCAAATAGTAAATATTTCATATTAAAATATTTTTTTATCACATAAATTTATAGCAAATTTGGAATATTATGCAGAATTAAAATTGTTAATCATAATTTTTTGTTAATAAGTATATTAATTCAAATAACTTAAATAAATCTATTTTTTATTAAATTCGATAATCTATGTTTATTTATGTCTTAAAATCAAGATGTATAATTAATAGATAGGTTTAAACTTTTATGCACTTTATTTAGGGAAAAAACCTATCTTACATAAGGTAATTAAAGAATTTAAATATTAATACTAATTTTAAATTATTAGACCATATTTTAAAATTTATAAAAAAATTTATTAATTTATAATATAAATATAATGGAAAAACCTATAGTTATTTACACAGATCATATAATGAATAGAACTTTATGTTATAATTTTGCTAAAGGTTCTAATTCTGTTTTATGTCATGTAAATAATTTTAAAGAATTTGATAAAACTATTGCGACTTATGGAGTACTTAGAGGAACTCTTGACGTAATTAATAAAGTTAAGAATTTTTACTATATGGATCATGGTTATTTTAATCAGTCACAAAGAGTATTTGAAAATAAATTAACTAAAGTTAAAAATATGGATGGTTATTTTAGAATTGTCTATAACAATTTTATACATAATGGTAAGGGCAATTTTCCAAGTGATAGACTAAGTAAGCTAAACTTAAAGATACTTGATCAAAAAAAAACAGGTAGCTATATTATCCTTTCTGAACCATCTGAAACTATGAAAAAAATGTACAACGTACCAAATTGGACTGAAGAGACAACACAATTAGTTAAAAAATATTCCGATAGAAGAATTATAGTACATAATAAATTATCAAAAAAACCATTGAATTTATTATTAAAAGATGCGTGGGCATTTGTTAGTTTACAATCTACAGCAGGTTTTATGGCAATGTATAACGGAGTTCCATCATACTTTACTGACAA
The DNA here is from genome assembly GCA_902553005.1 of uncultured Alphaproteobacteria bacterium. Taxonomy (GTDB): domain Bacteria; phylum Pseudomonadota; class Alphaproteobacteria; order HIMB59; genus CACPNW01. The sequence goes on along the minus strand of CACDIK010000002.1, from coordinate 30,337 downwards.
AACCTTAAGTTACATAGGTAAAATACAGAACATAGAAAATCCCATTATAGATTATAAAATTTTTAATAATTTGGCATATGGTCAGTGGACTCTCAAAGAGATAGAAACTGGAGAAGCTTGGGAAAATATTTTAAATAATACCTCTTTTTAATTCTGATCTATTCTTTAAATTTAAAATATTTCTTAATTATTTCTATTGTTTTTATAATTCTATAATTATGTTGATCAAAATTTTTCCTACCTGATGTAATTTTAGGATGATCTTTAATTAAAATTTTTAAATATTTTGAAATTTTATTTTTTTTATTCAATGTTTAAAGAGTCTATTTTTTATGAAATATAATGATAATTTATTTTTTATTGAAAAAGAAATTATTACCTTATCATTTATCGAGCCTTCTGGCTGAGCTACAGCATTGCATCCATTCCTATTTAGTAAATTTATACTGTCTACAAAAGGAAAAAAACCGTCTGAAGCACAAACGAAATTACCTTTTTTAAAATATTTATTCATATTTTTAATAGCATAATATAATGCATCTACTCTGTTTGTATGACCATGACCCAAACCTAGAGTTTGTTTGTTTCTGGATAAAACAATAGCGTTTGATTTTAAGTGTTTTGCAACTTTAAGTGAAAAAATTAAATCATTAATTGTTTTTGTTGACCCTTTCTTTCTTGAAACTAAGGTTAAAAACTTTCTATTAATTGGGTTTAAATCTGTTGTTTGATAAAGATCACCAAATAAAGTTGATCTATATTCGAGGGTCGTTTTTTTTATATTGGGTATTTTTAATAAAATTAAATTTTTCTTTTTTTTTAAAATTTTTAGTGCATCTTGATTGAAATCTAAAGCAACTATCATTTCGTAAAAATTTTTGTATATTTTCATAGCAAGTTTAGAAGTTACTTTTCTATTTAGCAAAACTATTCCTCCAAAAGCACTTTTAGGATCACTTTCATAAGATCTATTAAAAGCGGCCTCTATGTTTTTTGCTGACGCTATACCACAAGGATTAGTATGTTTCAGAATTATGGAAGTAGGCTCAAGAAATTCTTTTAAACATTTTAATCCACTATCAATATCAATTAAATTATTATAACTTATTTGTTTCCCACTAATTTGATAGCTAAAAATTGAATTTCTTTTATTACTAATTAAGTAGCCTATTTGATTTGGATTTTCTCCATATCTTAATTTGATTTTACTATTTTTAATTTTCATTTAGCCAATTATAAATAATTTTGTCATATTGTGCTGATTGTTTAAAAACCTTAAGAGCCATTTTTTTTCTAAAAATAATGTCTGTTTCCCCATTATTCTTAGTTAAATTTGTTACTAATTTTTTATAATCCTTAATATCAGCTACTGGAGTTATGTATTTGAAGTTTTTTCCGGCAGCTCGTAATAAACCTGGCCCACCAATATCAATCATTTCAATAATTTGATCATAATTATTTTTTTTTAAATATTTTTTAAAAGGATATAAGTTAACTACAACAATATCTATTTCAGGTATGTTTAATAATTGAAACTGTTTTTTATGAATTTTATCATCTCTAATGTAAAGTAGTGAGCTATATATTAATGGATTTAATGTTTTAACCCTACCTCCAAACATTTCTTTAGAATTTGTCATTTTTGAAATATCTTTACATTTAAATCCTAATTCACGAATTTTATTTCCCGTAGAACCACTGGACATAAAATTGTAATTAAATTTACTCAAGTTTGAGCAGAGATACTTTAAATTTTTTTTATCAAATACAGATATTAAAGCAAATTTTTTTTTTAGATTTTTTCTAACGACCATTTTTCTATAATCTTTTTATCTGACAATACACCCTTAATTACAATTTGTTTAGTAGGTTTAGTAATATTATTATCAACCGATATACTATCTTCTATTATAAGTTCAGTATTACTTTTAAACAGCCATATATTGTTCATTTTTGTTTTTAAAATTATATTTTTTTTATTATTTGTAAAATTTAAAATCATTTCATTGGCTAGGTGAAATCTTATATGGTAAATCAATCTATTACGGAGATTTTTATAAGAAATAAAGCTATCTTCTCCCTTTAATTTATTTTTATTTTTATAAATAATTAATTTTCTTTTTAATATTTTATTAAATTTTTTTAAATATCCATTATGTGACCCCTCAAATATTTCTTCTTGACCGTTAGTCTCCTTTCTAAAGACTACTGATTGGGGAAATTTAATATGTGGGTTGTCTTCCTTTATTTCACTAATATTAGTGTTTTGTAGAATAATAGTAGAATGAGCTGCACTGTATCTTAAATATTCTGGATTTTTACCATAACTTTCTGAGGCACCACAATTTGTAACTATTTTCTCTCCAAAACCACTCAATTCAAGTGATAAAGTTCCCGCACTTAAGTTAGAACTTATCATATCTGAATTAGGTTGCACTACATCAAAAAATATTTTTTTATTTTTATCTGAGTAAAATGCAATTCCATTATTAATATTTGAAAACTCTCTTTTTTTTAAATAACTCTCTTTGTTTAAAGATTTGTAGATATTGATTGTATAAACATTATTAGTACCATTAAATAGAGCTAGTGAGCCATCTAAATGAAAATATTCATTCAATATTGATGTCATTTTAAGAATTACTTCATCAAAAACATTTGATTTATTTGATTTAGAAAAAAGTAAAATATTTTTTATTTCACTAAGATTATTTATAAACTTAGAATGCTCCAAGAGATTATAACTTTTATGCATACCAATTTTATCAATTTGGTTATCAACAATATATTTTATATAATCAATATCTGTTTCATTAATTTTTTTTAGGAGTGAGCAAGATAACAAATATGCTTTTAAATCATACGAAGTAAATTCAGATATTTTTTTTGAGTTGAAATCAAATAAAATTCTTTGAATATGAAAATAGATTATAAAATCTAACTTTTTCTTGTCACCTTCTTTTGAAGCAGAATTTATATATTCATAGTTATACAAAAGATTTATTAGTCTTTTAGATGATAGATCTTCTATCCAAGGAAAGCCTAACTTATTTTTGTTTAGTTTATGCCACCCAAAGATTGCTTTTTTAGACAAATTTATACCTATTTTACCACCAAGTTTATTTGAGAAATTTAAAAAATCAAAACTATGAATATTTTTATTTTTGTAAGTATAAAAATTTTCTTTAAAAATAAATGATTTTATTTTATCGTGATTTGTAAAATCTATTTTTTTAAAGTTTAAATCTAAAAAAGATAAATTTTTTTTTGCATTGAACTTAGAGGTTATAAATATAAATAATATTTTCTTTATTATTAAAATCATTATATTTTCTTTAAAAAAGCTGCAAAGTATCCATCAATATTATAGTCAAAAATCACATTAGGAATAGTTATCATAAAATTATTTTTAATAAATTTTGAGTAATTTTTCTGATTTTCTATTAATTTAAAATTTGAAAGCACAAAATTATTGTTTAATTTAAGGAACTTTTTAATTTGATCTATGGTTTCAATTTTTAAAAAAGAACAAGTCATATAAATTATAAATCCGTTTGTATTTAATAAAAATGATGCTTTTTCTAACATATTTTCTTGTAAAGAAAGCAGCTTGTCAAAATTTGGGCCTTTATTTTTAAAAAAAATTTCAGGATTCCTTCTTATTGTTCCAACAGCCGAACAAGGAGCATCAATTATAATTACGTCATACTTTCCTTTATTATCAAATCGAATAAAATCTTCATTCAAAATTTTAGCACTTAATTTGAGTCGCTTTAAATTAGATTTAAGAGTTTGAATTCTATTTTTGCTTTTATCATTTAAGATAACATTTAATTTCTTAGATAAAATTTGAAAAGATTTTCCACCTGGTGCAGCACAGGCATCAAGAAGTAGCTTATTTTTATTTATTTCTTTAAAATTGTATAATGGAAGAAAAGAGCTAAAATCTTGCACCCACCAATCACCATTAATAAAAGAAATTTTTTCCTGAAAATTTTTTTCATCTAATAAAAAACCAGATATAGTTGATGTTTTAAATAATTTATCATCAAATTTTTTTAACTTTTCTTCATCTTTAAAAACAATATGAATATTTGGTTCCTTGTGAAAATTTTGTAAAAATTGTTTTTTTTCATAATCAGACATAAAGTGAGTTTTTTTTTGAAACCACGGAGGCAAATTGCTAAAATTAATTTTGATTTGTTTCAAATCATTTTTATTTTTGGCTATTTTTTTTAATGTTGCATTTATAATTCCAGGATATAATTTTAGTTTTTTTGCTATTTCAACTGAACAATTTATGACAGCGTACTCCTTAAAGTTTAAAAATACAATTTGGGTAATAGCACTTATTAATAAAATCTTTTCCTGATCTCTTAATTTTTTTTTTATAAATTTGTCCATTATCTTTAAACAATGTAAATGTAACCTCATTGAGTTAAGCGTTACATTATATAAAAAAGCTATATCTTCTTTTTTTTGTTTATTAATTTGTTTTTTAACTAAAGAATTATTTAGAGTTTTATTAAATTTATAAATTGAAAATAATATATTATGAATTTCAAATCTAATTTTTACACCTTTTATCATTACTTTATAAAGTTTATACTTATTTAAAATAATTATATAATAAATTGTAAAAATAAAATATATTGAGTTATGCGAGGAAATCTTGAGACAATCGTTGGAGCGATGTTTGCAGGCAAAACAAGTGAATTACTGAAAAGAATTCTATGGGCAAAACATCAAAATAAAAAAATTATAGTAATTAAACCAAGTATTGATAACAGATACTCAAATGAAAAAATAATTACACATAATGATTTGAGTCATGAGTGTTACGCAATGAATGATTGGGCAACAACGTTAAAAAAATTTATTTTTGAAAAAAATGTAGTTGATATGGTTTTTTTAGACGAAATTCAGTTTATGGACACAAAAGATACATTAAACAATGTAGAAATAATATTGAATAAAGGTATAGATGTTGTTTGCGCAGGTCTTGATCAAGACTCAAGAGGTAAACCTTGGGAAACATCTTCGATGTTACTGGGGTTGTCAGATAAAATAGTAAAGATTTATGGTTTTTGCAATGTATGTGGTTTGGAGGCAACCAAAACTTTTAGAAAAACATTGGGGGGTGAAAGAACGCAAGTTGGAGCAGCAAATATTTATGAGCCTAGATGTTTAAAGCACTGGGAGCCTCGATAGTTTTTATTTATTTTTTCTATTTTTAACCAAATCATTAACAACTGATGGGTCTGCTAGTGTTGATGTATCTCCCAAATTATCAAAATCATTACAGGCAATTTTTCGCAGAATTCTTCTCATAATTTTGCCTGATCGAGTTTTTGGTAAACCAGCAGTGATGTGTATAAAATCAGGTGTTGCAATTGGACCTATTTTTTCTCTGATAGTTTTTTTTAAATCTAGTACTAAATCATCAGACGTTTCTATACCCACCTTTAAGGAAACATAACAATATAAACCATTACCTTTAATATCATGAGGGTAGCCCACCACCGCTGCTTCAGATACATCTTTATGAGAAACAAAGGCACTTTCTATTTCTGCTGTACCTAGATTATGACCAGAAACAATAATTACATCATCGACTCTACCTGTAATCCAATAATAGCCATCTTTATCTCTTTTACATCCATCACCCGTAAAATATTTTCCATCAAATTGCGAAAAATATGTATCAATGAATCTTTTATGGTCACCATAAACTGTTCGCATTTGGCCGGGCCATGATTTTTTCATACATAACATTCCTTCACATTCCCCTTCTAGTTCATTACCACCTTTATCTACAATACATGGTTCAATACCAAAAAATGGTTTTGAAGCTGAACCAGGTTTTAATTTTATAGCACCAGTTTGAGGAGATATTAATATTCCCCCAGTTTCAGTTTGCCACCAAGTGTCAACAATTGGACAATTTGAATTACCTGGAATTTCAAAGTACCATTTCCATGCTTCTGGATTTATAGGCTCACCAACTGTTCCTAAAAGCTTTAATGATGATCTACTAGTTTTAGTTACGTAATCATCACCCTCTCTCATTAAAGCTCTAATTGCAGTTGGAGCAGTATAAAAAATATTTACTTTATGTTTATCTACTATTTGCCAAAATCTTGAGAAGTCAGGATAGTTTGGAACTCCTTCAAACATTAAAGTTGTAGCTCCATTAGAAAGAGGTCCATAAATAATGTAACTATGACCAGTTATCCATCCTATGTCCGCAGTGCACCAATATATATCGCCATCACTGTAGTTAAAAATATATTCATGAGTCATAGAAGCATAAACTATATAACCTCCTGATGTATGCATTACCCCTTTTGGCTTACCCGTTGATCCTGATGTATATAAAATGAATAATGGATCTTCAGCATTTAGAATTTCTGGTTCACAAAAATCATTAACTTCTTTAAGAACATCATCATAGAATAAATCTCTGTCTTTTATTAATTTTATTTCTTTATTTGTTCTTTTAACAATTAAACACTTCTTAACATCGGGACATGATTCTAGTGCTTTATCTGTTGTTAATTTTAAAGGAATGGTTTTGCCACCCCTTACTCCTTCATCAGCGGTTACAATATACTCTGATTGACAATCTTTAATTCTACCAGCAATAGACTCTGCGGAGAAACCTCCAAATATAATTGAGTGTACAGCTCCAATTCTTGCACAAGCTAACATTATATACGCTAACTCAGGTATCATTGTTAAATATATGGTTACTCTATCACCTTTTTTTACACCAATTTTTTTAAGTACATTTGCTGCTCTTGATACATTTAATAATAGCTCTTTATAAGTTATTTTTTTTGTTTCATTAGGATCATCACCCTCCCAAATTATTGCGGTTCTATCAGGACTACTTTTAGCATATCTATCTATACAATTATAAGAAACATTAAGATTACCATCTTCAAACCATTTAATACTCACATCATCTTTAGAATATTTTACATTTTTGATTTTTGTAAATTTTTTTATCCAATCAATTCTATTTGCTTGTTCAGACCAAAATTCATCATTGTTATGTAGCGATTGATTGTACATTGAAGAATATTTTTCTTCATCTACTTTTGCATTTTTAAGCCATTGTTCTTTGATTTCCATATTAAGAGAGTAATTCTAATTTATTAAAATATCAACAAGTAAATATTTTTTTAAGCTAATTTGACATTTTAATTATAATATCCCATTCAGTTTTTTTTAAAGGCATTACGGAGAGTCTGCTTTGTTTTACAAGAGCTATATCCTTCAACTTATTATTTTCTTTTATTTGATCAAGAGAGACTGGGTTTTTTAATTTTTTTATTGCTTTAACATCGACCACAACAAAACGGTCTGAGTTATCAGTAGGATCTGGATAATATTCTTTTACAACCTTAACAATACCAACAATACTTCTTTCTGTTACTGAGTGATAAAAAAAACATAAGTCGTTTTTTTTCATCTCTTTTAAATTATTTCTAGCTTGATAATTTCGAACTCCATCCCACATCGATGCACCTTCTTTAACTTGATTATCCCAAGACCACGCATCTGGTTCAGATTTCAACAACCAATATTTCATTTTAATATTTTTTAGTTCATATTTTTTACGAGATTAATTTTATAATACACTTCTTACATCTAATCTAGGCATTGGTTTAAAAAATAAATCATTTCTTTCTTTTTTATAAAATTTCATACATGCCCATGCAATCATTGCAGCATTATCTCCCATCATTTCTTTTATAGGATAATAAATTTCAATATTTTTTTTGACAAAAAAATTTTCTATTTTACTTCGAATATATTTGTTATTTGAGACTCCTCCTACTACGGAAATTGATCTTATATTTTTATTTTCAGATCCTAATCTTTTTAAGCCTCTTTCTAACTTTTCAATAAGAATTTCAGTAATATTTTTTTGAAATGATGCTGACAAATCTTCTACAAATTTTTTATCAATTTTATTTTTTTTTGTTAAAAGGTTTATATTTGTTTTAATACCAGAAAATGAAAAATTAAAATTTTTTTCTTTAACTAATGGTTTTGGTAAAACAAATTTGTCCTCATTCCCTTTAAGTGCTTGTTGTTCAATTTCACTACCACCAGGATATGATAGGCCGATTAATTTTGCCGTTTTGTCAAAAGCTTCTCCTATTGCATCATCAACACTTTGTCCTAATAGCTCTATTTCATTCTCACTTTTCATCAAATAAACCTGAGTATGCCCCCCGGTTAAAAGCAAGATGAGATTTGGAAATTTAATATTGTTATTAAAACTTGTAGACAATATGTGTCCTTCTAGATGATTAGTTGGAATGAATGGTTTGTTGAAAGAAATTGCTAAAGATTTGGAAAAAGTTGAGCCAACCAATAAACTGCCTATAAGTCCGGGTCCACAAGTAGCAGTATAAACATCTATTTCTTTTGGTTCTATTTTTTTATTACGAAATAAATCAAATGTTATACTTTGTATTTTCTCTAAATGTGATCTTGATGCTAACTCTGGAACAACCCCACCATGTATTTTATGAATTTCTTGAGAAAAAGTAATATGTTCTACAATAGAGCTGTTTTTCATTAGACACACCGATGTTTCGTCGCACGAAGTTTCTGCAGCAAATACAAGCATATTTTTTTGGTATAGTATTTTACACTGTTAAACAACAAACTAATAATGCTAAAAAAAGGGCATGAAAAAAATTTTTGAAAGTTTTTATATTTTTTCTAAATTTTCATTAAGCTTTATTCTTTTATTATGTGTTTTTTTCTTAATTTATCTTCTTTATACGAATTATCAAAATGAAGATAAGGTATCCAAAATTCAGATTGAATTAGAAAATGAACTTAGAGACAATATTAATAAAAATTCTGAATTTATAAAAAATATATCTAAACAAATATTAGAAACAAAAACTGCTTTAACAAACATAGAAAAACTTATTAAAGAAAATTCAAATAAAGAATCAAAAGTTGATTTGACGTCAATTAATGAAAGTATAGAATTGTTAAATAAGAATTTTAATTCTTTAAGTTATGAGATTTCTTCTATAAAAAATAAAAATATTGCAGATCAGCCTAATAACAATCCTGAGCTAGTAAATCAATCTATCACAGAAGTAGTTGAACTAATAAAAATCAAATATGAAAACAACATAGATTTTGAAAGAGAGCTTAAATATCTTGAAACAATTTTAAAAAACAACAAAAGACCTATTTTGGAAAAATTATCAATTCTAAAAAGAAATAAATACAAAGGTCATTTATTTCTAGAAGATCAATTTAATAAAGAAGTTAATTTATATTTGAAGAATATTGTGAATGAAAATAATAGTTTATTTAACAAAATTCTTTTACCTCATATAAACCTCTCTCCATCTTCTGAAAATATTATTTCTGATGAAAAAATTTTAATATTAGAGGAAACTAAATTTTTTATTAAAAATAGAAACATAACAAAAGCTTATAACAGTATAAGTAAGATAGAAAATTATAAAGTTTTTTTTAAAGTATCTTTAAATGAAATGAATAACTATAATAATTTTATAACAGAAATATCAAAATTAAATAATGTATAGATTTTCAATTTTTGTATTGCAGTTTTTACTATTAATCATAGCGCTCACTTTTATTTTTACTAATCCATTTATTGTATCCTTAGATATAGGAAATTTAAAATATTCTTTTTCTTCAAATTTATTTGCCGTTGTTTTTTTATCTTTTGTTTTTCTATTATATTTTGTGCTTTATTTATTTTTCCGATCACGACTTTCACTCGGTAAATATTTTCTAAAAAATAAATATAATAAAATTGAAAAAGGTTACTTACATTTTGTTGATGCAATGATTGCTGTAGCAAATAAAGACAATAAATCTGCAATAAAATCTCATAAAAAAATGACCTCTTATTTAAAAGATGACCCATCTTTATCTCTTTTATTAAAATCTGAGGTATTAAAGATAGAGAAAAAATTTCCAGAACTTAACAATGTCTATGAGGATATGATTAAATCAAAAAAGACAGAAACACTAGGTTATAGGGGTTTAATGGAACAAAATTTAAAAAACCATGATTATCACCATGCTTTTTTATATGGAGAAAAATTATTCTCTTTAAACCCTAATATTGAAAAGCTTTATGAAACATTAATATTTATTGCTGCCAAAACAAAGAATTGGAATCAACTAATTTTATTATCAGATAAAGCCTTCTCAAATAAAATTATAAATAAAAATGATCTTAGTGAAAATAAATCAATTGGATATTATGAGATAGCAAAAATTAAATCTGATAGTGAATTAAAAGATGCTTTAAAAAATATTCTAAAAGCAATTGAATTAAAGAAAAGCTTTGCTCCATATATAAAATTACACTTAGAGATTCTTGCAAATTTAAATGATAAAAGAAATTTAAGTAAACAAATTAAGAAGTATTGGAACTTAAATCAAAGTTCTTTACTGAGATCTATTATAACAAAAATTTTAATTCAGAATGATTTAAGTGAAATAAAATTTATAAATGATTTGGTTAAAAATAATTTAAATTCAGAGGAGTCTAAAAAACTTTTAGTGTATTTTGCTATAAAAAATCTAAACTGGGATTTGGCTAGGGAAAATATTTCAGGTATGATTGGATCTAATCCATCAAAAGAAATCTGTTACTTTATGTCAGACATAGAACTTGGACAAAATAATGATAAACAGAAAAGTGATGCATGGATTTTGAGAGCTGAAAATGCAAATGTGGAAGATACATGGATTTGTAGAATTACTAACCAAACCCAAGATGAGTGGAGTAGTTTATCTAATTCTGGAAATTATAATTCGCTTGTTTGGGCATCACATAAAATGTTAAGAAATAGTAATTATTAATATGAAACTAAATTTCTTCATTGGGTATGATTCTAAAGAAGATATTGCATATAGAGTATGTAAACATTCACTTTTAAAGCGATCTAGCATTAAAGTAAACGTTATGTCTTTAAAGCTCGAGGAACTCATAGCTAAAAAGTTATATACTAGAAATGTCGACCCACTAGCTTCTACAGAATTTACTTATTCCAGATTTTTAGTTCCTAAACTTATGAATTATAAAGGGTGGGCAGTTTTTTGTGATTGTGATTTTATTTTTTTAGGAGATGTTGCAAATTTGTTAAAAAATCTTGATGAAACTAAAGCTGCTTATTGTGTTCAACATGATTATACCCCTAAAGAAAAACATAAGATGGATGGACAAAAACAAACAATCTATCCAAGAAAAAATTGGTCTAGTTTTATCCTATATAATTGTTCTCATCCAAGCACAAAGAATCTTACAGTTGAGAAAGTAAATAATGAAACTGGTGCATATCTTCATCAATTCAAATGGTGTCAAGATAATGAAATTGGCTTACTAGACGAAAGATGGAACTGGTTGGAAGGTTGGACCTCAGGTCATAATAATAAAAAGCCCTATGCAGTTCATTATACAAGAGGTGGACCCTGGTTTTCCGAATGGCAAGATGTTGAATTTGCAAAAGAATGGATATTAGAAAGAGATGAATATCTTTCTAATAAATTTAACTCAAATACCTAAAATATTTTTTAAAAATTTAGAATCATTTAAAAAGATTTTTTTGTCAATCAGTCTAACTGAAGGATACCATGGAGTATTATCTGTTTTTTGATTCCAGTAATGAAAAACAGCAAAATTTTCTGGCTTAATCAAAATTGTTTTCACTCCCAACGCTCCTGCAAGATGGGCAGTACTGTTACTAACAGAAATAAAAACATCAAGTGACTTTAATAATGAAGCAATACCTTCAAAATCATTTATCAAATCCAAACCCTCTATACTAAGTAGTTTATTTTTAGTTGTATTATTGAAACTATTTATTTCATCTTCAACATCACCATATTGTAAATTAAAGATATCACAATTATTAAGACTAAACATTTTATTAAGATCTTTAAGGTTTAGAGATTTATCTGTGGCAAATTTATCACTAAAACTTTTCCATGATAATCCAATCTTGTATTTTTTTTTATAAATTGACAATTTTCTATTCATTTCCTCTAATTTTTTTTCGTATAATTTTAAAAAAGAATTATTTTTAAAATCTTTTATATTCTTTCGGTAATATCTTCCTAGGCTTCCAGCATAAATTATATAGTCAATTTTTTTAAACTCTTCATCATCATTTGTAATAGTTCCAAGGCTAACAAATTTTGTTCTATATTTTGGGAATGATCTTTTGTAGAAATTTAATAAACGAGGATCACACTCTATAATTATATTATCAAAATCACTTAATACATCTTCATACATAGAACTATAAAGTATTTCATCCCCAACTCCCTGTTCACGTACAATTAGAAATTTACCTTTTTGATTATTAAGACTACGTGATCTGTATAATTTTTTGTTTAATTTTTTTATGAAATTATTTTTCTCTTTAAAATCCTCTATATCCAATCTTCCATCATAGTAGTTCCAACCATTTTCAAAATCATGATCTTTAAGATATATGAAGGCAATTGTTTTTTGAATATCACCATCACTTTTTTTCATTTTCAAAGCTTTAAAACTATTTTCCATAGCTTTTTCATGATTGTTTAAATCAAAATAGATTTTAGCTAAATTGTTATAGATATATGCATTATTTGGATTTACTGAAAGAGCTTGTTTGTAGTAATCAATAGCTTTATCATAAGATGAATTCTCTCGATAAAAACCTGCAATATTATTTAACAAATAAAAAGATGACCCGTCAATCTTTAGTGCTTTTAGATAGTATTCTTCTGCTTTTAGTTTGTCGTTTTTTTCATTATGTGTCCTTGCTAAAGAGTTTAATGCTGAGAGATTTTTTGAGTCTATTTGTAGTATTTTTTCAAAAATTATAATAGCTTCATCATATTTTCTTTCATGAAATAAACACTGACCTATTACAGTAAGAAAACCTAAATTTTCATTATTTTTATTTAGGTAAAATATGCAAATTTTTTTTGCTTCTTCAATTCTATTTAATTTATAAAGAACAAAAGCTTTGTCTTTAATTACGTTTTCAATTGTCTTTATTTTTAAAATACTTTCTATTGTGTTAAAAGCTTCATAATAATTCGCTTCTGTAATATCCATATTATAAAGATTAATCATTGCTTTCAGATTTTTTTCATTTTTTATTAAATAATTATAATTTATTCTAGCCTCTTCATTCATGTTTAGACTTTGTTGAATAACTGCTAGGTTATATCGTAATAAATTATTATCTTTATTTTTTTTAAAAATTTTTTGAAGTTCTTTATAACTTTTTAATTTATCACCAGTTTCAAATTTTTTAAGAATATCATTAATTTGAGAAATTAAATTCATTATTTTTTTCTACAATGTTGTTAATTTGCTCTATAGTTTTATTTATTGAACTTTCTACTCTTAAAACTTTTAAATTTTTATACCATATTGATGATCCACTTTTTGTATTCCAATAGTAATACGTAGACGATTTTTTAGGACATATTAATATTGTGGGTATACCTAGAGCTCCAGCAAAATGAGCTGTCGAGTTACTAACTGTTATAAATAAATCTAAGTTTTTTAGTAAGCCCATACAAGCCTCAATATCATTGAATAAGTCTAATTCATTAAAAATTTTTAAATTCTTGTTCTGACTTGATAAATATTCTTTGTCTTTTTCAATATTTCCATATTGTAAGTTTATAATAAGCCTGTCATTTGTAAATAATGGTTCAAAATCTTTGATAGATAATGATTTTAAACTTCCATAAATATTTATTACACTTTTCCATGAAATACCTACTTTGAGTTTATCTTTATAATTAGATAATTTTTCTTTGTATTTTTCAATAATATCATTTCTAGCAATTAAATAATTACTAATAGTAAAATCACTTTTTCTTTTTCTAAAGAATTTGATTATACTTCCTGCATATACAACATTATCAAATTCAGATATGTTTGATTTTTTTGAATAATATCCATCTTCGACAAATATATCATTTTGAAACGATCGATTAAATACCGATACCAGTCTTTTATCAGCTTCAATTTTAATATCTTTAAACTTATCGATGGTCTCTTGATATACAGAGCTAAATAAAACTTCTTCACCTATTCCTTGCTCTCTTAAAATTAGTATTTTATTTTCTGGGTGAATATTTAAATTCTCAAACAGATTATTCTTAACTAATTCAAAATTATTTAATTTAATTTTATTTTTTTCTATCAATAATCTTGAGTCAAACAAATCCCATGAACTGGTAAAATTATTTATTTTTAACTGTAAAGTACAATAGGCATATTTCAATTTATAATCATATGGATTAATTTTTATTGCTTTATCATAGTAAATTTTAGCTTCCTTTTCTTTATTTTCTCTACAATAACATATTGCTATATTAGATAAAATTTCTTGATTATTAGGAGACAAATTTAAAGCTTGACTGTAAATTTTTATAGCTTCTAAAATATTATCTTGAAGACTTAAAACATTACCCAGATTTATAAGAGTTTTAGTATTACTAGAGTCTATTTCATAAGCGTCTTTAAATATTTTGTATGCTTCATTCAATTTCTCTAATTCGAGCAAACACACACCTAAATTATTGTAACTATCAACATGTTTATTATTTATTTTAATTGCTTGCTCAAAATAATCTTTTGCTTCATGCAAAACGTTATTTTTTAAATATATTAAACCTTTAATATTATAGGCAAAGAAATCTTCATCTTTTAATTTCAAAATTTCATCTATGTATTTTTTTGCATTAATAAAATCATTTTTTAAAAAATAAATATAAGCTTTATCACGCATTGACTCATAATGTCCCTTATCTATTCTTAAAATTGTATCAATATATTCTAAAGCTTCATCCAATGAAGATTTGAATAAAAATAATTTATAAATTTTAGAAAGAAGAGCGACATTATTATTTTCGATTAATAAAATTTTTTTTAAAGAGTTTAATGCTGTATCTATATCACCCATCTTTTGGGATATCTGTGATAATACATTTAGAACTTTTATATTCTTCTGATATTTTTCAGATAACTTTTTTATATCTTTATAGCCTTGTTCCTTATTTATATTGTTAAAGGTGTTAACTATTTTCTTAAGTTTATTTTCTAAGTTAGACATAAAAAAACCCAGTCTATAAAAGACTGGGTATAATAAAAAGATATTTTGGATTTAAAAGAATTATCTTCTTTGGCCAAATAATTGTAGTAATAAAATGAATAGATTAATGAAATCTAGGTATAGTTTTAAGGCACCCATTAATGCTTTCTTAGAACCTATCTCCTCACTATCCCCACCATAATACATATTTTTGATATTTTGAGTATCGTACGCTGTTAAACCAACAAATACTAAAACACCAATAACTGAGATTGCAAATTGAAGGGCTGTTGATCCAACGAAAATATTTACCACACTTGCTATAATAATACCAATTAGACCCATGAACAAAAAACCACCAAGTTTTGTTAGATCTCTTTTTGTAGTGTAGCCATATAAGCTCATTGCCCCAAAAGTACTTGCCGTAATGAAAAATACTCTTGCTATCGAAGTTTGAGTAAATTCTATAAATACTGATGCAAGAGATAAACCCATGATACTTGCAAAAAGCCAAAAAGTAATTTGTGCGGCTGAAACTGACATTCTGTTAATTCTCGCACTTAAATAAAAAACAAATCCTAAAGGTGCTAGCATAACCACCCATTTTAGAGGAGACCCAAAAAGTAATGCCCCTACCTGAGTTACCCCAACAATTTGCCCCATCTCATTAGTAACTATTGATGCTTTTCCAAAAAAGTAAGCAATAAAACCAGTAAGCAATAAGCCGATTGTCATATAATTGTAGACTTTAAGCATGTACGCTCTCAAGCCTTCATCAATTGCCGCCTGATCTACTGATTTAGTATAAGATCGTTGATTAAAGTCTAAAGCCATAATTTCTCCTTTTAATTATTACTAATATCGCTATAAATCCGACAATTTCAAGGCATTTTATAAAAATAGTATGAAATATAGAAAACTGGGAAATACAGATATTGATGTAAGCGTCATTTGTTTAGGTACCATGACATTTGGTGAACAAAATAGCCAACAAGATGGTTTTGATCAAATGAATTATGCTGTCGAAAGAGGAGTAAATTTTTTTGACACTGCAGAATTGTATGCTGTAATGCCTCGCAAAGAAACTTATGGAAAAACTGAAGAAATAGTTGGCAACTGGTTTCATGAAAAAAAAAATAGAGATAAAATAATTTTAGCATCAAAAATAGCATCAAAATCAGATGGTCTAGAGTGGATTAGAGAAGGATCTAAAAATCTTGGTTTTGATAAAAAGAATATGAATGCTGCAATAGATGAAAGTCTTAAAAGATTAAAAACTGATTATATTGATTTATACCAACTTCATTGGCCTGAAAGAAAAGTACCAAAGTTTGGAGTTTTAGACTTTGAGTATGACGCAAGTGATAATGATTGGACTACAGTACAAGAGGTTTTATATAACTTAGATCAGCTTGTTAAGTCAGGTAAGATTAGATATGCAGGTTTATCAAATGAAACACCCTGGGGTGTTATGAAATATCTCCAAATATCTAAGGAAAAAAATCTTCCTCGTATGATGTCAATACAGAATGTTTATAGTCTAGTTAACCGTGTATTTGATATTCATAATTCTGAAGTTTCTATCAGAGAAAGTTGTGG
Organism: uncultured Alphaproteobacteria bacterium; assembly: GCA_902553005.1. Classification (GTDB taxonomy): domain Bacteria; phylum Pseudomonadota; class Alphaproteobacteria; order HIMB59; genus CACPNW01. The sequence continues at coordinate 13,610 of CACDIK010000002.1, read as the reverse complement.
TTTACTTGCTTACTCACCTTTAGCAGGCGGTAGACTAAGCGGTAAATACATTGGTGGAAAAAATCCTCAAAAAGCTAGATACACCCTTTGGCCACGAAGATTTTCTAGACATCATACTGAAAGAGGAGAAAGAGCTATTGAAAAATATTTTAAACTTGCTCAAAAACACAATATCGCGCCTTCCACTTTCGCAAATGCTTTTGTGAATGATCGTCCATTTGTTACGAGTAATATAATTGGTGCTACAACAATGGACCAACTTAAAGAGAATATAGATAGCATCGATATTACGCTGTCAAAAGAATTATTAAAAGAAATTGAAGACATACACTTATCTGATCCCAACCCCTGTGTTTAATTTTTCATATTTTAATTTTTTCTAACAAACCTCGAACATTTTCAATATAGCTTCTATCCCATAAATAGACATTTAATAATGAATAATACAATTGATAAATTGGTTCATAATTTAAGAAATACTTATCAATACTTATATGATCATTGTATTTATCTAAAAAATTCCTATCAATAAATTTAGGATTAAACCATCTCAAATAGGATACTTCTAATTCATTATGACCATAAAAGGATCCTGGATCAATAAAACCTGAAAACTTTTTATTTTTGAAAAGTATATTTCCTTCCCATAAATCACCATGTAGCAGTGATGGTTTTGGATTGCTGGGAATGAAATTATTTATTTTTTTTAATAATAGTTCAATTTTAGTATTTATAGCCTTATCCATTGGTTGTTTTTTATTAATTAAATCAAATATGTAATGCAATCTTTTGTCTCTATAGAATTCTACCCAATTTTTTGAGTTAGAATTTGACTGCTTTAATCCACCAATTTGAGTATCAAAATTAAATCCATAATCATTACTCCTTTTAGAATGAAGTGAAATTATAGCACCTAATAAATCATCATTGGTCTTAATTGGCAGATGATTATTGTTATCTATGAATGACATTATTAGAAATTTATTATTATTAATGATTTTTGGAAAAAAATTGAACTTATGACTATTTAAAAAAAGAATATTATCAGCTTCAGATTTTATTGCATTGAACTTACCCTCTTTTTTGTAATAATATTTTACAATATATCGCTCTTTATCGTCTGTCTCAATTTTCAAACAATTTATTCCAAAAGAGTCAGATAAAATGTTGTAATCTAAAATTTTTTTACTATTTAAAAGTTTTTCTATTTCTAAAATGATACTATTTTTAACCATAATTAATGTTCAAAAAAATTAATATACAATTCCTAATTTCATATTTTGGTTTAATACCATACGCTATAGTATTTTTAGATAAATATTTTTTTTTGAAAATTGAAGAAGAGATTTTGCTCAATTTTATTACTTATTACAGTTTAATAATCATAGTTTTTATTGGATCAATTAACTGGAATTTAAAAAATAATCCACCCACATATATTGTAGTTTATGGTTTTCTACCAAGTCTATTTTCAGTTATTATTATAATATTAAACCTTTATAATATTAATATTTTAATAATATTTATTTTAATAATTCTGCTGTTGTTAACACAATTATTTTTTGACTACATTATTATATTTTCTAACGAATTAAATAAAAGTGCCTTCTATTTTCTAAGACTGCCATTAACAATATTGATTGGTATGTTTTTGTTACTTATATTATCTTACAGTTAATAAACCCAATCTTCTTTTCTGCATGATTTTTTAGATAAAATTCTTCCTTTCTTTGTAAGTTTCTTAATTCACTTTTATTAATTATATTTAATTTCTTAAAAATATTCATTATAGTTATTGGTATTGCTCTTTCATTACCATCTGTTACTTTAACTACTCCACTTATTCCCTTTTTCAAATGAGCAAACAAAAAAACACCTTCAGCACCATGTTTACAAAATATTTTACTTTTTGAAGAATCAATCACTTTAGTATCAAAGCTTTTTGTTCCTCCAATGTAATTTGGATATTTTAAAGTCGAATCAATTAGTATTCTTGCTGCTATTGAATATTCAAGATCACTATTATAACATTTAATTAAATTATTTAAGGCTTTAGATATTGATTTTATTTGGAATGAATATTGTGGAGCACTGCAACCATCTAATGAGAAATTTTTTTTTGATAATTTCGTTTCTGTGAATTTATTGAAAACTTTTCTAATATTCTTTTGATGAGGATGATTGAAATCTAAATAATTTTCGATGCTATGATTATTATCCAAGCAACTTGTTAACATAGCTAAGTGTTTGCCAGCACAATTGTTATGTAACTCATTAAATTTTTTTCCAGAATAAATTATTTTTTCTGAAGCCGTTTTATCTAATGGTCCATGAACACCGCATTTTAAATTTTTTATTTTTAAGTTTATTTTTGAAATCCATTTTTGTAGTTCACTTATATGAAATATCTCTCCTTTGTGAGAAGCGCAGGATAAAGCTATATGTTTTGAATTTAATTTATATTTTTTGATCGCTCCTGACATTGCAAAAGGAATAGCTTGAAATATTTTAATTGAAGATCGAGGGAAAAAAAAATCGTTATCATTATTTGTTGATAATAAAATTTTACCATCAGCGTTTGTTACTAATGCTTTAATATGATGGGTACTCTCAATTCTTTTACCTCTGATGAAATCAACGTGAATTTTGGTCACGTTCAACGTTATACTATAATGAAATTATTTTTGCTTAAAAAAAGATTTAATAAATGTAAATAAGTTTAAGAAAGATCCGTACTTACCAAAGAAGATCACATCTTTTTCAGTAATGCTTAGACATACACACCCAGTATCTTTTGATGCTATAGGTGTATGTTTTATTTTCTGATCATTTATTTGTATATCACCTTTTGAATATTCGCCATGTTCATCTCGAAAGCTACCTTCTAAAACCAGTATGTATTCTTTACCTCCATGTGAGTGAAGTGGCACGGAAACTCCTGGGTCCATTTTTATTAATTTTAACTCATCTTTATCTTCAATTAAGGCGGTGAATTCTCTAAAACCTTTATAAACTTGTTTCCAATTTAAATTATTTAAATCGCCAAAAAAAGTAGTAATCGGATTTTTAACTGGATGTTCAGCTTTTATAATGTCATTATTTATGCAATCTGAATATTTTAAACTTTTAGGCGCAATATCTACATTATTCATTAGATTGTCCCCAAGTATGCCTTCAAAAGTATTACTCATTCTTGAGGCGCTTGAGTTTAATTGTAAATAAGTTGATGCAAAAATCGATTTTGCAGGTCCAAGAACTCCGGATGCAAAATCAAAAATAAGTTGGTTTTTTACTACTGTTCCATTCATACTAACATTTTCTGCACATTTTTCAAAATATGCCTTATTTTAGATTTAACTGTCCCAAGAGGAATTTCAAGCTCTTCGGCAATTTTTTTATGACTTTTGTTCTCAAAAAAATTCATTTTTATCATTATTTTCTGTTGTTCATTTAATTGATTATTTATTTGTTCAATTTGTTTGTTTGTCTCGATTTCCTCAACTGGATCAACTTCTTTATCTTGGTATAAAAAGTCCCTTATGTCTTCTTCTCTGAAATCTATCTTTGAATTTTTCCTGTAAAAGTCTATCTTTTTGTTTCTTGCAATAGTAAAAATCCATGTAGAAAGAGCGGATTTTTCTGGTTCATACAGATTTGATTTTACCCAAACAGTGCTCAAAACCTCCTGCGTTAACTCTTCAGAGCTTTCAAATTTGATATTATTTTGAATAAAATAAGCATTAACTTTTGGGGCAAAAAAATCGAAAATTTCAGAGAAAGCCAATTCGTCGCGGTCTTTTTGAATTCTTTTCATTAAGTTGGTTAAATGTATTTTTTCCATATTTTAAAAAGGTTCTAACTTTGTCTAAACTTTCTTAACTATTTGCATAAGATATACTAAAAGAGGCCATTGATGAAAATTTTTATTAAGTTTTTTATAGTGCTATATGTAGCACTACCTAGCACATTAATCGCCCTAGAGGTGGGTAAATGGTCATTTGAGAAAACTGATGAGTACTGTTATATTGGGAGTTTAGCAATAGATACAGATTTACCAAGTGATAAGAAAAGGGGAGACTTCTACGTTTTAGTCTATAAAAATATAGGTAATCCAGACACAGTAGTTCAAATAGAGGCTGGTTATAGTTACAAAGTACCTTCTGATATTATTATAAATATAGATAAAGGAGAATACAAATTTTATACAACTGAGGATTTGCCAACTGCTGCTTGGACTGAAGAAGATGCTAAAGTAATTTTTGCTATGAAAAAAGGGCTTGAACTTAAAGTTACAGGCGAGTCTTCTAGAGGTACTGTTACTAATGATAAATATACACTCAATGGCTTTACTGCAGTTTATAATAAATTAATTGAAGAATGTTAAATGCCTAAAAAAATTGTTTTAGCTTACTCCGGTGGATTAGATACTAGTGTTATACTTAAGTGGCTTCAAAATAAATATGAATGTCCCGTTGTTACATTCACAGCTGATCTTGGTCAAGGTGAAGAGTTATCTCCAGTTAGAAAAAAAGCAGAGTCTCTAGGGGTGAAAGAGATTTTTGTAGAAGACTTAAAAGAAGAATTTGTCAAAAATTACGTATTTCCCATGTTTAGAGCAAACGCTATTTATGAGGGATCTTATTATTTAGGAACTGCTATAGCACGACCCTTAATAGCTAAAAGACAAATTGAAATTGCTGAAGAAGTAGGTGCAGATACTGTAGCCCATGGAGCAACAGGTAAAGGGAATGATCAAGTTAGGTTTGAGTTAGGCTACTATGCAAATAATTCAGAAATTAAAGTAATATCTCCATGGAGAGAATGGGATTTGAATTCAAGAAAAGATCTAATTAATTTTGCAGAAAAAAACCAAATTTCTATTCCAAAAGACAAAAAAGGAGAGGCGCCATTCAGTACAGATGCTAACTTACTGCATACATCTTCTGAGGGAAAGATTTTAGAGGATCCATGGAAAGAAGCGCCCGAGTATGTTTTTTCAAGAACTAAATCAATAGACAATTCTAAAAATTCACCTGATGAAATTACCTTAAGTTTTAAAGGTGGAGATGTAGTGGCTATCAATCAAAAAGAATTGAAACCCCATGAAATACTTACTGAATTAAATAAATATGGCTTTGAACACGGAATAGGAAGAGAGGATATTGTAGAAAATCGTTTTGTAGGAATGAAGTCTAGAGGTATCTATGAAACTCCTGGTGGATCAATATTACTAAAAGCTCATAGAGCAATAGAAAGTATAACTCTTGATAGGGGGGAAGCCCATTTAAAAGATGAAATTATGCCAAAGTATGCTGAAACTATATATAACGGTTTTTGGTTTTCTTCCGAAAGAATTGCTATGCAAAATTTAATAGACTCAACCCAAAAAAATGTAACTGGTGAGGTCAGATTAAAACTTTATAAAGGAAACATAATTATAAGTGGACGTAAATCTCCTTTAAGCAAATATAAATTATCTTTGGTATCATTTGATGAAGTAGGAGATTATAATCAAAAAGATGCAGAAGGTTTTATAAAAATTTCTTCATTAAGATTAAAAAATTAGACTTAATACTAAATGATTAAAAAAATTTTTGTTACAACTTTTAATTTTTCACTATTTGAAAAATACGCAAACAAACTTATTGATAGTTTTATAAAAACAGATCAAAGTCTCAAACTTTACTGTTATGTTGAAGATAATGTAGACTTATATCCTAAAAATAAAAATATAGTTTATCTAAACTTATTTACAGAACAGCCTTTATGTTACAAATTTATTGAGAGAAATAAAGAAAAGTCTAAAATTAATTCAAAAGTATCTTATTTATTAGATCCTGTAAGATTTTCTTATAAGGTTTTTGCTCAGAGCGATGCAAGAAAATACTCTGAACAATTTTTTTATATTGATGCAGATACTGAATTTCTTAGTAAAATTCCTAATAGTTGGTTTAATCAATGTTTGCCTGAAGACACTTTGTTATCAATTTATGATAGGATTGGCTATTATACAGAATCGGGGTTTATTGGTTTTAACAATTTGTTACTAAACAAAAAAAAACAAAAATTATTAGATATTTTTTTTAATCAATATACCAGCTATTATACTTACGACTTAATATATAGCTTACCTGCATTTACTGATTGTCATGCTCTTGATGCAACTAGATCAAGATTCATGTTTTTAAAAAATTATACTCAAGAGCACTCCAACTATGAAGAAAAGATACTTGGGAATTGGTCAAAAAAACAAGATTTAGACGTAATGGATCATGACAATTTTATTAATAAATATATAAAGCATAAAAAGGGGAACAAATAAAAAATATAATTATTTAATAAATTTAAATCTTTAGTTTCCATTTATTTCTAATTTTGTTTTTAAACTTTATTTTGCTTTACAGCTAATTTTTATACGTCATATGAATTTTTAAAGGCTATAGTTGTGTTTCTTAGAAGACAAGCAATAGTCATTGGCCCTACTCCTCCGGGAACTGGAGTAATTGCACTTACAATATTTTCCACTTCACTAAATAGAACATCACCAACTAATTTAGATTTTTCTTCATTTATTTTGATTCTATTTATACCCACATCAATAACAATTGCGCCTTCTTTTACCCAATTTTTTTTTACAAACTCAGGCTTACCTATAGCAGCTACTAAAATATCAGCATTTTTACAAATATTTTCAATATTTACAGTTTTTGAATGAACTGTTGTTATAGTACAAGATTCCTTGAGTAATAATTGAGACATAGGTTTTCCAACTATATTTGATCTTCCAATCACCACAGCATTTTTACCAGCTAAATTAATGTCAAGTTCTCGTAAAAGTAACAGACAACCATATGGAGTGCATGGAATCAATAATTTTTCATCATTTTTTTGGCTGATAGAAAGTTTACCGACATTTAATGGATGAAAGCCATCTGCATCTTTTTCTGGAATTATACTATTTAGAACAGTCTCTTCATTTATTGTTTTTGGGAGAGGTAGTTGTACAAGTATGCCATTTATATTTTTATCAATATTTAACTGATTAATTAAATTGATTAACTCATCTTGGTTAGTTGTCTCCTCTAGATGATGATCAAAAACATTAATTCCAACCTCTTTAGCAGCTTTTGTTTTTGCTTTAACATAGACACTACTTGCAGAGACATTTCCTACTTGAACTACAGCTAACCCCGGAACAAAATTAAATTTTGACTTTAAATTATCAATTTCTATTTTTAGCTCATCTTTTAATTTTTGCGCTACTTTTTTTCCATCTAAGATTTGTGGCATAATTATCTAGGCCAATACTCAATTAATAAACTTTTAATAAACCACAAACCTAGGTAAACAACTATAGGAGATAAATCTATGGATCCAAAATTAGGTAAGTATCTTCTAACAAAATTTAAGCTTGGTTCACATAATCGATATAAAGCATCTAGGACGCTATAAACTAATCTATTACCTGTATTAATTACATTAAAGTTTACTAACCATGTTAGAATTATGTAAATTATGAGAACAAATTGAAATAGGTTTATTACTTGGATAATTAAATACAAAAGAGAATTCATTATAAATTTTTGTTTAATTTTATTTAATCATTATTACTATAATTTTATTAAAAAAAAGCGGTCTATGAGACCGCTTTTTAACTAATATACGATGTATTTACATAGAAATGTCTCTACCAAACCACACTTTAGTTATTTCAGCAGTAGTCCCATCTTTAGACATTTCTGCAATAGCAGCATTCCACATCTCTAAGATATCTGTATCTTCTTTTCTAACTGCTCCACCAACACCATCGCCGAAGACTCCACCAGAAAAAGTTGGACCAGTAAATGCAACATCAACACCACCATCAGATTCCATAAAATCAATAATTGATCCTACGTCAGCAAGAACCGCATCACATCTTCCAGCAGCTAAATCTAAATTGTGATCGTCAACCGCTTGGTAAAGTTTTACATCTACCGCACCAGACATATGTTTTTCTAAGAAATTTTGGTGAATTGTTGAAGATTGAACACAGACAGTTTTACCGTCCATTGCAGCAATTAGTTGACCTATTGCAGCCTGTTCTTTTCCACCTGCATTATTAAGATTAACTTTAGCCATACCTGCAATATTTAAATTTGCTAAGCCACTATTTTTTAAAACAGCAAATCTTGCACCATCAGTCATATAACCAGTTGTAAAATTAACTTTTTCTTTTCTTTCTTCAGTAATAGACATTCCAGCAATAATAATGTCATATTTGCCTTGAAGAAGGGCAGGTATTATACCATCCCAATCTTGAGTTACCCACTCACAAGTAACACCCATTCTTTTGCAAGCTTCGTTACCAAAGTCTATCTCTGCACCCTCTAGTTCACCAGCTGAGTTTAGATTATTCCATGGTGGATAAGCACCTTCTGTACCAATTCTTATTGTTTGTGAATTTGCAATTGATGCCACTCCAAAAATACCAATTGATAATAAGTATATTATAAATTTTTTCACGTTTCCTCCTTGAAGAAGTATTTCTAAATTATAAGGAAACCATATAAGCTAAATAAAAAAAAACAAAATAAATTGTTCAAGCCTTTTTTGTTTTGGTCTTAATTAATACAAAAAATACGCCAATTATTAGTAATATAAAAGGAAAACTCCAAAGAAAAATATTATTATAGTTCATAAGTGGTCTAAAAAGAATGTATTCACCATATCTTTCAACTAAAAACTTCTTGATATCTCTTTCACTTTCACCAGCCTGTAATTTTTGTTTAACTATTTTTTTGATATCATTTGAGAATTCAGCATCCGAGTCATAAATACTTTGGTTTTGACAAGTCATACAACGTAACTCTAAGGTTAAATTTTTTACTCTTTCATCGATATTTTCTAGTGCATATATTTTGAAAGTAAAAAACATTAAACTTAAAATTGTTATATGTAGAATTTTAAAGAAGTGGCTCGATTTCATTTTTCAAAACATCCTTGGTTATTGGACCCATAAACTTAAATATAATCTTACCATCTTCATTAATTAAATATGTTTCTGGCAGTCCAAAAACACCAAACTCTAATGCAATTAATCCATCAGCATCTACACCAACAAAATCATATGGATTTCCATCATCCTCTAAATATTTTTTTGCATCTGTAGTTGGATCTTTATGATTAAATCCCAACAAATATAATTCTGGATGTTTTTTACGAATTTCAAAAAAGAGTGGATGCTCTATTTTACAAGGACTACACCAAGAAGCAAAAAAATTAATCAAGGTTTTTTTATTTTTTATGTCTATTGTTTTAATTATCTCTTTAGAATTGTACAATGAAGTACTTTCAAAAATAGGAACATCTTTATTTAAAAGTGCACTTGGTGGTTTATTCGGATCTTTACCACTTAATAAATAAACTAGTGAAAAAATACATATTATTAAAAGTACTAATAATGGTGTTAAAATAAATATTCTTCTCATCTTCTTGTAACTGCAATTATACCTGAATACATCATTATTATTACTCCAAGCCATATAAAGCTAACAAATGGATTAATTAAAACTTTTACAAACCACTCATTATTTTTTTGATCACCAAGGATAAAATATATATCCTTATTCCACTGATGTAAAATGCCAGCTTCAGATGTAATAATTTTAGAAACCGGATAATAATTTTTTCCAGCCTCTATTTTTTTTGATTGATTTTTTTCAATATCAAATAAAAATTTTCCCCTTAAAGCTTGATAATTAATTTGATTAGTTGTTTCTATTTCCTGAAACAAAACTGTTTTTCCATTTACATCAAACTTATCTCCCTCATTGAGATTAAAATCTAACTCATTTTGAAAAACACTAGAACAGGTAATCCCAACTATAGCAATACCAACTCCAATATGCGCTATATGAGGATTAATTATTTGGAAAAACTTAATATTAAATTTAACTTTGTACGAAGAAAAGATTGCAATAATTGAGGCTAATATTATCCAAAAACCTAGAAGTAGTCCAACTAAGCCCCATGTATTAAAATCTAAAAAATATGATTGAATTAAAACTAAAATACTTAAGATAATAAAACCTAGTACATATTTTTTTGAATTTTGCATTTTATTAGTTTGCCAGGATAAAATTGGCGCAATGCTCATTAATAAAAAACCAGGGATCATTATAGGAATTACTGTTGCATTAAAATAAGGGCCTCCAACTGATATTCTCTTATTATACAAAACTTCAATTATAATTGGGTATATAGTTCCTAAAAGAATAGTTAAGGTTGCTATAATCATTAAAATATTATTTATTACAAGCGCTGAAACCTTGTTGATAAATAACAGGTTTAAAGCATTTGATTTTTTTGGCTCTTTTATTAAAAAAACTAAAAAACCAAATCCAGTCACAATAAAAAATATTAGTAATATAAATATGCCTCTAGATGCATCTGCTGCGAATGAATGTACACTTGTTAAGATTCCAGATCTTACCAAAAATGTTCCAAAAACACTTAATGAAAAGCATAGAATTGATAAAAAAACTATCCACTTTTTAATAGCTTGCTCACCTCTTACCATCATAAGAGAATGAACTAATGCAAGTCCAGCTATCCAAGGCATCAGTGAAATATTTTCGACTGGATCCCAAAACCACCACCCACCCCAGCCTAATTCATAATATGCCCAATATGAACCTAGGGCTATTCCACCAGTTAACAAAGTCCAACTAATCAATGACCATTTTTTTGCAACATAAAGCCATTCATCATCTGAATTTTGAAATAAACCAGCGATTGCAATACTGAAAACTATGGAATAGCCAACGTAGCCTCCATATAAAATTGGAGGGTGAACTGCCAAACCTGGGTCTTGTAAAATTGGATTTAAACCCAAACCTTCATTTACTAAAATTGAATTAACTAGAAATGGATTAGATGTAAAGACAATAAAGAGACCAAATAAAATATGAAGTAAAGATTGGATAATTAATGTTAATCTTTTAAAACTTTCGTCTATATTTTTTGTAAAAGAAAAAAAGAAACTAAAAACTGATAATATACTTAGCCACAAAAGCATCGAACCTTCATGATTTCCCCAAGTACCTGATATTTTATATATTAAGGGTTTATTTGAGTGAGAGTTTTGAAAGACATTATAATTTGAGAAATCAGATACTACATATGCATACATTAATGAAAAAAAAGATAACAAAGTTAATAATGACGAAAAACGGATGAATAAATTAAATTTCTGTTTTTGAAATTTAAATATGTATCTAGAAAAAAATAAATAAAAATTAATACCAATAGCAAAAACTAAGCTTAAAAAACCTACTAATGAGCTCATTTATATTTTTTATTCCAATAACCTGTATCTTTCAGATCTTTTTTTATTGACGCTGGCATATAATTTTCATCATGTTTTGCAAAAACATTAGTTGCTTTAAAAATATCATTATCAACAAAAGCACCTTCTATCACTGCACCTTGTCCTTCTCTAAATAAATCAGGAAGAATTCCACTGAAAGTAACAAGTATAGATGCTTTTTCATCAGTAATGTTAAATTTAAATGAACTTGAAGAAATTTTATTAAAACTATCATTTTCTACAAAACCACCTATTCTTATCGTTTTATTTATTACGATTTCCAGCTCATCAATCTCAGATGGTGTGTAAAAATACGACACATTTTCTCTTGTATTATATAAAATTAGTAAGACTGCACTTAGTATAATTACCAAAGTAAGCAATATAAGCAGCAATCTTTGAAATCGTAAACTCATTTACTTTTTATTCGTCTATATTTTAAATAACTAAAAAATAATAACAAAATAATTAAAAGAAAGGCTGAAAAGTATGATCCTAAAATGTACCAGAAATACATAATTCCTAATAGCAAAAAAATTTAGGAAAGATACTTAATCCAAGGGACTAAAAGTCACAAATTAACTTAGATTGGATTTTCTTGAAATTATCTCTGTTTTAATTCTTAAAATAGCTATTCCTAACCCAACCATAATAAATGCAAGAGTCATAATAATTAAAGGAATCATCATTGAGGGGTCAATGCTGGGTTTTGATAATTTACTTATTGTTGCTGGTTGATGTAAGGTATTCCACCAATCTACAGAAAATTTTATTATAGGGAGGTTTATCGATCCAACAAGAACAAATATTGCTACAACTTTTTCTCTTACAGCCCTATTTTCAAAAGATAAATTCATAAAAATAATAATAATATAAATAATAAAAAGTATTGCCACCGAGGTTAAACGTGCATCCCATACCCACCATGTACCCCACATTGGCTTACCCCACAAAGATCCACTTAATATACATATTAGAGTAAAGACTGCTCCAATAGGAGCTACTGCCGTGTTAATGATAAATCCAAACGGTATTCTAAAGGCCAGTCCCGCAATACTATATAATGTCATAATAGCATAGGTAAGTAATGCTAACCAAGCACTGGGAACATGAACATACATTATACGTACTGTTGATCCTTGTTGATAGTCATCAGGGGATAAATAAAATGCAAATATTAATCCTGTAAAAAATAAAATAATTGATAAAATCAACACAGGTAGAAATACATAATCTGCAACCTTATTAAATTTACTAGGATTAACTAAAAACTTCATATCAATTATTTTCTAATGCAAGTTTAAGACACAAACCACTTGCCCAAGGATTTATAGCAAAAACTATCAATAGTATTCCAAATAATATACTTATGAGAGAATTAAAGTTTTCTTCAAGATTAACAATACCAACAGAAAAAATAATTATTGGAACACTAAATATCATAACTATAACACTTCCTAGCAGGAAGTTTCGCTGGTTCATTAGGTTCATTGAAGATGAAATAGAACCCAGGCATGATAAAATAAATGATCCTATTGCAAAACTGGAAAACAGATAGATAATTTTATCATTTGCAATACTTAATAAGATACTTGCAACCGGTATAGATATTAAAAAAGGTACCTGAACAAAGATAAAATGTGAAAAAGTTTTTAAAATAGCAATAAAACCAAAACTAAATCCATTCAAATGCATAACCAATAAATTGCCATTTTCAAAATCGTCTTGATAAAATTTCCTTAAAGATAATGTTGAGCTTAATAATAATAATGTCCATACAATGCCAATACCTATACTAGAAATTGCTTCCTTGTCTGGTCCAATAGAGAAAATAAATATAAAAATTGAAACAAAGAAAAAAATAATATTTGTTAAAATATCTTGAAAGCCACTTAGATTTAATTTGTACTCTCTATAATAAAAAGAAATTATTTTATTTAAAATATTCATTTTATTTACAGCAGAACTTCCTCTGAAACATTTATTTCTGATTCTTGATGTGAGCTGAATATTATTGAGCCTTCCTTAGAGCGATGATCTTCAAAAGTTTGTGCTATTACATCAATTGACTCATCATCCAAATTAGAAAAAGGTTCGTCTAAAATCCAAGTTTTTTTGTTTTCTATAATTAATCGTAAAAACTCTAATTTTTTTGTTTCTCCAAATGATAATGAATTAACTTTTTGATCTAAATATATATCTAATTTTAAAGTTTTTAAAATATTCTCAACCTGATAATTGCTAATATTTGATAAAAAGA
>CACDIK010000001.1 GCA_902553005.1 uncultured Alphaproteobacteria bacterium | reverse complement strand
GAAGCAATTGATATTGCGAATGATACTGAGTATGGTTTAGGTGCTGGAGTTTTTACAAAAGATCTTAAAAAAGCATCTTGGACTGCAAGCAAATTAGAAGCTGGTCAAGTATATGTAAACAAATGGTTTACCGGAAATCATGCAACTCCTTTTGGAGGTTATAAACAATCAGGATATAGCCGTGAAAAAGGAGTAGATGGACTTAAATCTTATCTTCAAGTCAAAAATGTTGGAATTAGTTTAGGTTAAAATCGGTTAGGAGAATAAGCGCCAATATCTATATTTGGCAATTGATCTTTTGATAAACTATCAATAATTTTTCCTGTAACAGCCCCTAAAGTCCAGCCAATATGTTGATGTCCAAAAGCATAAATGACATTATTATTTTTGCGAGACTTTCCAATAACAGGTAATGAGTCTGGTAAGGTAGGCCTTCTCCCCATCCATGTTGATTTCACTTCTTTCAATTGGGGTAAAACCTTTCTTGATTGTCTTTCTATCATTTCAAGACGTTTTTTATTAGGCGGTTTATTTAAACCTGCTATTTCAACTGTGCCAGCAGCTCTTATACCATCATGAATTTGTATTAAGTAAAATCCAGACTCAGACCAAGCAACGGGACGATTTATTAATTTCTCTTCAGTTTCAAATAAAAGGTGATACCCTCTTTCGGTATCAAGAGGGAATTTATCTCCAAGCTTATTTGCAATTTGATTAGACCAAGCACCAGCACTTACAATTATTTTATCAAATTTAAGTTTTTTATTTTCTAAAAATAATTCTATATTTTTTTCTTTCTGTGTTAAATTTTTTATATTTTGATTTATATAAACACCACCTAGTTCTAAAAACTTTTTAAAAATCTTAGTACTTATTGCTAATGGATTTGTTGTATGTCTTGATCCAGTAAAGACTTGCCCAGAATAATAAACATCAGCTAAATTTGGTTCTAATTCTTTAACTTCATCTTTATTTAAATTTATTATTTTTTCTAATCATATTTGCGTATTCATAATTTTCATAAGATTTTTTTGAATCAAAAAGATAAAGATTTTCTTCATAGCTAATATATTCTTTTACATTTACATCTTGAAAAATTTCATCGTAAGATATTTGTGAATGTTTTAATAGGTTGGTGAGAGAGTTTGCTATTTCATTAACTTTTTCTTTTTTACAGTTTTTTAAAAAACTTATTGCCCAAGGCAAGTTTTTTAGAATATAAAAAAAATCAACTGCCAAAGGTCCATCTTTTCTTAAGAGCATTGATGGTATATCCCAAATCAATCCAGGATAATTTACAGGAACATTTGCATAGTCTGCAAAAGTACAAGCATGCCCAAAACTTGTCATTGAGCCAGGTTGCTCCCTGTCAATTAAAGTTACATTAAATCCAGATTTTTTTAAAAAATATGCGCTACATATACCAACTATGCCAGCACCAATAACAGCAATGTTCTTCACTGTTCTATCGAGCTTTAATACCTCTGAGTCTTTCAGACCTTCTTCTAAGTAGCTCAACTGTGGTTAACAAAAAGATTGAGAGTAAAACTAAGCATGTTGCCATACATAATATAACGGGACTTATTTCTTGACGTATTCCAGCCCACATTTGTTTTGGAATAGTTAACTGATCAATACTTGCCATAAACATAACTATAACAACTTCATCAAAAGATGTAATAAATGCAAATAAAGCTCCTGATATAATACCTGGTAAAATTAATGGCATAATGACTTTAAAAAAAGTTCTAATTGGTTTTGCACCAAGACTTTGTGCTGCTTTTACCATATTCATATCGAAACCAACTAATGTTGCCGTTACAGTGATTACTACAAAAGGTGTAGCAAGAGCAACATGTGCAAGAATTACACCTGTAAATGTATAAACTAGGTTTATTCTAGCATAAAAGAAAAACATGCCTGCAGCTGTGATAATTAAAGGAACTATCATTGGTGAAATTAAGATTGCCATTATTAATCCTTTGTATGGCATATGAGGTCTACTCAAACCTAAAGCAGCTAATGTACCTAACGCTGTGGCAATAACAGTTGCTATGATACCAATGTAAAAACTATTTACTGTACCTTTCATCCATTTTGTTGAACAAGGAACAGTAGAAGAAACAACATCTGCACTGCAATCACCGATCATGTTTTTATACCATCTTAAAGACCATGCTTCTGGATCTGGAGGCCAAGCAAGCATTCCTTCTGTAAAAACCATAAAGGGTGAAACGCTAAAAGATATTGGAATAATAGCAAATAAAGGTGCAATTAAAAAAAAGAACACTACTGCACAAAAAAATAAATAGGCGTAGTAGTAAGTTCTTTGTACTGGAGTTGCGTAACTTGGTAGTGCCATAAATTATCCTAACTTAATATTGTCTATGCCAACTATTTTATTATATAGCCAATAAAATATTAGCATTACACCAAGAAGAATTGCACCTAAAGCAGCGCATAAGCCCCAGTTTAATGTTGTTTTAAGATGATAAGCTATCCAATGACCAATCAATTTTCCATCTTTACCTCCTACTAATTCAGGAGTAATAAAATATCCAATTGCTAAAACAAAAACTAATAGTCCGCCTGCACTCATGCCAGGTATAGTTTGCGGTAAATACACTCTCCAAAAAGCAGTGGCAGGTTTAGCGCCTAAGTTTTGTGCTGCTCTCATATGACTTTTGGGAATAACTCTCATCACACTATACAAAGGAAGTATCATAAATGGTAATAATATTTGAGTCATAGCAATTAAAGTTCCTGTTTCATTATAAACCAATTGTAATCGACCATCATCACTCAAAATACCTAACCATACCAATATTCCATTTATTACTCCATTTTGTTGAAGCATTACAATCCAAGCAGTAGTTCGTACTAAAAGTGATGTCCAAAATGGTAGTAAAACAAAAATCATAAGAAGATTACTGTATCTTAATGGTAAATTTGCAAGAAGGTGAGCTACGGGAAAACCAAGAATTAAACAAAAAATTGTAACATAAACGCTTATTTTTAAGGTCTTAATCCAAGTTTTTATATAAATTCGTCTTTTTTCATCTTGCATGACAACATTTTGATCTTGATCATAAGTTCTATCAAGAGCATTCCAATAATAAATAGGTGTAGTATTGTTCACCATTTGCCCCATCGCATACCAAAAAGTTGGGTCGGCCCATTTTTCATTAGCACTAATTAAAAATTCTTTATAATTATTTGGAAGTTCATCTTTTTTTACAGCTTTTTTGATTTGTCTAGAAGTTGTCTTAATCAGACTTTTCCAACCTGATTTTGAATAATTCATTCTAGTTAAAGCTCTTCCAATTTGTATTTTCTCCCCATAAGCAAGTTCTTCAAAAAGAGCTTTATAAACTTCTTCTGGTGGGAGTACGTCTTTTTCTTTATCCCATTTTTTATATTCATTGAAAGTATTTGGAAATACTCCATTGATTTGACTATCATCAACACTTCTAAAAAGCATATCGCCAATTGGCATAACAAACGTAACGATTATAAAAAGTAATAGTGGAAAAACTAATAAGAAAGCTCTTAATTTATTTTTTCGCTCAGCTTTTTTTAAACTTTGCTTTAAAGGAACCCCGTCCGTTGTAAGTAATGCAGAAGTAGAAATACAATCCTCCTAAAATAAATAAAGGCGAGAAAAATCTCGCCTTTACTCTAAAATAGTAAATTTAAATTATCAACCTTAGTTACCCATCCACGCTGAGTAACGTTCACTAATTTCTGCACCATTATCTGACCACCATTGTGGATCATTAACGATCGAAACTTTTAAACGCTCAGGAGTGTTAGGCATGTGAGGCATAATATCTACTCCTCCAGGACCCCAAGGCTCATTTGCTTCAATGATAGGAATACCAGAAGCTCTCATTGGTCCGTAAGTAATATATTTTGCCTGTTCAGCTTGTGACTCAGGGCTTGAAGCATGCATCATAAAATCAAGAGCTGCTTCTCTATTAGGAGATCCAGTTGTTAAACATAAATATTCTTGGTCTAGAACTTGTCCTTCCCAAATATATTCAAAGTTTTCTCCTTCAGCAAGATTAGCTGCACCAACACGACCATTATAAGCAACAGCCATTACAACTTCACCACTTTTTACTAATTCAAGTGGTTGTGAGCCTGCAGACCAAAATACTACATGATCTTTAATTTTATCCATTACTTCAAAAGCTCTATCAATTGCACCAGTTTGATTTGCAAAAACCGTTGGTACTGCATTTGGTGCAACTCCATCTGCAACTAAAGCTTTCTGAATAATTCCATCAGCCCAAGTGTGGATACCTCTTTTTCCAGGAAATTTTTCCACGTCAAAAAAGTCAGCCATACTATCAGGTTTTTCTCCTGGGAAAGCATCTGGGTCATAGAATACTACGTAAGTCCAGAAAATTTGTGGAACACAACAGTCCCAACCAGAATGATAATTTAATCCATTAGCTTCCATATCTTCAGCAATTGATTCTCCGTCAGGTCCTGGTACACCCATTGATGCGATCTCACTTGAAATATCTTCAAATAATCCCTCATCACAACCAGTAATAGCATCAGATGGAAGTACATCAACTAAATCCCAAGTTACGTTTCCACTTTCAACTTGTGCTCTAACTTCACCTAATCCTCCATTGTAGTTTTCAAAAACTATTGAGCCAGGATCAGAATAAGTATCAGCATAAGCTTTTTGTTGACTTTCTGTATAAGCACCACCCCATGATGCAACCGTTACAGCGCTGGCTGCAAAAGGAGCAAAAACAAGTGACACAAATAAGAAGGCTTTTAAAAATTTAGACATATATATCCTCCTATTTTTAATTATTTAATCTTAAGATTATGTCCGTAATGATGATGTAATAACATGTCGTTAAATGAAAAAAAAGGGGTAAAAGTAAAAAATTTTGGCTAAATATATAGAAAAAAGTAGAATTACAGATCTAATGCTCTAACATCTTCAGAATTCCAGCTTAATTTAAGTTCATCACCCTCTTTATGATTAAAACTTCCTTCATTTGGAACCTTGACTATGAACTCATTATTACCACAAACATCAAGCCTAGCTCTGATGTGGTCGCCTAGGTAAATCAATTCTTCTATCTTTCCTGAAAAATTGTTGGAGTCAGATATTGAGTTGTCTATTGAGACACGTTCTGGTCTTATAGATAGTTGAGTTTTTTCTCCAACTTCATTCACATTAATTTTTAATGCTTTCACCATTCCAAAACCACCATCTAATTCAACAGTACATGATGATCCATTCACTTCCCTAACAACACCATTAAGTGTATTATTTTCACCTATAAATTTTGCAACAAAAGAATTTTCAGGTTTTTCATATAAGATATCAGGAGTAGATAATTGTTGAACTACTCCATCATTAAAAACTGCTATTCTGTTAGACATAGTCAATGCCTCACTTTGATCGTGTGTAACATAGACAACTGTTATACCAATCCTATCATGAATATGTTTTATTTCGTATTGCATCTGTTCACGTAAATTCTTATCGAGTGCACCTAAAGGCTCATCCATTAATACTAGGCGTGGTTCAAATACCAGTGCTCTAGCCAAAGCTACTCTTTGCTGCTGACCTCCAGATAATTGAGCTGGGAATCTTGTACCAAAATTACCTAACTCAACCATATCAAGTGCTTTCTGTACTTTTTCCTTAATGTCTGGTTTTGAAATTTTTCTCACTTCTAAAGGGAATGATAAATTTTCTTCAACTGTCATATGAGGAAATAGAGCATAATTTTGAAAAACCATTCCAATTTCTCTTTCATAGGGTGGTATTTTACTTATTGGTTTGGTATCTAAAAATATTTCTCCGTTTGTAGGTGTTTCAAAACCAGCTAACATCATCAAAGTTGTTGTTTTACCTGATCCTGATGGACCCAACATTGTTACAAACTCACCCTTAGCAATATCCAGGTTTAAGTTTTTTACTACTAGCACTTCTCCATCATAACTTTTATCGATCTTTTCAAATTTAACGAAACTTTGAGATGTGTCATTCATAATATATTTTGTAATGAAGCTTGAATAACTGCATGAAAACAAATAGTCAAAAGTTAATTTAAAAAATGTTCATATTTGGAGTTATTTTTGCTTTAGTTGCTGGAATTTTGTTTGGCTTAATTGGCCCTACTACAAAAATAGCATATAATTCTGGTGCTTCTGTGGCATTAACCATTTTTTTACGTTACGCAGTTGCCTCAATCATTATATTACCTTTTATCCCTTATCAAAAAAATCTATTAGAAATTTTTAAAAAAAACCTAATATACTTTTTATCTATATCAGCGGGTTCTATATTATTAACGCTTGGATTATTGACTTCAGTTATATTTATTGAAGTTGGTTTAACAATTCTTATTTTTTGCCTCTATCCAATATATGTTCTTTTATTTTCTATTATCGTCGATAAAGAAAAAATTTCATTAACTGTAAAGTTTCTCTTTTTTGTTACATTTTTAGGAATTGTTTTAGTTATAGGACCATCTTTTAAAGTCATAAATATAGTAGGTATTCTTTTAGCTTTTCTTGCATCACTGGGATCAACTAGTATGATTATAGTAAATCAAAAAATGTCTATTAAAGATATTTCACCAATACCAATTAATATCTTTATAAATGTTTTTAATACTTTTTTCTTCTTTGTAATATTAAAAATATTTTTTTCTTTAAATTTTAATTTAGATATCAATATTTATCTTTTAATTTTAATTCCTTCCGTATGTTATAGCTTTGCACTTTTGTCACAATTAATTGCTATCCCCAAGATTGGACAATCATATACTGCTTTATTTTTGTATTTAGAACCAGTGGTAGGTGTTCTTGGAGCTGTTTTTTTATTAAAAGAAAATTTAGAAACTTATCAAATGATTGGTGCTTCAATTGTAATAATAAGTTTGCTATCAGCTTCTTTTATTAGTCGTAGAAACTAAAATTGATTTTTCATGAAGTTAAACCAATTCTGACCTATTATTTTTGTAGAAACTTTTTCTGGAATATTATTTTCACACATTAAATAAAATAAATTATTTAAGTCACTTGGTTGCTTATACCAACTTGGTAACTTAGGCCATTTTGGATTTTTATCTTTAGATTCTCCATAGTCGATATTTTTGGTCCACTTTCCATTTCTCATCCACATAACTACATCATCAGGCCAATTTAAACAAAGATCAGAACCTATTCCAATATTGTCTTCACCAATTAGGTTTACTAGCTCCTTAATCATTTCACAAAAATCTTCTATACTACAATCACCTAAATTTTTAAGATGGTAAGGATATAAACTTAACCCAATAAATCCGTTTTTTTTAACAAGTTTTTGTAAAATATCAGTATCAATGTTTCTTTTAGATTTATGAAAGAAATTTGGGTTAGCATGAGAAATTGCCACAGGTTTATTTGAGAATTCAATAGCATCAAGACAAGTTTGCTTTCCTGCATGACTTAAATCTACAATCATGCCAAGTCTATTCATTTCTTCAATAACAGCTTTTCCAAATCGTGAAACACCTGAATCCTTAGGTTCAAAACATCCTCCAGCAAGTGGGGTTTGATTATTATAGGTGAGTTGCATAAATCTCACACCTGCTTCAAAAAATTTTTCAATTAAAAATATATCATTCGCAATAGGAGCAGAATTTTGAAAACCAAAAATAATTGCAACTTTATTATTTTTTTTAGCATCCAAAATATCTTCGGTAGTTTTTGCGTGAGCAATAATATCATGATGCTCTTTAAAAAGACGGTGCCAATAATTTATTTTTTCAAAAGACTCTTCAGTATTTTCCCAATACACTAATGTCGCATGAATTGCAGTTAATCCAGCTTGGTGGGCATTTTCAAATAATTCCCTATTCCAGTTACAATATTCCAATCCATCAATTAGAAGTATATCTTCACTTATTTTTGACATAGATTAATACTTCTATTAATGAAAAAACCAAAATTAACTATAGATATTTAATAAATGTTACAAAAAGTAAGAGAAAACTATAACTACATGAAACTATCAAGAATGGGTTCACGCTATCCTTCTCGGCTTAGTTTTTCTAGAAGTATTTTAAGAAGATTGATCAACGACAACTGGGAAATACATAAATCGAAATTTGATTTAGATAAACATGGTTTCGGCACGGTTGTTTATGAAATAATTATTAATAAGCAAACTTATTCACTTGTATGTTTCTCTGCTTTTCTAGATGATAATGATAGAAGTGATAGAGTTATCGCTAGTAAATGGGATACAGCCTATACGTTACATGTAGGTAAATTATCTGATCAAGATCTAAATAGATTAAAAAAAACAATTCCTCTTCAAGAATCAGGTCGTAATTCTCCAGATGAGTTAATTCTTAGCAGAGCAAATAAAAGTGTAAGATTGTTTCAGTATGTTGTCGATTGTCTTTCAAATGGTAAACAGCCAGATATTTACGAAATAAATAAAGTTGGCTATTTGTTAAGAACTACTGCTGTTTATGGTAGTGGTAAATTTGGATTATCAGATTTTACTAATACAAAAAATACAACTGTTTTCAATCAGCCCTTTAGAGCAGAAATGTTATCAGTTTATTTAATTAGAGAATTCAGTATTGAATTAGTTGAACATGTTGCAAGGCAAATAAACCCAAAAAAAGCAGTAAAGTTAGATAGAAAAATTAAACAACATTTAGGTATTGGTAATTCAACAGGTTTAGGTATGGCACCTTTTATCATTAAACATCCAAAGTTGATTAATAAGTGGATGAAACAGTACACAAAGACATTAGAAGAAATTTCTCAAATTGAGTTAGATAATATAGTTTTCGAAAAATATAAAAACCTTTTGAATAAAGCTCTAAATTATCTTGAAGAAGTTAACACAAGTGATGAATTCCAAATTAATAAAAATAAATTAACTACTGAAGATTTAAAAAAATATATTTCCTACATTAATGACCTAGATCTTTCTCAAAAATTTAAATGGTTAGATATTTTAGATTATTGTGATTCGAATTTTAATAATGATACTAAGGAAATTGCAAGAGTACAACTAATTGAATTATATCCTCAAATATCAGAAGAGTTAGCAGAAGATATGGCAGATGAGGAGATAATGGATATTGATGGAAATCAATCTATTGGAGATTTGAAAAAAATAATCAATGATAAATATTCTTGGATAAAAAATATTGATTTTAATAATAAAGATAGCAATTATTTATTTTGGTATGTTTCAGCAGCTAAGTTAGAACCTAGATTAGGTGAAAGATATAATGAACAAGGAAGTGAATTGGAACAAAATCTAGGAATTGCAAAAATGGTTAATGATTTATTTAAGCAAATTAAAAATGTAGATGAAAATCAATTAATTTGTGAATTTTTGTTAATGCATCCAGAATACAGAGGAATTGTTAAGAGAATTCAATCTTTAAAAAATTATCCTTTTTCAGAAGTTCAAGATAATGTTCTTGATAAAAAAACAATGCCAATTGATATGTTAAGATTTAAGTTATCTTTTTTTGGAGCTAATCGTTATGATCCTAAGTCAGATAGATGGTTAAGAGTAAGTTTTTTTTCTGGAGCCCCATATTTATCAGATCTGAATAATAAAAATGTTGATGAATGGGGTTTTGCAACAATGAGTACATATTAATATCTGTGAGTTATTCTTACTATGAAGTCTACACTAATACACAACGAGCTTTTTCAGGATTAGGATTCACTTATGGATCAGATGAGGATGCTGCATTTATTACAACATGGCTTGAAATATTTGGTTTGGATGGGATCAAATTATTAAAATTAAAAATTAAAGAATTAGATAACACTTTTAATGCCAGTATAGATCCGTCAAAAATAAATGATGAGTTTGATTGTGAAAATAAATCTTTATTGGTGATAGGCCCGGGATTGATTGATTATTTAGTATCAAAAATAGATAAAAGGGATGATTTTAAATTAACTTTTAAAAATTGTAGTGACCCCATATTCCTAATACCTTTGCTTTATAAGTATGCCAAAAAAAATATCTATTCACAGTTTTTGTTAGATCAAAAAATTGATGTACAAATAACAAATGAAAATATTAGGGTTAATAGAGAAATTATCTCTACAAATTATCAAAGAAATTTTGATCTTTTACTCACAAAGAAAATTTTTAATGAACAAAAATTAGATATTAATATTTCATCATCAAATATAAATAATATGCTCTCTAAGGGTATTAATCCTGATAAAAAATCTTGGGATCAAATATCTAAAATAGCTTTTAGAACTTTTGTTCCTGAGTCAGAGGAATCTAGGGCAAAAGGTGCCGGAGGCGGTGATGCAAATGATTAATTTACTATATGCAAATCGCTAAATACATTAGTAATTAGTTATAACCAGTTTCCGTTACTCTAAGATAATCTATCTATCTCTCTAATACTTCGTATCCAAACTGATCCGCTGTTTCAAGAAGGATCTCCCAAATTGATAAAGCAAAACCTCTTGGTATATATAGACAGTAGCTATTGGAAGTTATTTTAAATAGCTTAACACTGACATGATGAATAGCTGTGCTAGCAGAAGATAAATCTGGAAAATTCCTAGCTCTTAAATCAATTGGAAGATGTCTATTTAAAAATAATGATGAATTATCTCCTGTAATTTCAATACCCGTGAACGCATGAGACATGTCTAAAATTGTTGCGATTTGCTCACTTATTTCAATTTCTTTATTAAATAGCCACCATTTCAAAGGTTCCATTCTCCATAATGATTTATTTTCAAAAATTATTCCTTTATTAAAACTAGGAATATTTTTAATTTTTAGTTCTTTTGATAGTAAATTATTCATTTCATCAATTTTGTCAGGCCAACAAGCAATTTGCAAAATTTCTAAACTTTTTAATTCTTTAAATGTTAGAGAGTGTTTCTCGCTTGATGAATATTTTCCAACCTTATAAATTTTTTCTAGTGCAGAATGTCTATGCATACATTCGTTCTCCTTTAGGATCAATCATATGTGGTGAAACAACTTTTAAATTCATTTGTTTATTTCTTACAGGATCTGCCCCAACTAAATTGGTATCTTTCCATTTATCCAAACCACCTTTGACAAAACCTAATCCAATCCAATGTCCAAGTTCAGGAGAATAAGTAACTGAGGTAATTCTTCCGATACCCTGTCCTTTAATATTATTTTTTTCACAGACAATAGTTCCAGCATTAAAAGTTTCCTTTAAGTTTGTAGGAAAGAAACCTACTAGAATTTCTCGATCATTATTTTTTAATACTCCTCGTTTTCTCATTGCGCTTCCAATATATGATTTTTTTGTAGAAGCCATTTTGCTTAAACCTGCATCATCAATTGTTACCCTTCCATCAAGCTCAGCGGCTGTTACATGACCTTTTTCAACTCTAAGTGTACCTAAAGCTTCTAATCCATATAAACATCCATCATATTTTTTTGCATTTTCCCAAAGTAGGTCCATCATTGTATTAGCAAAATCTGATTTGACATAAACTTCAAAAGCTAATTCACCTGAAAAACTAATTCTTGCAATTCTACAAGGAATATTACCTTTAAGAAATGTTGAAGTAACACCCATAAAAGGTAAATTATTATTACTTACATCCAAAGAATCATCGACACAATTATTGAGAACTTCTCTAGATTTAGGTCCTGCAACTGATACGCCTGCCCATTGTTCAGAAACACTAGTCACATTAACATTAAGATCTGTCCATCTAGTTTGAAGTAATTCTTCTAACCATGACATCACTTTTGCAGCTTCACTTGTAGACGTCGTCATAAAATATTCATTTTCTGCTAATCTCCAAGATGTGCCATCATCCATTACAATACCGTCATCACGCAACATGATACCGTATCTAGCTTTTCCAACTTGTAGTTTTGAAAAACCATTTGAATAAATTCTATTTAAAAATTCGGTAGAGTCTGGTCCTTGAATAGCAATTTTGCCTAATGATGTTACATCACAAATTCCAACTGTTTTTCTTACTGTTGATGCTTCTCTTATATAAGAGTCATTTAAAGTTTCATTTTCTTTGGGATAATACCAAGGTCTTTGATACAATCCAACTTCAATCATTTTTGCACCATGATCAATATTCCATTGATGCATTGGTGTTACTCTTAACGGCCTAAAATGTTTTCCAACATTTCTTCCGCTTAAGGCACCTATAGATACAGGAGTATAAGGAGGTCTGAAAACAGTAGTTCCAACTTCCGGAATTTCTTTATTTAAAAGTTCAGCCATTAAAGATAATCCAATGATATTTCCCATTTTTCCTTGATCGTTTGCCATACCTAAAGTTGTGTATCTTTTAAGATGCTCTACCGAAATGAAGCCTTCACGATGTGCGAGTCTTACGTCATCTGTCGTTACGTCATGTTGATAATCTACAAAACTTTTTGATCTAGATTTTTTATATTTTACTTCATAAAGTGGTTGTATGGGATTTTTCCATCCACCAGGTTTTGGAAAAAAATAATTTGTTTTAGAAATACCTAAACGGTTTAACGCATCAGTAGTTCCTGCTATCCCTGAAGCAATACAATCATTTTTATTCCATAAACCTCTAGCAGAACCTACCAATGTAATATTTTCTTTTGTGTCACTCGGTAAAAAACAAGCATTGCTATAATCCCATTTAGGCCTTATGCCCCTGTGAGATAACAAATGTACAGCAGGCGACCAACCACCTGATAATAGAACCTGATCACAATTTATAGTTTCAGATTTATTTATATTTTCACTTTTTGATATATCTAAACTATCAATTTTTTTTGAACCATTAATATTGTAAGGCACATACCCTTTTCTAATTTCGAAACTTTTATTTGTTTTAATTTCAAAATTAATTCTTGAATCAAGAACAGTTACATTGGCTCCAGCTTCCGATAATTGTTGTGCTGTTTCATAAACAGAATCGTTATTTGTAGCTATGACAATTCTTTTTCCTGATAGTACACCGTATCTATTCAAATAATGCTTTGATGCATTTACAGTCATTACACCAGGAATATCATTATTATTAAATGCAATATGTCTTTCGATTGCTCCAGCACCAACAATTATATGCTTTGCTCTAATGGTCCAAAATCTTTGACGTGGAATGTTTAGATTTGGTGATGATATATGATCTGTTACTCTCTCTAATAAACCAACAACACAATTATCATATAGTCCGAACGCAGTAGTTCTAGTCATTATTTTTATTCCTAGATTTTCAAGTTGATTTTTAGTCTGTGAATTATCAAAATCATTTTCTGCAAGTTGATCTCCTCCAACAAGACTATCTTGCTCAACTAAAATAACATCTAATTTTTTTTCTGCTGCCTCTATTGCGGCTGCAACACCAGAAGGTCCTGATCCTACAACAATTAAATCACAAAAATCATGAGCATGTTCATAAGAATCTGGATCAGGTAAACCAGAAGCACTTCCCATTCCAGCAGCTTTTCTAATAAACTTTTCAAAAAACATCCATATGGCTGTTCCTCTACCCCATTCAAATGGAGGTATTCCCATGAAAGTTTTATAATAAAAACCAGCTGCAAAAAATCTACCTAAATAATTATTTATTCCCGCTAGATCAAAATTTACATTTGGAAATGCATTTTGACCACTTGCTTCCAAACCATTATATAATTCTTGTGTTGTTGCTCTTACATTTGGATCTCTTCTATCTTTTGAACCAATTGTAACTAAGGCGCCGGATTCCTCGACTCCACTAGAAAATATTCCTCTTGGTCTATGATATTTAAAACTTCTACCAACTATACCGATATTATTTGCTAGTAATGCCGATGCTAGTGTATCTCCTTCAAAACCTTTGTAATTTTTTTTATCCCAACTAAAGGATAAAATTTTATCTCTATTAATTTTTCCATAGTTATCTAATCTTCGTGTTTTCATTTATTATTTTCTACAACCTTCTGTAAATTTGGATGGCATGGTTTGACACTTTTTATTTCATGAGTGACTGTAGAACGTTCAACCACTAACCACATTCTGCATCCATTCGAATGATGCCATGTTTCAAATTGAAAACCTTTTATATTTTTTCTAAAAAATATAGCTTCAGTCCATTCTTTCTCAGATGCATCTAACGAAGGATAATTAATTGTTGCATCTCCTCCATAACTAAATTCACTATGATCTCTTTCACCACAATAAGGACAATTTATTCTAATCATTTAACCGTGCAATTTCGGATCAGGTCCTGCACCACGTTCATCTATGTTAATACCTTTTTCAAATCTTTCCAAATTATGATTTTGCACATAGCTATGCGGGCTTTCATTTGCAATTAAGTCAGCAAAATACCAACCGGATGCTGGACTAGCTTTAAAACCTCCATAGTTCCAACCAGCATTTAAATAGAGATTAGAAATCGGCGTTTTACAAATAAAAAATGATCCGTCCATTGTCATATCCATAACACCTGCCCAATGACGAAGTAATCTTATTCTTCCAAGTGAAGGAAATATTGCCATGGCCGCTTCGGCAACATCTTGAACCATAGGAAGATTTCCTCTTTGCGCATATGATTTATACCAATCAAGATCACCGCCAAATACCATGCTTCCTTTATCAGACTGCGATATATAGAAATGTGCTCCACCTACACCGTAAACAACAACCTGATCTAGAAGTGGTTTAACTGCCTCAGATACAAATGCTTGTAATTTATGAGACTCAATTGGCAGGTTACCTAATTCTGCCATTTGCCATAACACTGAAGTATTACCTGCAACAGCAAATCCTATTTTCTTTCCTTTTATAATTCCTCTTGAAGTTTGAATACTTTCAATATTTCCATTCTTTCTTGTAAAACCTGTAACTTCACAATTTTGAAGAATGTCTACACCTAATGTATCTGCAGCCCTTGCATAACCCCATGCAACTGCATCGTGTCTTGCATTGCCTGCTCTTTTTTGAACTGCAGCTCCAAGTATTGGAAATCTAGAATTATGATAATTTAAATGTGGAATTTTTTTCTTTAATGTTTTTAAATCCCAAAGTTCTGCATCAGTTCCATGGAGTCGCATAATATTATAAATCCGTGAAACTGAATCTTTGGCACCAGGGCTATGAAATAACGAGACATGAGCTCGTTGGCTAAACATTACATTATAATTTAATTCGTGACTTAAATTTTCCCATAACTTTAGTGAATGTTCATAAAATTCGTGGTTGCCTGGCATCATATAATTTGATCTTACAATAGTTGTATTACGTCCAGCGTTTCCTCCACCAATCCAGCCTTTTTCTAAGACAGCTACATTTTTTATATTATGATTCTTTGCTAAATAATATGCTGTGGCAAGACCGTGTAAACCTCCCCCAATTATTACAACATCATAAATACTTTTTGGTTCTGGATCACGCCATTGTCTAGTCCAATAAGACTGACCATTTAAACCGTTTTTAATTACATTCCACGCATTAAATTTTGTCATTTGTTTTATTAATTATTAGAATAGTTGATGAAAGTAAAATGAATTAACTCACCATGTTAGTGTTATTTAATCACAGTTAACTTAATGAATCTGGCCATGTGTCATTTAATCTATAACCTTCTGGAAAAGGATCATCCTTATCGATATATAAACTTTGTTTTCCAGTAATAAATGCACTACCTGTTATTTTTGGAATAATACAATTTTTGTTATTAATTTTAATTTCCTTTTCGATACTTGCTTTAAATGAAGATCCTATAATAGACTTTGATATAAATTCTTCATTTATTTGTATTTCATTTTTTTCTTTCATTACTGCTAATCTTGCTGAAGTGCCTGTACCGCAAGGTGAACGATCAAGTTTCCCAGGTCGTATAACAACTGTATTTAATCCTGTAAGTAATGATTGATTATTTTTTTTTAAGGGTTCAATAAATTGACAAAAGGAAAGATAGTCTAATCCTTTAATAGTAGGATGTTCAAATCCTATAGATGCGTTTGCTTCTTTCAATAATTCTTTAGCAACATTTACAAATTTATTTGCATTCTTTGGTTCAATTTTAAGATTAAAATCACTAGCATTACAAATTAAAAAACTGTCACCTCCAAAAGCAGTACTTACTTTAATTGTCCCATAATTTTTAGTCTTTAAATCTACATCTATTTTATCTGCAAAGCAGGCAAGATTAGTTAAAGTGACACTTTTAACTTTCTTATTTTCACAATCAGCAACAACTTTTATTAAACCACCGGGAGCTTCAAGTGTAAGCATTGTTTTAGGATATTCCATTTGAACAATATTTTTTTCTAATAAGACTGTCGTTACACAAATTGCATTTGATCCGCTCATTGGAGGATTATCTTCTGGTTCCATGATTACAAATCCAGCATCTGCATTTTTATTTGAAGGTTGTAAAATAATATTACAATGTTTAAAGACCCCTCCCCGAGGTTCATTTAAAAAAAAATTTCTCCATTTTTTATCTAAAAAAAGTTTTTTAGAAGCTTCCTCAGGTGAATTAAACTTCAAGCCTTTAATTCCAGTTACGACATCCCCAATTTCACCACAGCAATGTGTGTTAAATACTATGATTTCATCCATGTGGAATTATTAGGTCATCAATATTTTTAGAATGATGTGTAATTTGTTCGTATCCATCTTTTGTTATAATAAAACTATCACCAACTTGTGATCTAAAATTATTTGCACTTGCCCCGCCATCAACAGCAAATACCATTCCAGGCTCCAGTACTGTTTTATTACCAACTACTAATTGTGGTTCCTCTAAAAAGCTAAAGCCTGTACCTCTTCCACATCGAAATGTAGGATAAGGATATCCCTCAGACTGTATAGTATCTGCATAAGCAGCATGTACTTCTTCAGCCGTTACTCCAGGGCCAAGAATTTCAAGAGCAGCTTTTTGAGATTTAACTGCAGTCTCAAAAGCTTTTATTTGTTCATCGGATTGAATTTCTTCTACCCAAAATATTCTGTCAAAACCTAATTTAAACCTATGGAAATTTGTAGAACCACAATAACATACGAATACGGGATCA
The DNA here is from genome assembly GCA_902553005.1 of uncultured Alphaproteobacteria bacterium. Lineage (GTDB taxonomy): Bacteria > Pseudomonadota > Alphaproteobacteria > HIMB59 > CACPNW01. The sequence continues at coordinate 79,348 of CACDIK010000001.1, read as the reverse complement.
CCTTTTTTTATAATTTTAGTTGAAGCACGATGGTGAGTTTTAGGTAAATCATGACCCGATGTCATAACAGGTAAAAAGTGAATATTTGGAGACATATTGATATTATCAGGATAAAATTCTTTTAAAAGATCTGCAGCTTTTCTTGTTCCAGCTTGTGATTGTGCAAGTGCAACCTCATACTCAGGAACATTATGACCAATTGTTTTTTTTGCTGCTTCCATCATAGCCATACCAACTTCGCCGGCATGACGAGCTATATTCAATTCATGATTAGATTTAATCATTCTTATATTATCTATTAATTTGGTTAAATCCCCAGGATAGTCTTGAAGTAATTCGTCTAAATAACTCTTAACCATTGGGTTAATTTTAAATTTTTCAATAAAAATATTTTTATGCTGATTGATGATTTGAGGTAATAATTCTCTCCATTCATTTCCAATACCATCATTCCATGTTTCAACCATATCCACAGGACAAGATTCTGGTACTAATAAAACATCAAGAAGAGGTGTAATTAAATAAGTTTTATGATCATTTGAAACAACTAATAATGTTGGTCGATAAAAATCCATATGAAGGAAGTCATGGTATCCAGTGAAATAATATATAGAGTCATCATCAGTTATAATTGAGAGGTCAATATTGTTCTCAGACATTTTTTTCTTTAGTTTATTTAAGTTTTCAGAAAACATTTATTTTAATTGTTGTTCTACCAATTCAGTCCAATATGAAGAACCTATGACTAATAATTCGTCATTAAAATCATAATTATCAGCATGTAAAGGTCTGGAATGCTGCTCTGATGTTCCGTTACCCATTAAAACAAAGCAGCTAGGTTTTTCATTTGCCATAACAGAAAAATCTTCTGAGAATAAGCGTGGTTCTATATTACCATTACATTTATCAATACCAAGTAAAGAAACTGCAGCTTTTGTTGCAGACTCAGTTTGATTTTTTGAATTAAAAGTTACAGGACAGGCTGTTTCATATTTAACACTACCATTAACACCATGTGCATTGCAAATCCCTTCGACAATTTGTAACATTTTTGAAGCAATTTTTTCATTTGTTTCTTTTGATAAAGCTCTTGCATCACCAGTCATTTTTACCATACCTGGCAGAACATTTTTTTTACCATCGGTTATAAATTCGGTAATAGACACTATACCATTGTCAGCTGGATTTAATTTCCTAGACACTATCGATTGAAGTGCAACAGCTATTTGAGAACCAACAGTTATTGCATCAACGCCCATATGAGGTAACGCAGCGTGCCCACCTTTAGTTTTTATTTCAATTTCAAATAAATTTTCACTTGCTGTAATAGCTCCATTTCTTGTACCAAATGTTCCAATTTCCATGTTAGGAATATTGTGCATAGCGTAAACTTCATCAATGTTAAATTTATCAAACAATCCTTCATCTATCATTGTTCTTGCACCGAATGTATTCTCTTCATCAGGTTGAAAAATAAAATATACCGTACCGTTAAAGTTACCTTTTTCTGATAAATATTTTGCTGCACCTAATAACATTGTTGTGTGACCGTCATGTCCACATGCATGCATTCTGTTATCAAACTTGGACTTATAACTAAACTTATTAGTTTCATGTATAGGAAGAGCATCCATGTCAGCTCTTATACCTATTGATTTTGAACTATTTCCTTTTTTTAAAATTCCAACTACTCCAGTTCTGGCAATACCAGAATGAACTTCTATTCCAAACTCTTTTAGAAGTGTTGACACTTTTGCTGCAGCATACTCTTCTTCAAAACTTAATTGTGGGTGCATATGAAGATCATGACGCCATTCTACTAATTGGTTATGTAATGACTGAGTTTTCATAACCTACATATTATTAAATTCTTTAATCTTATTGTCTAGAGAAAGCATATATTCATAATGTGAATTCCAAAATTTTTGATCTTTTCTTTTTTCAAATTCTTCAAGACTTACACCTTGTTGCTCTACCCAAGTAAAGTACCCTAAATTAAATATTCTTTTCTTATCCATGTGAGAGAGTTCAAGCATATTATCAGTAGATACTCCTGATAAGTGTTGTCCAAATAGTTCAGCACAAACTATTTCATCATAATTATTTTTAAAATCAGCAATGGTCTTGTTCAACTCTGACATGTATAAATCTGCACCATCTGTAGCGACCGTTATAATTGCGTCATCACTATTTAAATCCATATATTTAGCTAGTTTTATTGATGCCAATATATTTGCTATTGCTGAAAAGCCAAATTCAGGGAGTCGTGAAACAAAATCAGGCTCAAAATTTTTTTTCTCAATTAAAAACTTTTTTCCTATTGCAGTATTAAAAATCATATTTAGACTATTGGTAGCTTGATCAGAAACATCTACAACAAAATCTGTATTCATTACATTATGAATAAGGGGAACATGTTTGTCACCAATTCCTTGTATATTATGTTCACCATAACCTCCATGAAGCAAAGTTGGGCACTCCAAAGCTTCAACAACTGCAATCTTCGTCTGTAATTTATCTTTAAGATAATCTCCTGCTGCTAGAGTACCACTTGATCCTGAAGCACTTACGTAAAACCTAGGAGTTAAATTACTGTTACCTTTAACTTTAAGAAATGATTTTTCAAAAGATGGGCCCGTTATAGAACGATGAATACTGTAATTATAATACTCATCAAATTGATTTATGATATCATTTTGATTATCTTTTTTTAATTCATTACAAGCATCGTAAATTTCTTTAACATTACTTTCTGTGCCCTTTGTCTTTATGATATTTTTTTTATCTTCAACCCAATTATTCAACCATTCAAATCTCTCATTACTCATTCCTTCAGGAAGTATTGCAATACTATTAAGACCCATTATCCGAGATATTGCTACTCCGCCCCTACAATAATTTCCTGTAGAAGGCCAAACTGCTTTATGTTTTTCATAATCAAAAGTGCCATTTAATATTCTTGGAAGCAAACAACCATAAGCTGCCAAAACTTTATGAGCTGTTATTAAGGGAAAATATCGTCCCATATTTACAATTATCTTTGCCTTAACACCTGTGAATTCTGTTGGAAGCACAATATATTCAGGCTCATTTCCAAAACCTGATTGATCTCTTTTATTAAACCAATGAACTCTAAAGAGGTTAAGAGGATTGATATCATTATTATTTATTTTTTTTAGAGAATTTTTAATATCATCATTTATAATTTGAGGGTCTTGAAGTTCACTTATACTTGGCAAAACAACTCCTTTTGATTTGAAGTAATCAGACGTTTTTTTTATTATTGCTTGACTCATAAATTAAATATTGATGCCTAAATTATTTGTTTTACAAAGATTATAAGCAAATCTTGCTATTGCAGTATCTTGTACGCCAGTTCCTGTCAAATCACATATTGTTATATCTTTTTTATTTTTTCTTCCTAAGCTTGGATCATTAATAATATCGCCAAGTTCATTAAATTTTTCTTTAGAAGAAATTATATTTTGTTTTAGTGCATGATGTAATTCACCCAAAACACTTGTTTGTAATTGATTGTCAGGTACATATTGATCGCAATGTTTTAACATCTGAGGATCCAATTCGTTTTTTTGTTCTGCATCTGATCCCATTGCTGTTATGTGAGTTCCTTTAATTATCCAATCAAATTCCAAAAGTGGTTTTTTACTAGGAGTCGTTGTAACGATTATTTCTGATAAGCTTGCCAACTCCTTGCAAGAAGAAGCTACATGCAAATCTAAATCTAAATCTTTAAAACCTTCGATAAATTGGTTTGCTTTTGTCTCATCTCTTGTCCAGACTATTATTTTTTTTATTTTTCTAACTAACATTATTGCTTGAAGTTGTAATTTGGCTTGAATTCCAGCTCCAATAATACCAACAGAATTAGCATTTTGATTTGATAAATATTTTGTAGCTATTGCTCCTGCTATAGCTGTTCTAGTATCTGTAAGATAACCTTCATCCAATAGAACAGATCTTACAACTCCAGTCTTTGAATCTAATAAAACCATCAGTCCATTACTAGATGGCAGACCAAGTTTTGGATTATCGAAAAAACCTGAAGCAATTTTTATTGCAAAACTATCAAGACCCTCAACGTATGCAGCTTTAACATCAGATTCACCATGATATTTTTCAATATCAATTCTCATTATAGGTGGCATCATTACCAATCCTTTTGATAAACTTATAAAAGCCTCCTCTATTATTGGTATGAGATTTTTATTTAAATCTACATGTTGAATAATATCATTTTTGTTAAGGATGAGCATGACTTAAAACTTTGTTAAACAATTCCGAGTCAATATTTCCACCACAAATTAAACAGATTATATTTTTTCCTAAGTGCGATGTTAGTTTTTCTTTAACAACCATTACACTTGTTGCTGCAGCACCTTCAGATACAATTTTATGTTCTAAAAAATTTATTCTTATTCCCTCAGCTATTTTTTCTTCACTTACTAAAACAAAGTCATCAACGTATTGTTGTACAATATTAAATGTAAATTTATTATCTAAGCCAATACTACCTCCTAGACAATCAGCCAAAGTCTCAGTTTCCTCTACATCAACAGGTCTGCCTTTTTTTATACTTTCATACATTGAAGGACCTCTTTCCATAGATACGGCAATAATTTTTGTGTCAGGTTTTTGAAGTTTAATCGCTTGTGCTATTCCAGATATAAGACCGCCACCAGATGTTGGTATAATTACAGTATCAACTTCAGGAAATTCAGTAAGCATTTCAAGCCCAACTGTACCTTGGCCTATAATAATGTCTTCATCATCAAAGGGGTGAATTAATGGGATATTTTTTTCTTTCGCAATTTGTTTAGCATGTAAATCAGCTTCATCACTATTCTTTCCAATAATTTCTACTTTTGCTCCTAATTTTTCAATAGACTCTTTTCTATATTCTGGAACCATTGAAGACATATATATTGTTGATTGAATGCCCAATACCTTTGAAGCATAAGCAACGCCTTTGCCATGATTACCTGTAGAAACTGCGATGACTCCTTTGTTCTTGTCATCTTCACTTAAAGAAAGTAACTTATTTACGGCACCTCTTAACTTAAATGAACCAGTGATTTGGAAATTTTCTAACTTTAGTTTTACTGTATTACTTTTTGATAAGAAATTAGAATTAATTAATGGTGTATAATTAACATAAGGTAAAATTTTCTTATGTGCATCTTGTATTTGTTTAAGTGTAATCAATTTAATCCCTATTTAATGTAATTTAAATAGGTTACCATAACCATCAATTTTTTGATTAATATTAGACAATCTTAATGAATCCCAAATAATAGCTTGATTACTTGATATGATATCTGTGCTTAATTTTGACTCTAATTCATCGATAATATCAATTACTTTTAAAGCAGTACAAGAAACAAAAATACTATCAACATCTGTTAAATCAATTGAGGAAATTGTTTGTATTAAACTATCATGAGTAACTTTGGCAATTTCAGAGTCATAATTTAAATTAAACGAACTAAATGATTTAATTTCAAATCCACTATCAATTAAATATTTGTAAACTTTAATATTCACATCTTTTGGATAAGGGGTAAGAACAGCAATTTTTTTATGATTTAAAAGTTTAAGTGCTTTGACAGCTGATGTAATAGGTGTGGTAATTAAAGCATCAGGTTTAGCTTTGAAGATTTCAGATCTTATTCTTTTTTCACCAATTTCAATAGTGCCCGAAGTACATCCATACGCTACAACTTGTATTTTCTCATTGGGTAATATTTGATTTGTTATTTCTGTAAGATGATCAGCCATCTTTATATAATTTTCATGAGTCAGAGGATTTAAAAAAGGTATCCTATTAAAAAATAGGTCAACTGGTAAATTATGACAAATTTTTCTAAAATCTTGCTCAATAGTAAAATCAGTTGATAGTGTAATTACACCAATTCTAGAAAATTTTGTATCATGTAAATTGGCTTTAACGTTATTTTGATTAAAACTATCCATTATTGATTTGGAAAATAATCCTCACACTCACCTTCTCTATTAACATCAGTAGTGGCACAATGTAAACTACCCCCAAATGCATAAACATCCCTAAAAGGAACTGGAATAACATCCAATCCAAAACTTTCCATTTGTTTAATCATTTTTTCTTCAGTTGCTTCAACACATATAGTTTTAGGATCAATTATCAAAACGTTCATTGATAACCAGATTGATGAATAACACATAGGTGGTGGACTATTATGAATAGAAGATGCTGCCTCATGAATTTCCCATTTATTATCATCGAAAATTTTTCTTTGCTCTGATGATATTTTTCTATTCGGATTAATGATTATAACTCCTGGTTTAATAGGAGTAAAACATGCATCTATGTGAGTTGGAGTTAAATCACCTGGTAAATTAATTTGATGAACGCGATGATTTGGATAATGTCTTCTTAACCAATCTAAACCGCTTAAATTTGATGTAAAATTGTTATGATAAAAAAGATCTTTTCCAAAGCGTAAAATTTCTGCTGCATCAAAAAGAGGTTCTTTTTCTGTCAATATCATGTCTCTATTTTCAATTTTTTTATATCGTTCTTCTTCAGATATGCCTTCAGGAAGATAATTAGACTTATAAGATTGATTTGTTAATCTTGGTTTAGGTGCCGATTCCCATCTCATATTTTTATCTTCTGAATAATATTTTTCAAGTAAAGGTCTATAGGCGAGATACTCAAACCATCTACATCTATAAGACATTGGCGCTTCCAGCATTTCATTTCCTACAGTGAGAATAACATCTCTTGGAGGCATACAACCAAACATACCATCATTAGACCAATCGGGCGTCTCGATACTTTGAGAAAAGTCAATTGGTGTTGGTCTATCAACTTTTATATTTAGAGAATTTAAAATTTTAACAAAGTTTTCTAATTGTATATTTGCTTTATCAATTGACTCTTTTGAACGTGGTCCGTGAGATCCTGCCATACCACTATCTTTACTAATTTTTGGTTCAAGCGCTGGTTCCATTGGAGGTATGTTGGCATTTTCAACTGCTCCAACTATAACATGCTTTAATGGATCCCATTCATTCCAAGAATTAACTATTGTCATTATATTTTCCTTAATTTAAAACTATGCATTATAATTAAAACTTATGGAATTAAATAACAAATCACTCTTTAAACAAAAATGTTTTATAAATGGAGATTGGGTTGACAGCTCTTCAGGAGAAACTCTTGAGGTAAATAATCCAGCCTCTCTTGAAATTATTGGCAATGTCCCAAAATGCTCAGTTTTAGAAACTAAAAAAGCTGTAGATGATGCTAATACTGCTTTCCAAACTTGGAAAGAAACTACTGCGAAAGAAAGATCAGTCATTCTTAAAAAATGGGGGGAGCTAATTACAGAAAATGCAGATGATTTAGCTAAAATCATGACTATTGAGCAAGGTAAACCTCTAGCTGAAGCAAAGGGTGAAATACTAATGGGTGCTTCATATATTGAATTCTATGCTGAAGAAGCAAAAAGAGTTTATGGTGACATAGTTCCTGATCCAAGACCTGGAAAAAGAATTGTAATAATTAAACAACCTGTTGGTGTTGTTGGAGCAATAACTCCATGGAATTTTCCAAATTCAATGATTACAAGAAAATGTGCAGCCGCTCTAGCAGTTGGTTGTACTACTGTTGTTAAACCAGCAAGCCAAACACCCTATTCAGCATTAGCTGTAGCAGTACTTGCTAAGGAAGCTGGTTTTCCAGATGGTGTATTTAATGTAATAACTGGATCGGCAAGTGAAATTGGTAAAGAACTAACAAGCAATCCTATTGTTAGAAAAATTTCTTTTACTGGATCTACGGAGGTTGGAAAAATACTTTTAGAGCAAAGTGCCTCAACAGTAAAAAAAGTTTCTATGGAACTTGGTGGTCACGCACCATTTATTGTTTTTGATGATGCAGATATGGATGAAGCTGTTGCAGGAGCTCTTCAAAGTAAATTTAGAAATAGTGGTCAAACATGTATTTGTTCAAATAGAATATTTGTGCATGAAAATATTTATGATGAATTCCTGGAAAAATTTACAAATGAAGTCAGTAAAATAACAGTGGGCAATGGACTTGAAGATGGAATTACATCTGGCCCTTTAATTGATCAATCCTCTTTAGAAAAAGTAGTTGATCATGTACAAGACGCAGTTAATACAGGAGCTAAAATAGCAATTGGTGGAGATGTACATTCGCTAGGTGGGAATTTCTATCAGCCAACTGTGCTCTCTAATGTATCTACAAAGGCAAAAATAACTTTTGAAGAAACATTTGGACCCGTTGCTCCACTTTATAAATTTTTCAGTGATGATGAAGTGATTAAAATGGCTAATGATACTCCTTATGGATTAGCTTCATATTTCTATTCAAGAGACATAGGAAGAATTTGGAGAGTTGCCGAAGCACTTGAATATGGCATTGTATCTATTAATAATGGACTACCAACAATTGCAGAAGTTCCTTTTGGGGGTGTAAAAGAATCAGGAATGGGAAGAGAAGGTTCTCGGTACGGCCTTGATGATTATTTAACTATAAAATATATTTCAATGGGCGGCATTTAAGAGAGCCAAGCAGCTCCCCTTACACCACTTGAATCCCCATAAACATTTTTAACAACTTTAGTTTCTAGCGTATCAGTAAAAACATATTTTTTTAAAGTATCATTTATATTTTCATAAATAAAATCTATATTGGACATACCACCACCCAAAACTATTACATCTGGATCAAGGATATTACATACAACAGATAAACCTCTAGCTAAATGATCAATGTATTGATTTAGTGCAAAAATACTATTTTCTTCATTATTTATAAAACCCTCTAATATCTGATGTGAATTATAATTTTTATTGAAACGCAAGTTATAAGCCGATGAAAATCCTGGGCCAGATATGTAAGTTTCTAAACAACCATTTTTCCCACAATAACATTTTTTTACATATTTTTTTTCTTCTTCAGTTCTTCCTGGCAGTACTATATGGCCCCATTCCCCGCTTATACTATTTCGGCCTCTTATAACTTTTTGATCAATGCTAATACCACCACCAACACCTGTTCCGATGATTACTCCAAAAACAACTTGATAACCTTTACCTGCTCCATCTACTGCTTCAGACAGTGTAAAACAATTAGCATCATTTTCTATATTAATATTTCTATTAAGAATATTATCCAAATCTTGCTTAAATGGTTTGCCATTTAACCATATAGAATTAGCATTTTTAATTAAAGCTGTATCATTTGATATGGCTCCTGGCATTCCCATACCAACAGATTCTGCTTTGCCATGCTTATCTTCAAAATGATTTATAATGGATACTATTCCATTAATTGTTCCATCATAATTTTTTTCAGTATTAATTCTTTTTCTATCTATTTCAGTTCCATTTGGATCTAATAGAATACCCTCAGTTTTGGTACCGCCTACATCAATACCTATTTTCATTAATTATTATTTTGTAATAATTTTGTGTAAAGTTGGGATCAAAGCAACTGCCAATGCAATTTTAAACAATTCACTTGGAATAAATGGTAAAAGACCAGCAGCTACTGCTTTTTCGAAACCAATGATATAACCAAGATAGATGATGCCAAATGAAAATATAATAGCAGAACCAATTAGTAGAGATACTGTAGCTTTAAAATATGTTTTGCTGAAACCTAAATTTGCTAAATAACTTATAACAATAGATGCAAATAACATACCATAAAGATATCCTGCCGTTGGTCCAACTAAATAAGCAACTCCGCCACCGGCTGCAAAAACAGGGAGTCCTATAGCTCCTTGAAGAAGGTAAAAAGCAACTGTAGCAAAAGATAATCTTACACTATATGTCATTCCTATTAAGAATATGACAAACGTCTGCATTGTCATTGGCACTGGCCAAAATGGTACTTGAACTTTAGCGGAAATCGCTAATAAAATTGAACCAAATAACATCAATGTTATTATAAGAAAATTTGAATTTATATTTTCAAAATTTTTTAGTTTGTGTATTAAAATTCTATTTTCGTGCATATGTTTTCCTTTAAAAATTATAATTAAACTAATTTATATTTTGCTTCAAGCTTATCCCAAAAATCTTTCTCTAATTTTACATTGTTTAATGCATTAATTTGCTTCAATCCTGTAGGTGAAGTTACGTTTATTTCTGTTAGATAATTTCCAATTATATCAATTCCTACAAAAAAGAGATTATGTTCTTTTAGTTTTGGTCCCAAATTTGTGATAATTTCTTGGTCCCTATAAACTAGGTCAGTTTTACTTGCCTTACCGCCAGCATGAAAATTTGCCTTTAAATTACCTTCTTGTGGTATTCTAGCAACTGAACCAAAATATTCACCATCGAAAAAAATAATTCTCCTGTCACCATGCTCTATCTCATTGATAAATTTTTGTACCATTATAGGCAAGTGTAAATATTCCTCTAATATTTTAGAATTGAAATTAGTTTTGTCAAATCTATGTATACCCTCTCCTCCATTACCATAAAGTGGTTTGGTTATAATATCTTCTTCTTTATCTAAAAATTCTTCAATAATTTTTAAATCTTTTGTTACCAAAGTGGGTGGCATAAATTCTTTAAAATTAAATGTAAATAATTTTTCAGTAGAATTTCTAACTGCTGTTGGATCATTTACAACAATTGTTGAAGATGAAAGTAAGTCCAAAATATAAGTCGATGTAATATAATTCATATCAAAAGGAGGGTCCTGTCTTAAAAAGACAAATCGAAAATCCTCTAATTTGGTAATTATTTTATTAGATTTAAAATTAAAATAATTTTTTTCGTCTAGCTGTAGCTCTAAATAATATCCAGATGCTTGAATAGTATTTTCTTTTATGAATAAATCTTTTGGATTGTAATAAAAAATATCATAACCTCTTTCTTGTGCCTCATAACCTATTAAAAAAGATGTATCGAATTCATAATCAATCGTTTCAATATTATCCATTTGGATTGCTATACTTTTTTTCATTAGAAAATTTCTTCCTCATATATTTTTTTAATATTTTTTTTCCATTTACCATTATATTTATTGATTAATAAATCAGCTGGTGAATGACCATTTGATAGATTTTGTTCTAAATCTTTTAGATAAAATGTTTCGTTATATTTTTCATTTTTTACTAGAATATTTCTTTTATCTAATCCTGATTTTGAAATTTCAAACAATTTTTGAGCAATATCTAAAAGATCACTATTTTTGAATTTTGTTTGTAAACCTCCTAGTGGGGCTAAATTATTTATTAAATTTCTATCATTTTGAGTCCAACCTTCAACAATTTCATTTGTTTTATCAATAGCTTCATCATTGTATAAAATACCAATCCAAAAAGCAGGCTGAGAACATATTAAATCCCATGAACATGCGTCCATAGAACGAATTTCTAGGAATTGCTTTAATCTAACTTGAGGAAATAGAGTTGATAAATGGTTTACCCAATCTTCTATAGTAGGTTCAATGTTTAAATCTTTAGAAATATTATTTTTCATAAAATCTCTAAAAGTATAATTGGTCATATTTATATATTTATGATTTTTAATTACAAAATACATTGGTACATCTAGAGCATACTCCGCATATTTTTCAAAATTAAAATCTTTATCAAAAACAAATGGCAATAAACCTGTTCTATCTTTGTCTGTGTGATGCCAAAAATGAGATCTTAAACTCTTATATTTAGAAACTTGTTTTTGATCAAAAGGTGAGTTAGCAAATATTGCAGTTGCTATACCTTCAAGATTTAACATTAGTCTATACTTAGCAATCATATCTTCTTCAGAATGATAATCCAAATTTACTTGATTTGTACATGTGCGTTTCATCATGTGATGTCCCAGAGTACCAACTTTGGGCATATATTTTTTCATTATTGAATATCTTTGTTTTGGCATCCAAGGAAATTCATCAAGAGATAAACTTGGCTCAACGCCTAATCCTAATAATATAAAGCCAAATTCTTCACCAATATCTTTTAATTCTTTTAAATGTCTGTTAGTTTCAGTACAGGTTTGATGGATATTTTTTAATTGTGCTCCAGATAATTCTATCTGACCACCTGGTTCTAAAGTTATACTTTCACCAAATCTTTCTAGCGCAATTATTGTAGTATTTTTATCATCATACTTTGGTTTCCATCCCTTATTTACTAATTTAAATAGAATATCTTTTATGCCATTGGGCTCTTCATAAGACAATTGATGTAAACTGTCTTTTTTTAGAACAAATTTCTCGTGTTCTACTCCTATACGTAAATCATTCTTATTTTTGATTCCTTTATAAAAGTAATCTATCACATCATTTTTTTTAAGCATTGATTTAACTTAAATAGCTCAGATCAAATTAAAAATAAAGTTGCTAATCCAAGAAAAGAAAGAAAGCCAAATACATCTGTTATTGTAGTCAAAATTACTGCAGATGCTAAAGCAGGATCAATTTTAAGTTTATCTAAAACTAGTGGTATTACAATTCCTGAAAAACCAGCAATTAGTAAGTTTAATATCATCGCAAGACCTATTATTAAACCCAACAGCAAATTATCGAACCAATAAATAGAAATTAAAGATATTATAACAGCAAATATGATACCATTTATACCGCCAATGAGAGTTTCTTTGATTATTATTTTTAGCGCATTACTAGTTGTTAATTCTTTCACAGCAATGGCTCTTACTGCAACTGTTAAAGTTTGAGTACCAGCATTAGCGCCCATAGAGGATACTATTGGCATTAAAATTGCTAAAGCTACTACTTTTTCTATAGCAGCTTCAAAAAAACCAATAACTATTGAAGCTACCACCGCTGTCAGCAGATTTACAATTAACCACGAAATTCTTGATTTTGTTGTAGAAATAACTGACTCATATAAATCTGTATGATCAACACCTCCAAGCTTTAAAATGTCTTCCTCTCTTTCTTCTTCTATAACCTCTACAACATCATCAACTGTAATAGATCCAATAATTTTTTTTCGATTATTGATAACAGGTGCACTGACCAATCCGTATTTATTAAATAATAAGGCTACATCTTCCTGATCTGTATTTACATCAATTAATCTTAATTCTTTATTTGTTATCGAATTTAATTCTACTTCTCTTTTTGAACCCATTAACCTTCCTAATGGAACAACACCTTTTGCTTCTTGGTTATTATTAATTAAATAAATATCATAGAAATCTTCAGGTAGTTTTGCTTTATTCTTTCTCAAATAATCAATTGCTTGACCAACATTCCATGATTGGTCAACGGCAACAAATTGTCTTTGCATTAATCTTCCGGCAGAATCTTCAGGATACTTTAATCCTTCTTCAACTAATGTGCGTTCTTCTTTATCTAAATTTTCTAAGAATATAGTCTGATCTTTTTCTTCTAAATCTTCTGCTAAGTCGACAGCATCATCAGTATCTAAACTTTTAGCATTATTAGCTAATTGTTTTATATCCAAAGTTTCTATTATTTCTTCTCTAACACTATCATTTAAATAAGTTAATATTTCAGGATCAAAATCTCTATCAATTATATTCAAAAGACTTAGTCGTAAAACTGGATCTAAATTTTGAAGAATATCTGCAATATCAGCATTATGAATATCTTTTAAATAAGATAGAACTTTATCATATTTATAATTTTCTAAATAATCAGATACTAGTTCAACAGATTTAGATGAAGAATCCTGATCTTTTTTTATAATAATTTCTTCCATACAAATTGGTGCGGCTGAGAAGACTTGAACTTCCACAGGATAAATCCCACAGCGACCTCAACGCTGCGCGTATACCAATTCCGCCACAGCCGCATATATAGTAGAATTAAATATCAGATAGGATATTAACTATCAATAAAGTTAAATACAGATGAAACAGTTTGAAATTAAAATATCAAATAGTGAAGTAAATTATGAAGAGGCTGTAATGTATATGGAGTCTAAAGTTGATAGTATAATTAATAATAAATCCGAAGAATTAATATGGTTTCTAAATCATAATCATATTTTTACTCAAGGAACAAGTGCTTCAAAAGAAGAAATATTAAATTCGGATATTATTGATGTAATAAAATCTAATCGCGGAGGCAAAACAACCTATCACGGTCCTGGTCAAAGAATTGTTTATTTTATGTTAAATTTAAATAACAAAAATAAAGATATTAGAAAATTTATTACAATAATTGAAAATTCACTTATTTCCTTTTTAGAAAACTATAATATTGAAGCGCAAACCTTCAAAGACAGGGTAGGTGTTTGGGTAACTAAAAGTAATAATATTTCATTTGATAAAGAAAAAAAAATTGGTGCAATTGGATTACGAATTAAGAAATGGATTACATACCATGGGTTAAGTTTTAATATTAATCCTGATCTTAAATATTATAATTATATTCATTCCTGTGGCTTAAGAGAATATAAAAATACATCAATGGAAGAATTAGGTATTAAATTAGAACAATCTGAATTTGATAATAAATTTAAAAAAATTTTTTTAGACAAATTAAAAACTATTTAAATATTCTTTTAAATCTTTACTAATTTTTAAGTTATTTTTTTTTACAAAGCTTAGGAAATGATCCGGTAATTTTGAAAAAAATTCAAACTTCTTTGTATTTATTTCAAATTTTAGTGCAATTGCATGTAACATCAACTTTTCTTTTGAATACTTAGAATGAATATTATATTTTTGATCCCCAACTATTGGGCATCCAAGATTTTTAGATACTATTCTAAGTTGATGAGTTTTTCCAGTTTGAGGATTAAATAAAATTGAAGATATACCTTTATTTTTATTTAACAATTTATAATTTGTTAGAGTATTTTCAATTTTAAGTTTTTTATTTTTAATTTCTAATTTGACTTGAGAATAATTATTTTTTGGATTTCCTTCACATAAAGCAATATAATATTTAGTAATTTCTTTTTGTTTGAAAAGATAAGATAACTTTTTGGCATAATTAAGATTTTTAGCAATTAAAAGAAGTCCTGATGTTTCTTTATCTAGTCTATGTACTAACCTATATTGTGAATTAATTTTTTTGATTATATGGTCTATTGAAATATTTATTTTACTTCCTCCTTGAGTAGCTATTTGTGGCCATTTATCTAAAACAATAAAATCGTTGTTTTCAAATTTTATTGATCTTTTGAATTGATTTAAAATTTCTTTAGATATTTTAATATTTTTTTTAAAAATTATTTTATTTTTATATAGTGTGTCATGAAAATTTAATAATTTAAGCTCATCATTAAATTTAACTAAATAGTTTGCTTTAGTTATTGAGTTATTAATTAAAATATTTTTTTTTCTTATATTTTTTTCAATAAAACCTTGTGTCAAAGACGTGTATTTATTTTTAAGATATTTATCTAGCCTTTGATTCAAATTATTCAAAATTTTAATGTTTTTAATCAAATCAAAATTTATTTAAAAAGGTACCTAAATATGCAGACATTACACAAATAAAAATTGAAATAAAAATATAAATAAAAGATGAAATATATTTTTTTGAATTTATTAATTCTACAACCTCATAAGAAAATGCAGAAAAAGTTGTAAAAGACCCTAAAAGACCAATAATTAAAAAAAATTTAATAAAATTTTCAGATAAATTATTTCCTGTTTTAGATGTTATAAAATATCCAATTAGAAAAGAACCCAAAATATTCACAGAAATGGTTCCATAAATACTAGATACAAATATTGATTTGCTAATATTTGTTAGAAGATATCTGAGTACTGCGCCAAATGCGCCACCAGTGGCGACTAACATTAAGTTAAACAATATATTTAAGCTTGAGGTTGTTCCTCTACTTCTTCAGTAGATTTTTTTTCTAAAATAGGTCCACTATCAAGACCTTTGGCATTTTCATCTCGATCTACAAATTCAATAACAGCTGTAGGTGCATTATCACCAAATCTATTACCCAATTTAATAATTCGAGTATACCCCCCAGATCTATTTTTGTATCTATCAGCTAATATATCAAAAACTTTTTGTGTCATTTTAATATCTTGAAGGGTTGAAATAGTTTTTCTTCTAGAGATTAAATCACCTTTTTTGCCTAATGTAACAATTTTCTCAACAAATCTCTTTAGTTCTTTAGCTTTTGCAAGTGTGGTAGTTATCTGTTCATGCTTTATAAGAGCATTGGACATATTCATAAACATTGCTTTTCTATGTGAAGATGTTTTGTTTAGTTTTTTGTTTTTAATATTGTGTTTCATTTATTTTACTTATTAAAAGGGTCCTCATATTTTTTAGCTAAATCATCAATATTTTCTGGCGGCCAATCAGGGACTGACATACCCAAATTTAGTTCCATTTGTTGCAGAACCTCTTTAATCTCATTCAAGGATTTTCTACCAAAGTTTGGGGTTCTAAGCATTTCAGATTCTGATTTTTGCACAAGATCGCCGATATAAATTATATTATCATTCTTCAAACAGTTTGCAGATCTAACAGATAACTCTAACTCTTCTACTTTTTTTAATAAATTTGAATTAAATGATAAACTTTCTGCTTTAGATTGATCAGGTAGAACCTCAGGTTCGTCAAAATTGATAAATGGTTGAAGCTGATCCTGCAAAATTCTTGCTGCTAGAGCTATAGCATCATCAGGTGAAATTGCACCGTTAGTTTCTACTTCAAATACCAACTTATCAAAATCAGTTACTTGACCAACCCTACTGTTCTCAATTTTATAAGAAGCTTTTACAACAGGACTAAACATTGCATCTAACTTAATTTCTCCAATATTTTTATTTTCATCTTCAGCAACTTCTGCTGTAACATAACCTTTTCCTGTTTCAATGTTTGCTTCAATTTCTACATCAGCATTAGAATCAAGTGTCATAATTAGCTGATCTGGATTCATAATTTCTGTTTCTGAGTCAGTTTCAAAATTACCTGCTCTAATTTCACCAGAACCTGATGATTTAATATACATTTTTTTCAAACCAGGTGAATGTACCTTTACAGCTATTGATTTTAAATTTAAAAGTATATCGGTTAGATCTTCTTTAACTCCAGGAATTGTAGAAAATTCATGGACGACTCCTTTGATTTTAACTGAAGTAATAGCAGCTCCTTGTAAAGAAGACAATAAAACCCTTCTAATTGAGTTTCCTAAAGTTATCCCAAATCCTCTTTCCAAAGGTTCAGCTATAAGCTTACCAATTCGTCCATTACTTTCATCTACATTAACTTCCATCTTTGTTGGTTTAATTAATTCACTCCAGTTTTTTTGTAACACCTAAATACTCCTTTTTTAAACTCTTCTTCTTTTTCTTGGTCTACAACCATTATGCGGTATTGGAGTTACATCTTTGATTGAAGTAATCACATAACCGATAGATTGTAATGATCTTAGAGCAGACTCTCGTCCAGATCCTGGACCTGATACTTCTACCTTAAGATTTTTTAAACCATATTCTTTTGCTTTATTACCCACATCTTCTGCTGCTATTTGGGCAGCATAAGGTGTAGACTTTCTTGATCCTTTAAATCCTTTATGTCCTGAGGAAGACCATGCTAATGCATTGCCTTTATCATCAGTAATAGTAATAATAGTATTATTAAATGAAGAAACTATATGTGCTACACCAGAAGAGAATTTCTTTTTGATTTTTGATTTTTTTTTCTCTACCATTTTAGCCTTTTGTAACTTTTTTCTTTCCAGCAATAGCAACAGCCTTACCTTTTCTAGTTCTGGCATTAGTATGAGTTCTTTGTCCTCTAACTGGTAATTTTTTTCGATGACGAAGACCTCTATAACAACCTAAATCGTTAAGTCTTTTTATATCTAAGGATATTTTTCGTCTTAGATCACCTTCTACAGAATAATCTTTATCAATTAAATCTCTTATTTTATTTACCTCTTCTTCATTAAGTTCACTTACACGCTTAGAAGTATCTATTGATGCATTATTGCAAATATCCATAGCTAACTTTTTTCCTATTCCAAATATATATGTAAGAGCTATGTTTACTTTCTTATTTGTAGGAATATTAACACCTGAGATTCTAGCCATAATGAAATCCAAAAAAAATGAATGAGGGTGAATACATGATAATCATGCAATTAGTCAAGAAAAGATATGTGAAATTTTGGCTGTTTTTCATGATTTTTTTAAAATATCTTTAATTATTTTAGTTATTTCTTGAATTTGTTGAGATCCATCTATTTCGTAAAAAATAGATGAATAATTGTCTTTATAAATATTTGAAACTTTCTGAGTAGAGTTAATATATTCATTATATCTTGTTTCTATAACATTTATATTATCGTCTTCTCTACCTTCTTCTGAGGATCTTTTTATTATTCTATTTTTCAAAATTTCAAAATTGATTTGAATATCAAATATATAATCTAAAGATGTAGAAGTTTCTAAAAAAAAATTATTTAAAAATTCTGATTGTGCTAAAGTTCGTGGGTAACCATCTAGTATAAAGCCTTTATCTGTCTCATTTTTTAAACGTGAAGATACAATAGAATTAAGAATATCATCTGAAACTAAATTACCTGAAGACATAATTGATTGTAATTTTTTTGCTAAATCATCATTATCTAACAATTTTTTTCTTAATATATCGCCTGTTGAAAGATGAGAAATATTTAAAAAATTTGCGATTATTTTAGCCTGTGTACCCTTTCCTGCTCCTGGTGGGCCAAAAAAAATTATTTTTTTCAATCTATCTTCTACCTTTTAACTTGGTTTTTTTTAGTAAGCCTTCATATTGATGTTGAAATAAATGTGATTGTACTTGTGTAATAAAGTCAATCATTACTACAACTACAATTAATAATGCTGTACCTCCAAGATAAAAAGGTATTGAGGTTCTTGATAGCAGGAATTCTGGCAAAAGAGCTACAAATGTTAAATAAATAGTTCCTATGGTTGTTAGCCTTACCAATACAAATTCTATATATTTTGCTGTATTTTCTCCTGGTCTTATACCTGGAATAAAACCTCCATATTTTCTAAGGTTTTCAGCTTGTTCATCTGGATTAAATACAATAGATGTGTAAAAAAATCCGAAAAATATTATCATTGCTGCGTACAATGCTAGATACAATGGCTGACCTCTTCCTAAATAACTTGAAATTAAAATAAAAATATCACTTGATGATCCAGCACCAAATCCAGACATAGTATTTGGAAGAAGAAGAATTGATGATGCAAAAATTACAGGAATAACACCTGCAGTATTGATTTTTAATGGTAGATGTGAGCTTTGACCGCCATAAATTTTATTTCCAACTTGTCTTTTTGGATATTGAACTGGTAAGCGTCTTTGAGCTTTTTCAACGAAAACTATAAATATAATTAAAAGAAGTATAAGAATTAATATTCCTAAAATAAAAGCAATACTTAATTCTCCTGTTCTACCCAATTGTAAAGTACTAACAAATGCACTCGGGAGATTGGCAATTATTCCTGCAGTTATAATTAATGATATTCCATTTCCTACACCTCTTGAAGAAATTTGCTCACCCAACCACATGAGGAAAATTGTTCCGCCTACAAGAGTTATTACTGTAGTTAATCTAAAAAATAATCCAGGTTCGAAAACAATATTTCCATATGTTGTTTGCATTGATTCTAGACCAATAGATACTCCGTATCCTTGAATAGCTGCAATTAAAACTGTTGCATATCTTGTAAATTGTAGAAGCTGCCTTCTCCCTTTTGATCCCTGTTCTTTTAAAGATTTTAAATAAGGAATTGCGGATTGCATTAAGGTCATTATTATTGATGATGATATATAAGGCATAACACCCAGAGCAAAAATTCCCATTCTACCAAGAGCACCTCCAGAAAATGTATCAAAAATACCTAAAATTCCTGATGATTGTTGTTCAAAAAATTGTTGTAAGGCTAATGGATTAATACCTGGAATGGGTAGAAATGTACCTAAGCGAAAGACAATTAATGCCCCTAAAGTAAATAACAGTCTTTGTCTTAATTCCGTTGCCTTTCCTAAAGCTCCAAAGTTTAAGTTGTTAGCTAATCTGTCTGCAGCTGTTGCCATTTATTTCTTTGTAAGTTTAATTTTACCACCTAATTTTTCTAAAACTTCTACAGCCTTTTTGGAAGCATAAGAAATTTCTAAATTAGTTGTTTTAATTGGTTCTCCAATATTAAGAAGTTTTAAACTTCCCTTCGATCTTTTAAAAATCTTTTTATCAAATAATTCATTTTCATTAATTGTAGAGGGATCAAGATTATATTTTTTAATTATATTATTTATCATAGTGAAACTAATACTTTGTGTTTTTATTCTAAAATGGTTTTTAAAACCTCTTTTTGGTAAGCGTCTATAAATAGGCATTTGTCCACCTTCAAAGCCGTTGATAGCAACGCCTGATCTTGACTTCTGACCTTTAACACCCCTTCCAGCAGTTTTTCCAAGACCAGAGCCTGATCCCCTTCCCCTTCTCTTTTTTTGCTTACTAGAGCTTAGCGGTGATTTTAATTCATTAATTTTCATATTTAATTGTTCTTACTAGAGGTTATATCATTTATTTTTTTTGATCTTTTTGCAGCAACTGATTTTGGAGATTCAGATATTTTAAATGCATTTAATGTTGCTTTTAACATGTTATGTGGGTTAGATGTTCCAGTAGATTTTGCTACAACATCTTTAATTCCAAGAGACTCAAAGAGTGCTCTCATAGGGCCTCCAGCAATAATACCAGTTCCTGGTGCAGCTGCTCTTAATATTACTTTTCCAGCTCCAAAACGTCCAACAATATCATGATGAATAGTTCTGTTCTCTTTCAAGTGAACTCTAATCATTTTAGTTTTAGCATTTTCTGTAGCTTTTCTTACAGCCTCAGGCACTTCTTTGGCTTTACCTGTACCTATTCCTACCCTTCCTTTGTTATCACCAACTATCATTATAGCAGCAAATCCAAACCTTCTTCCTCCTTTTACAACTTTAGCAACCCTGTTAATAGTTACTAGATGTTCACTAAACTCGTTTTTATCATTCTCAAACATACATACCTCTAAAAATTAAGACCTTCAGATCTTGCTGCTTCTGCAATTATTTTAATTAAACCGTGATATTTATATTTACCTCTATCAAAAGCAACTTTGTTTATTCCTTTAGTAATTATTTTTTTTGCTATATTTTTACCAATTAGTTCTGCAATTTCTTTTCTTTGTAATTTTTTATCTTTAATTGATTTTTCAAGAGATGAAGAACTAGCAAGTGTAGTACCATTACTATCATCTATAAGCTGAGCATATAAATGGTTATTTGATCTAAAAACGCTTAACCTATTTCTTTTGGAAATTTTCTTAGATTTATACCTAACTCTGTCTTTTCTATCTTTCATAAATTATTTCTTTTTACCTTCTTTTCTAAAAATATATTCATCAATATATTTAATCCCTTTACCTTTAAATGGCTCTGGTTTTCTAAATGATCTAATTTTTGCAGCTGCTGCGCCCAGCTTCTCCTTATTTATACTACTAAGCTTAATTAAATTTTGTTTTGGACATTCAATTTTTACATCTGAAGGAATATCATAATTAATATCATGACTGTAACCTAATTCTAGTTTTAATTTAGAACCAGAAACGCTAGCTCTATATCCAGTACCATTTAATTCTAATGTTTTAGTAAAACCATTTGTTACACCATTAATTATATTTGCAACAATAGCTCTTGTTGTTCCCCATTTAGGGTCTTTATTATTTTCAATAATAGAAATAACTTTTATTTCATCTTCATTAATGTTGATATCGAAATTAGAATTTATTGTGGTTTGCATCTGACCAAGTTTACCTTTAGCTGAAAAAATTCCATCTTTAAAAGTACATTCTACTTCTTTAGAAATTTTTATTGGGTTGTTTGCAATTCTTGACATTAAAAGACCTCACACAAAATTTCACCACCAACATTGTTTTTCTTAGCTTGACTATCAGACATGACTCCTTTTGGAGTTGATAAAATAGATATACCTAAACCTCCATATGGTTTATTGAGCTCACTAATTTTTGAATATTTTCTAATACCAGGTTTTGAAATTCTTTTTATTTTTTTAATTACTGGACTTCCATTATAATATTTTAAGTCAATCTTTATTGAATTTATGCCTTTTCTCTCCTCGATATTTTTAAAATCCCTTATATAGCCTTCATCCTTAAGAACACTTAAGACATTAATGTTGAGTTTTGATTTAAGACACAAAGTTGATACCTTATTTGCTTGATGAGCGTTTTTAATTCTTGCTAGCATATCTGAAAGTGAATCGTTTAAAGCCATATTACTCCTTTCTACCAACTTGACTTAACAACTCCTGGTAAATCACCAGTCATTGAAAGCTCTCTTAGTTTAATTCTAGATAAACCAAATTTTCTATAATTTCCTCTTGGTCTACCAGTTATTTCACATCTGTTTCTATGTCTAATAGATGAACCATTTCTAGGAAGATCATTTAGTTTATTTTGATAAGAAATTCTTTCTTCCAAAGAAATGTTTTTATCTTTTATTTTAGCTTTAAGGTTATCTCTTTTAGATTTATATTTTTTAATTAATTTTTTTCTAAAAAGATTTTTTTGAACTGAACTGAGTTTTGCCATTTTACTCCTTAATTGACTTGGTTGACTTTAAAAGGCATATTAAAACTTTTAAGTAGTTCTAAAGCCTCGTTATTATTTTTTGCAGATGTACATATAGTAATATCCATACCTCTGACTTTATCTACCTTATCAAAATTTATTTCTGGGAATATAACATGTTCCTTAATTCCCATAGAAAAGTTTCCATTACCATCGAAGCTTTTCATATTTAAACCTCTAAAATCTCTTATTCTTGGAATTGCGATGTTTACTAATCTGTCAAGAAATTCATACATTACTTTATTACGAAGTGTAACTTTTACACCTAAAGGCATTCCAGCTCTGATTTTAAATCCTGAAATTGCTTTTTTTGAAATTGTTTTAACTGCTTTTTGACCTGATATTAGAGTTAAATCTTCCAAAGCCTTATCAATAAGTTTTGAGTCATCTTTTCCTTCTCCAACACCAATGTTTAAAGTAATTTTTTTTATTTTTGGAACTTCAAATATATTTTTAAGATCAAGTTTAGACTTTAATTCTTGTCTAATTTGATTTTTGTATTGTTCTAAAAGTCTGCTCATTTAATTTCCTTGCCTGAAAATTTGTTAATTCTTACTTTCTTATTCTTTTCAAGTTTATAACTAATTCTTATACCCTTTTTTAATTCAGGATCATAAAATGCAAGATTAGAAATATGTATAGGCATTTCTTTATCAATGATACCACCTGGTTGATTATTATCTGGTTTTTGATTCTTTTTAACTTTATTTATTTCAGATACAACCGCTTTCATTTTTTTAGGTACCATCTTTATTATTTTTCCAGTTTTACCTTTATCTTTACCCGTAAGAACAATCACTTCATCCCCTTTTTTTAATTTGAATTTTTTATTCATTAGATTACCTCAGGTGCTAGACTAATTATTTTCATAAATTTTTTACTTCTTAGTTCTCTTGTTACTGGTCCAAATATTCTCGTTGCTATTGGTTCTTCTTGTTTATCAAGTAGAACTGCAGCATTTTTATCAAATCTAATTGCAGAACCGTCAGGTCTTTTAAAGTCTTTTGAAGTTCTAACTATTACTGCTTTATACACATCGCCCTTTTTTACTTTTGCTCTAGGTAAAGCGTCTTTAATTGAGACAACAATTATGTCGCCAATTGATGCAGATCTTCTTTTCGAGCCCCCCAAGACCTTTATACATTGAATAGTTCTTGCACCTGAATTATCTGCAACAAATAATTTTGATTGCATTTGAATCACGATTTTTCTCCTGTGTTTGAGATGGCTCTCCATTTTTTTAACTTTGATATTGGTTTAGACTCAATTATTGATACCGTATCCCCAACATTAAACTCGTTGTTCTCATCGTGAGCATGATATTTTTTAGTTTGTCTAATTATTTTTTTATAAAGTTTGTGTTTAATTCTTCTAGTTACATCTACAGTAATAGTTTTATTTGAGTTTGAAGAAACAACTACACCTG
Source organism: uncultured Alphaproteobacteria bacterium (assembly GCA_902553005.1). Taxonomy (GTDB): domain Bacteria; phylum Pseudomonadota; class Alphaproteobacteria; order HIMB59; genus CACPNW01. The sequence goes on along the minus strand of CACDIK010000001.1, from coordinate 55,260 downwards.
ATAAAATTCTTTTAGGCATTCTTCACTCCATTTTGATTTGATAATTTTGTGTTTAATCTAGCAATTTGCTTTTTTGTATCTTTAATTTTAGATGTTTTTTCTAACTGACCAGAAGATTTTTGAAAATTTAAATTCATTAATGTTTTCTTTAGATTTAATATTTCATCCATAATTTTTTTGTTATCTATTTTAATTTTTTTATTCATTAGATATTTCTTTCAACAAATTTACATTTAATAGGAAGTTTTGCGGCTGCTAAAGTCATAGCTTTTCTTGCATCATTTATATTTACACCATCTACTTCAAACATAATTCTCCCTGGTTTAACTCTACAAGCCCAGTACTCAATTGACCCTTTTCCTTTACCCATTCTTACCTCAGCTGGTTTCTTTGATACTGGAACATCTGGGAATATTCTAATCCACATTCTACCTGCTCTTTTCAAATATCTTGTTATTGCTTTTCTTGCAGCTTCAATCTGTCTTGAAGTAACTCTTTCTGGCTCCATGGCCTTTAAGCCATAACTACCATAATTTAGAGCGTAATTACCTTTAGAAGTGCCATGGATTCTACCTTTAAATTGTTTTCTAAATTTAGTTTTTTTAGGTGATAACATGTTCATTATCTAACACTCCCTTGATCAATCTGTTTTTTTTCACTTGCATATGGATCTTTTAATAATATTTCTCCTTTATTGATCCAAACTTTTATTCCACAGATCCCATAGGTTGTTTCCGCTTCTGCAGTAGCATAATCTATATCACCTCTAAGGGTATGTAATGGAACGCTACCTTCGTGATACTTTTCAGTTCTAGCAATTTCTGCACCACCTAATCTTCCACTGCACACAACTTTTACTCCTTTAGCGCCCAATCGCATTGCTGATTGTACAGCTTTCTTCATTGCTCTTCTAAATGATATTCTTTTTTCTAACTGAGATGCAATATTTTCTGCAACTAATCTTGCTTCTACTTCTGGCTTCCTGACTTCTTTTATATCAAGGAATACCTCAAGATTTGACATTTTAGAAAGATCATTTTTAAGTGTTTCAATATCTGCACCTTTTTTTCCAATAATAATTCCAGGCCTTGAACTATAAATAGATAGTCTTAGTTTTTTAGCAGCTCTTTCAATATTAATTTTAGAGATACTTGCATTCTTTAATTTTTTTTCTACGTATTTTTTTATTTTCAGATCTTGATGTAATAACTTTGTATATTCGTTTTTAGAAAACCATCTTGATGACCAAGTTTTATTAATGCCAAGTCTGATGCCGTAAGGATTTACTTTTTGTCCCATTATTTTGTTTCCTTATTCATTTCTGTTCTTTCTTCAACAACGATTGTCACTTTACTAAATGGCTTGATAATAGAACCAGCTCTACCTTTTGCTCGAGGTCTCCACCTTTTCATTCTTAAGCTTTTACCTACAAAAGCTTCTTTAACAAAAAGTTTGTCTATGTCTAGTTGCTTATTGTTTTCTGCATTTGCAACAGCAGCATTAAGCACTTTTAATATTGAACCAGATACTCTTTTGGATGAGAATTTTAATTGATTTATTGCAGAACTAACCTTCATATTTACTATACTGTTTACTAAAAAAGTTAGCTTTGTAGGGCTTATCCTTACCATATTGTCTTTTGCTATTGCTTTTAAATTTTCGTTCATTTCTGTTCTGCTTTCTTGTCTGCAGCTGTATGCCCTTTAAATGATCTAGTAGGAGAAAATTCACCTAATTTGTGACCAACCATTTGCTCATTAACTGTTACTGGTACAAATTTTTGACCATTATAAACACCGAAAGTTAGGCCTACAAACTGTGGAAGAATAGTAGATCTTCTAGACCAAGTTTTTAAAACTTCTTTTCTTCCGGATTGAGATAATTTTTCAGCTTTCTTAATTAACGTAATATCTACAAAAGGCCCTTTCCAAACTGATCTAGTCATTATTTTTTCTTCCTTCTAATTATAAACATATCCGTTTTTTTATTGTTTCTTGTTTTTTTACCTTTAGTTGAGACACCCCAAGGAGTAACAGGATCTCTACCTCCAGATGTTCTTCCTTCTCCACCACCGTGTGGATGATCAACAGGGTTCATTACAACACCCCTTACTTTTGGTCTAAATCCTAAATACCTTTTTCTACCGGCCTTACCTAGTTTGATATTTTTTTGATCAGAATTGGATACCTCACCTATTGTTGCTCTACAATTTTTATTAATATGTCTTATTTCACCTGATATTAATTTTATTTGAACGTAGGGTTGCTCTTTGGATACAATCTGTGCAGAGGAGCCTGCGGATCGAATTAACTGGCCACCTGCTCCAGGTTTTAGTTCAACATTATGAATATTGGTACCAACAGGTATATTATTTAAAGGTAAAGAGTTTCCATTTTTTATTGCAACGTTTTCACCTGAAACTATCTTTTCACCAATTTTAATATTTTTAGGAGAAATTATATAACTATGCTCACCATCTTCATATTTTATTAAAGATATAAAAGCTGATCGGTTAGGATCGTATTCATTTCTAATTACTTCTGCAGAAATATCAGTTTTAGATCGTTTAAAATCTATAACTCTATATTTTCTTTTTACTCCTCCACCCATTCTTCTTGAAGTTATTCTTCCTTGGTTATTTCTTCCTCCAGTAGATTTAAACTTTTTAATTAGAGATTTATGAGGTTTTTCTTTAGACAATTCTTTTTTTGAGACTAGAACAGTGCCTCTCAAACCTGGTGTTGTTGGTTTAAACTTTAATAACATTACTTAATCTCCAATGATGGGTCTATTGTGTTACCTTCATTTAGTGTCACTATTGCTCTCTTGGTATCTTTTCTAAAACCATATTGGCCTTTAAATGTTTTACCTTTACCTCTTAAAATTGATGTATTTACTTTGCTTACTTTAACTTTGAAAATAGCCTCAATTGCATTTTTAATCTCAAAGGAATTTGAATTTTTAGATACTATAAAAGAATATTGGTTAAACTGTTGTAAGTTGGTTGATTTTTCAGTTGTTATAGGTCTTTTTATTATTTCGTAAGCTTGATCAAGAGAGATATGTTTGAATTTACTTTTCATGAGAGCCTCTTTGTTATTTCGTTTATAGATTTTTGCTCAATAAATATTTTATCAAAACTTATTAAATCTTTAACATTAATACCTTTTTGACTTAGTATTGATACTTTAGGTATGTTAGCAGATGCTAATTTAAAGTTTTTATCTATTCCGCTTTCAGAATGAATAAATAAAGCAGATTTATAATCAAATTGTTTAAGATCTGAGTGTAGTTCTTTTGTTTTAAAACTTTTAATTTCAAACGTATCAATAACTAGCACTTTTTTATCTATTAACTTTGCAGATAGAGCGGATTTTAAAGCTAATTTTTTCTCTTTTTTGTTTAAACTAAAAGTATAATCTCTATTTTGAGGGCCCATAGAAATAGCTCCGCCTCTAAAGTTAGGAGGTTTATTACTACCCTGTCTAGCATTACCAGTTCCTTTTTGTGAAAAAGGTTTTTTACTGCGTCCACTTACTTCAGATCTACTTTTAGTTTTATGTGAACCTTGCCTAGACTTTGCATTTTGATACCTAATGTATTGATGTATCAAATCAGGAAAAGTTTTTACCCCAAATATATTTGAATCCAGGTCAATATCTCCTACAGATTTATTTTTTAAATTAAGAACTGATATTTTCATTTTGATTTTTTAACTGAGTCTTTTAGGTAAACAATTGAATTTTTTTTACCCGGAACAGAACCTTTAACCATTAAAAGGTTATTTTCACTATCAACATCAATAACTTTTAAGTTTTGTTTAGTTACTTTTTTATTACCCATTCTACCAGCCATCTTTTTGCCTTTAAAAACTCTGCCAGGATCTTGGTTTTGACCAGTTGATCCATGGGATCTATGTGAAATAGACACACCATGTGACGCCCTAAGTCCACCAAAATTATGTCTTTTCATTACACCCGCAAAACCCTTACCTATAGAAATACTGCTTGCGTCAACAAATTGATCTACTTTAAAGTGATTTACATCAAGTTTAGTTCCAACTTCTAAAACATTATTATTATCAACTCTGAATTCTTTAATAATTTTTTTTGGTTTAATATTTATTGATGAGAAAATTTTTCTTTGTGGTTTATTTATATTTGATATGTCTTTATTAGTTTCAACTGAGGTGAGTTGAACAGCATTATAGCCATCTTTGTCAGTAGTTTTAACACTGGCAACAATACATTCATCAACTTTCAAAATGGTTACATGTGTACTCTTTCCGTCTTCTTGATAGAATGAACTATTACCAATTTTTGTAGCTATTAAACCTGATCTAAGCATTTTAAATTTTTATATCCACCTCTACACCTGCGGACAAGTCAAGCTTCATCAATGCATCAACAGTTTGAGGTGTAGGATCTATTATGTCTAAAAGACGATTGTGTGTTCTAATTTCTAATTGGTCTCTGCTTTTTTTATCTATGTGGGGTGATTTGTTTACAGTAAACCTCTCAAATCTTGTGGGAAGTGGGATAGGGCCTTTAACTTTTGCTCCTGTTCTCTTAGCAGTATTAATTATATCTTGAGTACTAGTGTCTAACAGAGAGTTATCATAACCTCTAAGTCGAATTCTAATATTTTGATTTTCCATTATGCTAACTTTGCCTTTACTTCTTCAGCTACATTTGAGGGAACTTCTTCATAATGATCAAACTGCATTGTATAATTAGCTCTACCTTGAGACAATGATCTTAGATTGTTTACATAACCAAACATATTTGCAAGTGGAACCATTGCATCTACAACATTTGCGTTACCTCTAGTAGACATCTCTTGAACTTGACCTCTTCTACTATTTAAATCACCTATAACATCGCCCATGTACTCTTCAGGAGTTACAACTTCAACTTTCATCATAGGTTCAAGTAATACTGGTTTGGCTTTGGCTATACCTTCTCTAAAGGCAGCCCTCGAAGCAATTTCAAAAGCAAGTACACTTGAATCTACATCGTGATAAGCACCATCATATAAAGTGGCTTTAAAATCTATACATGGGAATCCAGCAATAACACCGGTTTGTTGTTGTGCCATAAGACCTTTTTCAACCCCAGGAATATGTTCGGTAGGTATATTTCCACCTTTAATTTGATTTATAAATTCATAACCACTTCCTGGTTCTCCCGGTTCAAATTTAATTTTAACTCTTGCAAATTGACCAGCACCACCGGATTGTTTTTTATGCGTATAATCGACGTCGTATGTGGTTGATATTGTTTCTCGGTACGCAACTTGAGGTGCTCCAACGTTTGCTTCTACTTTAAACTCCCTTTTCATCCTATCAACTAGAATTTCGAGATGAAGTTCACCCATACCCTTAATTATAGTTTGGCCACTTTCGTGATCAGTGGTGACTCTAAAACTTGGATCCTCTTGAGCTAATCTTCCCAGAGCTTGACCCATTTTTTCATGATCAACCTTAGTTTTAGGTTCAACGGCTACTTCGATTACAGGATCAGGAAAATCCATTTTTTCTAAAACTATTGGGTTATCAGATGCGCATAAAGTCTCACCTGTTGTAACATCTTTAAGCCCAACCAACGCAACAATATCACCAGCATTAGCTGTTTTTATTTCTTCTCTATTATTTGCGTGCATTAATAGCATTCTACCAATATTTTCTTTTTTTCCTGAATTAGAATTCAAAACACTATCTTTTGTATTAATTGAACCTGAATAAATTCTAGCGAATGTCAAACTTCCAACAAATGGGTCCGTCATTATTTTAAATGCTAATGCGCTAAAAGGTTCATTATCTTCACATTTTCTTGTTAATTCTTTAGAGTCATCATCAACATCAACACCTTTTACATTTGCAACATCCGTAGGTGATGGCATATATTCAATAACTGCATCTAAAAGAGGTTGGACACCTTTATTTTTAAATGCTGACCCAGTTAAAACAGGAACAAATGAACCATTTAAAGTACCTTTTCTAATACATAACTTTAGCTCTTCAATAGTTGGTTCGTTACCCTCAAGGTAACTTTCCATTATTGAGTCATCTTCCTCTACGGCTTTTTCAATTAATTTTAGTCTATACTCTGCAGATTGTTCTTTAAGATCCTCAGGTATTTCAACAATATCAAATTTTGCTCCTAAACTTTCGTCTTGCCAAACTATGGCATTATTAGAAACTAAATCTACAACACCTTTAAGATTACTCTCAATTCCAATTGGTAGCTGTGTAACTAATGGATAGGAGCCTAAACGATCTGAAATCATATCAACGCACATAAAAAAGTTAGCTCCTGTTCTGTCTAACTTATTTATAAAGCACATTCTAGGAACTTTATATTTATCTGCTTGCCTCCAGACAGTTTCAGATTGAGGCTCAACACCAGCAACTCCATCAAAAACAGCGACAGCTCCATCTAAAACTTTCAGCGATCGTTCAACTTCGATAGTAAAATCAACGTGCCCAGGTGTATCTATTATATTTATTCTATGATCTTTCCAAAAACAAGTTGTAGCAGCTGAAGTGATAGTTATACCTCTTTCTTGTTCTTGTTCCATCCAATCCATTGTTGCGGCTCCATCATGAACTTCGCCAATTTTATGTGATTTACCAGTATAGTATAAAATTCTTTCAGTTGTTGTTGTTTTACCTGCATCAATATGGGCCATGATACCAATGTTTCTGTATTTTGATAATGGATGAGATCTAGTCATATTTTTTTACCATCGGAAATGAGAGAATGCCCTATTTGCATCAGCCATTTTATGAGTTTCTTCTCTTTTCTTTACAGCATTTCCTTTATTATTAAATGCATCGATTATTTCATTTGCAACTCTTTCTTTCATAGTTTTTTCATTTCTTTTTATTGCAGAGTCAACAATCCATTTCATAGCAAGAGTTTGTGCTCTTTTTGGTCTGACTTCCATAGGTACTTGGTATGTTGCTCCACCAACTCTTCTAGACCTAACTTCTAAAGATGGTTTGACATTATTTAGTGCTTCATGAAAAAATTCGATAGCTTCTTTATCTGTCTTTTTTGATACTAAGTCAAAAGCACCATAGACAATTTTTTCTGAAGTAGACTTTTTTCCATCAAGCATTATTCTATTCATAAATTTAGCTAATACCAAATCCTTGAATTTATGATCAGGAAGTATAGTTCTTTTTTCAGCTGCTCTTCTTCTGGACATAATTATTTTGGTCTTTTAGCTCCATAGAGTGATCTTCTTTGTTTTCTTGAAGAAACTCCTTGTGTATCTAGTGTGCCTCTAAGTATATGGTATCTAACTCCTGGTAGATCTTTAACTCTACCACCTCGTATTAACACTACTGAATGTTCTTGTAAATTGTGACCCTCACCTGGAATATATGCAGAAACTTCTTGTCCATTAGTTAACTTTACTCTTGCAACTTTTCTAAGAGCTGAATTTGGTTTTTTTGGAGTAGTTGTGTAAACTCTTGTACATACACCTCTTTTTTGAGGACTTTTATCTAATGCGGGTACTTTATTTCTCTTTTTAACAGTAGAACGACCTTTTCTAACAAGTTGGTTTATAGTTGGCATTTTATCCTTTAGTTAAGTGTTTGGATTTTACTCCACGACCTTTAACAAATCGTAGGGGTCTTTATAAATTGATTACAGTAAAGTCAAGCAGATATACCCTAAAAATGCTAATTTTCTATGTTTTTTGACTCATTTTTAGCGATTATTTCCTGATCTTTTTCAAAAGCGATATTTTCATAATCTGATGTCATTTTACCAGTACCAGCTGGAATTAACCTGCCAACTATAACATTCTCTTTGAGGCCATTTAATTTGTCAACTTTGCCAAGAGTAGCTGCATCAGTTAATACTTTAGTAGTTTCTTGGAATGAAGCCGCAGATATGAAAGAGTTTGTTTGCAAGCTTGCTTTAGTTATTCCAAGAAGAACTGGTTCATAAAGAACTTCTTTTTTATTTTCTTTAGACAAGGTATTATTTATTTTTAGTACATCTCTTTTTTGAATTTGCTCACCCTCTATTAAGTTTGAGTCTCCAGGATCTTTAATAAGAACTTTTTGTAACATTTGTCTTGCAATTGTTTCAATATGCTTATCATTTATATAAACACCTTGAAGTTTATAAACGGACTGGACTTCTCTTACAAGATATCTTGCTAATTCTTCAACACCCAAGATTCTTAAAATATCATGAGGTACCGGAGTTCCTTCTACAAGTATGTCACCTTTTTTAACAAAGTCATCTTCTTGTACGTTTAAATATTTCGACCTGGGTATCAAGGTTTCAAAAGTTTCTGTTTCATCTAAAGAAGTAATTATAACTCTTCTTTTATTTTTATAATCTTTACCAAATGAAATCTTACCATCAATTTCACACATAATAGCAGGATCTTTTGGCTTTCTTGCCTCAAACAATTCTGCAACTCTAGGTAATCCCCCTGTGATGTCTTTTGTTTTAGAAGATTCTTTTGGTATTCTTGCAATAACTTGACCAGCATATACTTCTTGGCCATCTTCAACACTTAAGATAGAATCAATTGACATTGGATAGTTTGATAAATTTGCTTCTGTTATTTCATCATCCGATAAATTATCTACTATATTAATTGCAGGTTTAAAATTCTTACTCTTCTGATTCTGACTCCAATCAATAACTATTTTGCTAGAAATTCCAGTAGTGTCATCAATTGATTCTCTGAATGATATTCCTTGTTTCAAGTCGAGATATTTTACATATCCATTTCTTTCAGCAATTATAGGCAATGTGTAAGGATCCCATTCTGCTAACAGTTGGTTAATTTTAACATTATCACCATCGTTGACCAGTATCTTTGAACCAAATGGTATATTGAAGGAATACTTTTCGTCTTTTTCATTCAAGATTTTTACATTTGCATTTCTAGTTAAAACAATTTTATTTTTAAATTTATCTTCAATAATTTTAATATTTTCTAATTTAACAGTTCCTGATACGGCTGCGGTTGCATTAGATTTTTCCACAGACGAACTTGCGGCTCCACCAATATGAAAAGTTCTCATGGTTAATTGAGTACCAGGTTCACCAATTGATTGTGCTGCTATAATACCCACAGCTTCACCTACATTAACAGGAGTTCCTCTTGCGAGATCCCTACCATAACAAATTGAGCAAATTCCGTCTTCTGTTTCACAAGTAAGTACTGATCTAATTTTTAAAGATCTAATTCCTAATTTTGTTATAGAATCTAAGTGTTTTTCAGAAATAATATCGCCTGCCTTAACAATAGTCTCTTCATTTTCATCAATAATATTATCAACTGGCGTTCTACCTAATATTCTCTCACTTAAAGGTGATGTTATGTTACCCGATTCAACTATTTCTTCAACCAATACACCTTTTTTAGTATTACAATCTAATTCTCTAATGACTGCATCTTGAGCTACATCTACTAATCTTCTAGTTAAATATCCACTACTAGCTGTTTTAAGAGCTGTATCAGCAAGACCTTTACGAGCTCCATGAGTGGAAGTAAAGTATTCTAGAACAGATAGACCCTCTTTAAAATTTGATTTAATTGGATTCTCAATAATTTCACCTGAGGGTTTAGCCATTAATCCTCTCATTCCTGATAATTGTTTTAATTGGGCTGCAGATCCTCGAGCTCCTGAGTGTGCCATCATATAAACAGAGTTTATTGGCTGATCGTCTGAAGGGCTAGAAATTACATCTAGCATTTTGTCAGCAACTTTATTGGTACACTCTGACCAAGCATCAACTACTTTATTATACTTTTCACCTTGAGTAATTAATCCATCTTGATATTGGTCTTCATATTCTTGAACTTTTAACTGCGTAGTATTTAACAGGTCATTTTTATCAGATGGAATAATAAGATCATCCTTACCAAATGAAATACCAGCTATTGCCGCATATTTAAATCCAATTTGCATAATATGATCTGCAAATAAGACAGTCTCTTTTTGTCCACAAAACCTATAAACTGAGTCAATTATGTTACTAACTTCTTTTTTTGTAAGAACTTTATTTATCATTTTAAAATTTATATTTTTATTCTTAGGTAAAATGTTCCCTAATATCATTCTCCCGGGAGTAGTCTCAACTTTAGATAAATTACCCTCATAGGATTCTATTCTTGCTATGATTTTTGAATGAAGTGTAATGTGATCATTTTCTAAAGCTTTTAATATTTCATTTAAATCAACAAAACTTCGTCCCTCTCCAATTTGTTTTTCTCTCATTATTGATAAATAATAAATTCCTAAAATAATATCTTGAGAAGGAACAATAATTGGTTTGCCACTTGCTGGATGTAATATATTATTTGTACTCATCATCAGTACTCTTGCTTCAAGCTGAGCCTCAAGACTTAAAGGAACATGAACTGCCATTTGATCACCATCAAAGTCAGCATTAAAAGCTGTACACACCAATGGATGTAATTGGATTGATTTACCTTCAATTAAAATTGGTTCAAAAGCTTGAATACCAAGTCTATGTAAAGTTGGAGCTCTATTTAAAAGAATAGGATGTTCTCTAATAACTTCTTCTAAAATATCCCATACTCTGGGATCTTCTTTTTCAACAAGTTTTTTTGCTGCTTTAATTGTATTTGCCCAACCATAAATATCAAGTTTATGAAATATAAATGGTTTAAAAAGTTCAAGAGCCATTTTTTTTGGAATACCACATTGATGAAGTTTAAGATTTGGACCTACTACAATCACAGACCTTCCTGAATAATCAACTCTTTTCCCTAATAAATTTTGTCTAAATCTACCCTGTTTACCCTTAAGCATATCAGACAATGATTTGAGTGGTCTTTTATTAGTAGATGTTATTACTCTACCTCTTCTTCCATTATCAAATAATGCATCAACAGATTCTTGAAGCATTCTTTTTTCATTCCTTATTATTATATCAGGAGCCCTTAAATCAATTAATCTTTTTAATCTGTTATTTCTGTTAATTACTCTTCTGTATAAGTCGTTTAAATCACTAGTTGCAAATCTACCTCCATCAAGTGGAACCAAAGGTCTTAATTCGGGTGGGATCACCGGTAAAACTCTCATGATCATCCATTCTGGTTTGTTTTTTGAAACAATAAAGGACTCTATGAGTTTTAATCTTTTAGTAATTTTAGTTTTTTTCAGTTCTGATTTGGTTTCAGTAAGATCAATTTTTAACTGGTTATAATCAGCTTCAAGGTCAATACTCAGAAGCATTTGTTCAATGGCTTCAGCTCCAATTGCTGCACTAAATGAATCTTCACCATATTCATCTTGATAGTCAATGTATTGCTCTTCTGAAATTATTTCACCTTTCTTTAAATCGGTTAAACCTGGTTCAACAACGATAAACTGTTCAAAATAAAGTACTTTCTCAAGATTCTTGATTGTCATATCCAAGAGTGTAGCGATCCTACTTGGTAGAGACTTCATGAACCAAATATGAGAAACTGGAGCAGCCAACTCAATATGACCCATTCTATCTCTTCTTACTTTTGATAATGTAACTTCAACTCCACATTTTTCACAGATAATTCCTCTAAACTTCATTCTTTTATATTTACCGCATAAGCATTCATAGTCTTTTACTGGTCCAAAAATTCTTGAGCAAAATAAACCATCTTTTTCTGGTTTAAATGTTCTGTAATTAATTGTTTCAGGTTTTTTGATTTCGCCAAACGACCATGATCTAATGTCATCTGGACTGGCTATAGATATTTTAAGACTGTTAAAATTTTGAACACCTTGGTTCTGATTGAAAATATTTGTAAGTTCTTTATTCATTTGTACCTATTAAGTTGGTTAGATTATTTTCTTTAACGTTTTCTTTAAAATCTAAGTTTAAACCAAGAGATCTCAACTCTTTTACCATAACATTGAAAGACTCTGGTGTTCCTGATTCAAAATTATTATCACCTTTAACTATTGATTCATAAACTTTGGTTCTTCCTGCAACATCATCTGATTTAATAGTTAAAATTTCCTGTAATGTATATGCTGCTCCATAAGCTTCTAAAGCCCATACCTCCATTTCTCCAAATCTTTGTCCACCAAATTGTGCTTTACCACCAAGTGGTTGTTGAGTAACTAAACTATATGGTCCAATTGATCTAGCGTGAATTTTTTCATCAACCAGATGATGTAATTTTAACATATACATGTAACCAACAGTTACTGGTCTTTCAAATTTTTGACCTGTAATACCATCATATAGAATTTCTTGACCAGTATCAGAGACACCTGAAATATCTAATAATTTTGTTATGTCCTTTTCTTTAGCTCCATCAAAAACAGGCGTAGCAAATGGAATACCCTCTTTTAAGTTATTACCTAACTCTAAGACTTCATCATCATTCATGTTTTTAATAATTTTTTGGTGACTTTCTAAATCATAAATTTCTAGAAGCTTATTTCTTAAATTATTCGTTTGACCTTCTGTCTCTATTTTTTTTAACATTTCTTTGACTTGTTTACCTAATGATGCAGATGCCCATCCAAGGTGTGTTTCTAAAATTTGGCCAATATTCATTCTACTTGGTACTCCTAATGGATTTAAAACAATGTCCACAGGTGTTCCATCTTCAAGATATGGCATATCTTCAACAGGACATATTTTTGAAATTACTCCTTTGTTTCCATGTCTTCCTGCCATTTTATCTCCTGGTTGAAGTTTACGTTTTACTGAAATAAACACTTTAATTAACTTAAGTACACCAGGTAGTAACTCATCACCACTTTGAATCTTATCAATTTTATTTTCAAATTTTTGGTTTATATTACCAAGTTGATTTTCATAATTTTTTACCAATAATTCTATCTGATCATTTTTTTTCTCATCTAATATATTTATTTTTAAAAGTTCGTTTAAACTTAAACTTTCTAATTGATCATATTTAATGGAAGTATTTTTTTTAAAACTATCTAAACCAGATATAAAAGTTTGATTGTTAAGTAATTCTCTAAGATGATTACCAAAGCTTTTTTCTAAAATCTTTAACTCATCATCTCTATCACGAGCAACAACCTCAATTTGATTATTTTCAATACTGATTGCTCTTTCATCTTTTTCAATACCTCTTCTTGAAAAGACTCTTATTTCAACTACAGTTCCTTTAACTCCTGGAGGTACTCTCAAACTAGTATCTTTTACGTCTGCTGCTTTTTCTCCAAATATAGCTCTAAGTAATTTTTCCTCAGGAGTCATTGGAGACTCACCCTTTGGCGTAACTTTACCAACTAATATATCTCCAGAGTTAACCTCGGCTCCTACGTAAACAATACCTGTCTCATCAAGGTTAACAAGCATCTCTTCGCTTGCATTTGGAATATCTCTAGTTATTTCCTCGGGCCCTAGTTTTGTGTCCCTAGACATTACTTCGAATTCCTCAACATGAATTGAAGTGAATACATCATCTTGCACAACTTTCTCAGATATCAAAATTGAATCTTCAAAATTATAACCATTCCAAGGCATAAATGCTGCTAATACGTTTCTACCAAGGGCAAGTTCACCTAAATCGGTTGCAGGACCATCAGCTATTACCTGGTTTTTAAGGATTTTATCTCCAACATTTACAAGTGGACGCTGTGTAATGCATGTGTTTTGATTAGATCTCTGAAATTTGGATAAATTGTAAATATCAATTTTATTTAAAGTCTTATCATTTTTGTCAGTTATTCTAATTACTATTCTGTTGGCATCAAGTTGATCAACTATTCCTTCTCTTTTTGCTACAATAGTTGATCCGCTGTCATTAGCTACTGTATATTCCATTCCAGTACCAACCAATGGAGCCTTTGGTTTTATTAATGGAACTGCTTGTCTCATCATATTTGAACCCATTAGAGCTCTATTTGCGTCATCGTTTTCTAAGAAAGGAATTAAAGAAGAAGCAACAGAAACCAATTGTTGAGGAGATACATCCATTAAGTCTATTGCATCAACATCTACATTAATAAACTCTCCATTTTTTCTGCAACTAACAATCTGATTTGCGAACTTACCTTTATTGTCAACTTCTGCGTTTGCTTGTGCTATTACGAAGTCTTCTTCATCTATAGCACTCAAATAGATTACTTTATCTGTAACTTTTCCAGCATTTACAATTCTATATGGGGTTTCAATAAAACCATATTTATTAATTCTAGAATACGATGCCAAGCTATTAATTAAGCCAATATTTGCTCCTTCAGGTGTTTCAATCGGGCAAATTCTTCCATAATGAGTTTGGTGCACATCCCTTACCTCAAATCCAGCTCTTTCCCTATTTAATCCACCTGGACCCAGTGCAGATACTCTTCGTTTATGTGTAATTTCACTTAATGGATTAGTTTGATCCATAAACTGACTGAGTTGACTAAGTCCAAAAAATTCTTTTATTGAAGCAACTACAGGTTTTGCATTAACTATATCTTGAGGCATAATATTATCTACCTCTAATGAGCTTAGTCTCTCTTTTATTGCTCTATCCATTTTTAGCAAACCAATACGATATTGGTTCTCTAAAAGTTCACCAACAGAGCGGACTCTACGGTTTGCTAGATGATCGATATCATCGATTTCCCCTTTTCCATCAATTAGATTGTGCATATGTTTAACAACATCTAAAATATCACTTTTATCAATTATTCTTTGTTCTTTTTGAGTATTTTTTTTAAATTTAGCATTTATTTTTAATCTTCCTACTGAGGACAAATCGTATCTATCTTGGTTAAAGAAAAGATTATTAAATAAAGTTTCTGCGGTTTCTATAGTAGGTGGCTCACCTGGTCTTAATATTTTAAAAATCTCAAATAGAGCTTCTTCTCTTGACCTCGCTTTATCTGCTTGAAGTGTATTTCTTATGTATGAACCAATCTCAATATTATCAGATTTAAGTATATCAATTTTGCTAATTTTCTCATTATTTAAAAATTGTAAGAAAACTTCGTCGATTTCGTATCCTGCTTCAAAGTGTATTTTACCAGTTTTTTCATCAATAATATCTGAGGATATAAATAAACCTATTAAAGATTCTTCATTAATAGAAAGATTTGTAATCTTCTTCTTATTTAAATCGTTGATGATTTTTTGATTAACTTTTGTACCTTTAGAAATAACAATCTTTCCATTTTTTGAATCAAGTAGATCATAATTTAAGATCTTAGCTTTGAAAAATGGTAAGTCTACTTTAAATGACCATCCATAATCATTTTTTTTATAAACGATGTTGTCGTAAAAAATTGATAAAATTTCTTCCCCTGTCATACCAAGAATTTTTTTTGGATCAGGCTCAATTTTATTATTTTCACAATTTTGTATATATTTCTCTGATAAACTGCTTAGAAGACACTTAAACAAAGTGGTCACAGGAAACTTTCTTTTTCTATCAATTCTTGCATGAATATTATTCTTTGCGTCATGCTCAAAATCGAGCCATGAGCCCCGATATGGAATTATTCTTGCATTAAAAAGATATTTACCACTTGTGTGTGTTTTACCAAAATCATGATCAAAGAACACACCTGGCGATCTATGCATTTGACTTACTACTACTCTTTCAGTCCCATTTACTACAAATGTAGCATTTTTTGTCATAAGTGGGATATCACCCATATATACTTCTTGTTCTTTTATATCTCTTACAGATTTAGTTCCGGCTATTTCATCTATATCCCAAATAATTAATCGAAAGTTTACTAGAAGTGGAGTTCCATACGTAAGACCTCTTTGAGAACACTCTTCTACATCGTATTTTGGTACTCCAAGATTATAACTAACATAATCTACAGAGGCTCTTTCTGTATAGTCATGTATTGGGAATACCGATTTGAAAATTGAGTGAAGACCAGTATCCTCTCTTTTTTCTGGATCAGTTCTTAATTGTAAAAAATTGTCGAATGATCTTTTTTGAACCTCTACTAAATTTGGTAAAGATGTAACAAGAGGTATTTTTCCAAAAGATTTTCTAATTTTTTTTGAATTAATGTGATCTAAACTCATTTCTCTCCTTTACTTATAAACATTTAACATAAGGCCTTTAAAAAAGGCCTAGTGTTTATTTTAATGTAACTTTAGCTCCAGCTGCTTCTAATGCTTTTTTCATTTCTTCAGCTTCTTCTTTTTTCACACCTTGCTTTAGAGGTTTTGGTGCACCTTCAACTAAATCTTTTGCTTCTTTTAAGCCAAGACCAGTAATTGTTCTTACCTCTTTAATAACAGCAATTTTGTTAGATCCAGATTCAGATAGTTCAATATCAAATTCTGTTTTCTCTTCTGCAGCAGCCTCTCCACCACCTGCAGCTGGAGCTGCAGCAACTGCAACTGGTGCAGCAGCGGATACGCCCCATTTTTCTTCAAGCAATTTACTTAATTCAGCTGCCTCAAGAACTGTTAGGGAAGAAAGATCTTCTACAATTTTATTTAAATCAGCCATCTATTTCTCCTTATTTACCTAGTTCGACTCTTGTTTATTGCTACTGTTAGAACTAATTAATCTTGCAATTTGTGCTCCAGGTTCAGCTGTAATTGAAGCTATCTTTTGAGCAGGTGCAGAAATTAATCCTATTATTTTTCCTCTTAACTCATCTAAAGAAGGTAATTTTGCAAGAAAATCAATTTTTTCTTTATCAATTTTCTCTCCGTTATAACCTCCTCCAATAATATTAAATTTTTCAAATTTTTTCTCAAAACTAACTGCTACTTTTGCTGGTGCTACTGCATCATCAGAATAAGCAATTGCTGTTGGACCTTTGAAAAATTCTGAAATATCTTTAAATTGAGTTTCAGATATAGCAAGTTTAGTGAGTCTGTTCTTAGTTACTTTAAATTTTGCTCCATTATCTCTCATTTCTTTTCTAAGTTGCTCTGTTTCATTAACCGTTAGCCCAGAATATTCAGCTACAATTACTGAAGTAGCATTTGAAAAGTCTTCTTTGAGATTACTTACAAAATCTTTTTTTTCAGAACGTTTCACGTCAACCTCGGTTTTAATTGGATCCAAAAGATCCAATATTAGCTAAAATTAGTTTGACCACCAAACTAATTTAAAGCCTGTCAAGAAGCAAATCAATGACTCGCTTCAGTCTATGCAGGATATTAAGCTAAAAAGCTCCTGCAGTCTTTGACAGGTGATGATCAAAGATCATCTTTTGGATTAATTAACGTAAGCTAGCTTGGTTAATATTTAATCCAACTCCCATAGTTGAAGCTATGGTAACCTTTTTTATAAAAGAACCCTTAACAGCATCAGGTTTACTTTTACTAACTGAAGAATAAAATGTTTTAATATTTTCTAACAAATCTTCTTCACTAAAATCTATTTTGCCAACACCAGCGTGGACGATACCAGATTTATCATTTTTGAATTTAACTTGACCTGATTTAGCGTCTTTTACTGATTGAGAAATTTCATTTGTTACAGTGCCGAGTTTTGGATTTGGCATTAATCCTTTTGGACCTAGTATTTTTGCTACTTTACCTAATTTAGGCATCATATCTGGAGTCGCGATTAGAACATCGAATTCTATTTTTGATTTAGAAATTATTTCGATCAAATCATCACTTCCTACCAAGTCTGCTCCATTATTTTTTGCATCGTTTTGTTTGTCTTCATTTGCAATTACTGCGACCTTTATAGTTTTTCCTGTGCCCTTAGGAAGATTTACAACACCTTTAATATTTTGATCAGTTTTGTTACTATCAATTCCAAGATTAATTGAAATATCAATTGTTTCTTTAAACTTTACGTAAGATTTTTCTTTTAAAATTTTAATCGCTTCTAATGGCTCGTAAACTTTTGTAGTGTCTAAACTATTTAACATTTGCTTTCTATTTTTTGTTATTTTCATTAACCAACTACCTCCATACCCATTGAAACAGCAGATCCTTTAACCATGTTCATTGCCCCATTAAGATCAATAGCATTTAAATCTTGCATTTTTTCTTTGGCAATTTTTTCAATATCTTGCATTGAAACTTTACCTACTAATGATCTTCCAGGGGTTGAGTTTCCTTTTTTTATTTTTGCTGCTTTTTTTAGATAGAAACTTACTGGTGGTAATTTGGTAGTGAAATCGAAGCTTCTATCTTTGTATGCTGTGATAATAACTGGAATTGGTGCACCTTTTTCTAAATCTTTCGTTTTATCATTAAATGCTTTACAAAAATCCATTATATTCAAACCTCTTTGTCCAAGAGCAGGACCAACGGGAGGTGAAGGGTTAGCTCCTCCAGCAGGGATTTGTAATTTAATTAATCCTAAAATTTCTTTAGCCATAGTTTATACCTTTTCTACCTGAGAATATTCTAAATCAACAGGTGTTGATCTTCCAAAAATTGAAACAGCCACTCTTAATCTTGCTTTATCTTCATCTATTTGCTCAACTTCTCCATTAAATGATGCAAAAGGTCCATCAATAACTTTTACTTGTTCTCCAACATCATACATTATCGCTGGTCTAGATTTTTCAACACCATCGATAACTTGTTCAGAGATTCTTTTTGCTTCAGCATTACTAATAGGAACTGGCTTACCTTTGTTGCCTAAAAAACCACTTAACTTTGGTGTTGTTTTAATAATATGCCAAGTATCATCATTTAAGCTCATTTTAATAAGTATATAGCCAGGATATATTTTCCTTTCTGTATTAACCCTTACACCTCTTTTTACTTCAACAATGTTTTGAACTGGAACAGATATTTCTTCGATATGTTCTTTAACACCAAGTTTCGTTGCTTGATCAATAATGCTATCAGCAACTTTTTTCTCATAACCTGAATAGGCATGAAGAACGTACCATCTTGCTTTATTCATTAAAACCCTGAACCTATTTCAATTATTTTTCTTATTGAAAAAGACCATATTTGATCAGTTAAAAGAAAAAATAATGAGAATAATATTATTAGTAATATGACTATTGCAGAAGAAATAAAAGTATCTCTCCTTTGTGGCCAAGTCACTTTTTGTAATTCTTGTCGAACTTGTCTTACAAAAAGGGCTGGTGATGTTTTCTTTTTTTCAATATTCATATTTTCATTTCTCTTGGCAGGAGTGGCAGGACTTGAACCCGCAGCCCCCGGTTTTGGAGACCGGTGCTCTACCAGTTGAGCTACACTCCTAATAAGTATTGGCTAACTGATAGAACGGTCTCTAAAACTATTCAATAATTTCAGCAACAACTCCAGCGCCAACTGTTCTTCCACCTTCTCTAATTGCAAATTTTAAACCTTTATCCATTGCAATTGGAGACAAAAGAGTAACTTCCATAGCGATATTATCACCTGGCATAACCATTTCTGTTCCTTCTGGTAATTTAATTGTTCCAGTTACATCAGTTGTTCTAAAGTAGAATTGAGGTCTGTAATTTGAAAAGAATGGGGTGTGTCTTCCACCTTCTTCTTTTTTTAATACATATGCTTCTGCTTTAAATTTTGTATGAGGTTTTATTGAACCAGGTTTTGCTAATACTTGACCACGTTCAACTTCTTCTCTTTTTGTTCCTCGAAGAAGAACACCGACGTTGTCACCGGCCTCACCAGAGTCTAAAAGTTTTCTAAACATTTCAACTCCAGTACAAGTAGTTTTTTGTGGCTCTCTGATTCCTAGGATTTCAATTTCCTCTCCAACTTTAACTTGACCTTGTTCAATTCTTCCAGTTACAACTGTACCTCTACCAGAAATTGAAAATACATCCTCAACTGGCATTAAGAAAGGCTGATCTACAGGTCGGCTAGGTTGTGGTATATGTTCGTCAACTGCTTTCATTAATTCCATTATTGAATTTTTTCCAATTTCATCATCTCTACCTTCAAGAGCTGCTAAAGCTGAACCCTTAATGATTGGGATAGTATCACCTGGGAATTCATATGAAGTAAGAAGTTCTCTAATTTCCATTTCAACTAGATCAATTAATTCTTTGTCATCTACTTGATCGACTTTGTTCATGTATACAACAAGAGCAGGTACGCCTACCTGTCTAGCTAGAAGTATGTGTTCTCTTGTTTGAGGCATTGGTCCGTCGGCTGCATTAACAACAAGAATACCGCCATCCATTTGAGCTGCACCAGTAATCATGTTCTTAACATAATCTGCGTGTCCAGGACAATCTACATGAGCATAATGTCTTGCTTCAGTTTCATATTCAACGTGTGCAGTAGATATTGTAATACCACGTTCTCTTTCTTCAGGTGCTTTGTCGATGTTTGCGTAATCTGTAAATTCTGCTCCACCTGTCTCCGCTAAAATTTTTGTTATAGCAGCAGTTAATGTTGTTTTACCATGGTCAACATGACCAACAGTACCTATGTTACAATGCGGTTTGTTTCTTTCGAATTTTGCTTTAGCCATTTTTTTTACCCCAATAATATTTTGTTATGGAGCGGGTGAAGGGAATCGAACCCTCGTAGCCAGCTTGGAAGGCTGGAGCTTTACCACTAAGCTACACCCGCAACTAAACTGACTGCTTCACACACTCACTTTAATGCTTTCATCCCATTACCTCCATAATGGTGGAGGGGGTAGGATTCGAACCTACGTACGCTCACGCGGGCGGATTTACAGTCCGCTGCCTTTAACCACTCGACCACCCCTCCGTTTGAAGAAATTGGCCAATACTAATAAATTAGTATATATGTCAATCTAAAACAGCAACCTCACCTTTGCAAAATACGTATACTCGTAAAAGCAACGGCCTTTTAGACAAAAAATGCTATTTTGTACATATCTAGATTGTATTAATTAGACAAATCTGTGATATTAAATGATGACTAAGTTTAGAAATAATAAATCTAATAAAAATCAAGGAATTCATACAATTTTTGGTCAACATTCTGTTAAAGCAGCCCTACAAAATGATAAAAGAGAGCATATTGAGCTAATTATTAGTAAAAATCAGACTAATTTTACCAAAAAATATGAATCTAAAATACAAAAAATTACCATTCTTCCTCAAAATGAATTTACAAGAAGATTTGGAAATGAGAACACAACACAAGGAGTAGTTCTAAAAACAAAAGATTTTGAAAGGCCAGATTTAGAAGAATTTGTAAAAGTAGAAAGCAAGAAAGCAAAATCAGTAATATTAATTTTAGATCAAGTAACTGATCCTCAAAATATTGGTTCAATAATGAGATCATGTGCATTATTTGATTGTGCAGGAATTATAGTTGGCAAAGATAATTCACCAGAGTTGACTTCATCACTTTATAAATCAGCTTCTGGTGCTGCCGAGATTGTAAATTATATTAGAGTGACAAATATAAGAAGAGCTATTTCTTTTCTGAAAAAAAATAATTATTGGATTTATGGCTTTGACAGTTCAAAAATTAATAATTCAAAATTAAATTTTTCAAAAAAATCAGCATTAGTTTTTGGCTCTGAAGGAAAAGGTATTAGAGAATTAGTAAAAAAAGAATGCGATGAAATAATGCAGATAAACATAAAAAAAAATTTAAAATATGAAATTGATAGTTTGAATGTTTCTAATGCAACATCGATTGCGTTATATCAGTTTTACTCAACGTAAATGTTATAAAGGTGGTGCCGCGTGTCGGAATCGAACTGACTACCTGATGATTACAAATCAACTGCTCTACCAAATGAGCTAACGCGGCATTAATTTTTCATTTATATTAAATTATAAATTCGACAAGAATTTTATAAATTAAATTCCAGGAATATAAGGAACTCCATCACCCTTTACCCTTTCGTTTAATTCACTTAATGTAGAGCATGCTGTGATTGGGCTAAATACAAGAAATAAAATTATTAATGTTTTTTTAATCATAAAATATTTATAACTTCTCAATTTTTGCTGCACAATATTTAAATTCAGGAATTTTTCCATATGGATCTAAAGCTGGGTTAGTTAAAAGATTAGCGGCAGACTCATTATAACAAAATGGAATAAATATAACTCCATCAGGAATCGCCCTGTCTTGTCTTACTCTAATATCTATTGAGCCTCTTCTAGTTGTGACTTTTATTTTATCACCAGCTTTCATATTATTTTTAATTATATCTTTAGGTGATATTGATACTGAAGGTTCCGGTTCGATGGCATCTAAATTTGATGCCTTTCTAGTCATAGCTCCAGTATGCCAATGCTCTAATTGTCTTCCTGTGGTTAGTATCATCGCAAATTCTTTATCAGGTACTTCATCTGGTGCAGTAACACTAGCTGGAACAAATTTACCTTTACCATTTTCGTTTGGAAATTTATCACCAAAAACAATTTCATCTCCTGGTGTAGTTGGAGATTTACTTGGATAAGTTACAGAGTTTTCATTTTCTAATCTTTCCCAAGAAATATTATTTAATGAAGGCATTGTCAGTGACATTTCTTCATAAATTTCCTTGGGATGATTATATTTCCAATTTAAACCCATTCTTTTTCCAAGTTCTTTTGTTATCCACCAATCTTCTTTAGCTTCACCTGGAGAGTCTAAAGCTTTTCTACCCATCTGTACTTGTCTATTAGTATTAGTAACTGTTCCATTTTTTTCAGGCCATGCTGAAGCGGGGAAAATAACATCAGCATATGTTGCTGTTTCAGTTAAAAAAATATCTTGAACAACTAAATGCTCTAACATTTGTAGAGCTTCTCTTGCATGATTTAGATCAGGGTCTGACATAGCTGGATTCTCGCCAAGTATATACATTCCTTTAATTGTATTCTCGTGAATAGCATCCATAATTTCAACAACAGTTAGACCTTTTTTATCATCCAAAGGAGTGTTCCAAAGTTTTTCAAAAAAATCTTTATTATTATCTTTATCAACTAATTGGTAATCAGGATACATCATTGGTATAAGACCAGCATCCGACGCTCCTTGGACATTATTTTGTCCTCTTAAAGGATGTAAACCAGATCCTCTTTTTCCAACATTCCCTGTCATTAAAGCTAGTGAAATTAAACATCTAGCATTGTCGGTACCATGTGTGTGTTGAGAAATCCCCATCCCCCAAAAAATTATTCCTTTATTTGTATTGGCATATAAGCGCGCTACTTCTCTTATAAGTTCTGGATCAATACCTGTTTCGTTTTCCATTATATCAGGTGAGTAATTCATTAAATGTTTTCTTAATTTATCAAATCCCTCAGTTTGTTTTTTAATGTATTGAGAATTAAATAAATTTTCTTCAACAATAACATTCATTATTGAATTTAAGAGAGCAACATCAGATCCAGGTTTAAATTGTAACATATGAGTTGCATATTTTTTTAATGAATGACCTCTAGGGTCCATCACAATTAATTTGGAACCT
Organism: uncultured Alphaproteobacteria bacterium; assembly: GCA_902553005.1. Taxonomy (GTDB): domain Bacteria; phylum Pseudomonadota; class Alphaproteobacteria; order HIMB59; genus CACPNW01. The sequence continues at coordinate 31,986 of CACDIK010000001.1, read as the reverse complement.
TTTTTTGCAGCATTTTTAAAAAAAGTTGCTGCTACTGGATGGTTTTCAGTTGGATTAGCACCAATGACTATTATCACATCAGAATGTTCAACTTCATAGAACGGAGCAGTAACAGCTCCTGAACCAATAGTTTCTAATAATGCCGCAACTGAAGACGCATGACAAAGCCTTGTACAATGATCAACATTGTTAGTATTAAAACCAGTTCGTATTAATTTTTGAAATAAATATGCTTCTTCATTTGAACATTTAGCTGATCCAAATCCCGCGAGATTACTTGTACCATTTCGTTGTTTTTTAAGTTTTAAGAATCCTTGTGCAGCATAATCTAAAGCTTCATCCCAAGATGCTTCTCTAAAATATTCATGAATATTTGAAAAATTAATGTTTGGATGCAAATCTTTTGCTTTGTCTTTAATTCTAATCAATGGCTTTGTAAGTCTTTCTGGGTTATTTACATAATCAAAACCAAATCTTCCCTTTACACATAACCTATTCTTGTTTGCGGGACCGTCAACACCATTAACGTATTTAATTTTGTTATCTTTTACATTGTATTCTATCTGACAACCAACACCACAATAAGGACAAACACTATCAATTTTTTTATCTACCTTACTATGACCAACACCATCCTTATCTACGATAGATGCCGGCATTAATGCTCCAGTTGGACAAGCTTGTACACATTCACCACATGCCACACATGTACTGTCACCCATTGGATCATCAAAATCGAATACAATTTTAGAATTTTCTCCTCGATATGCCATTCCGATGACATCATTTACTTGGACTTCTCTACATGCTCTTACACAAAGATTACATTGGATGCATGCATCTAGATTTACAGCCATGCTTGGATGAGAAACGTCTGCCTGACATGAAGTTTTTTTTGGAAATCTACTTTCTTTAACTTCAACTTTGTCTATCCATTTCCAAAAGTCAGAATTATTATCATGAGCAATTTCTTTTTTTGGCTGGTCTGCTAGAAGTAATTCAAAAACTAACTCTCTTGATTTTTTAGCCTTTTTTGAAGAAGTTTTTACTTTCATACTATCAGTTGGCTTTCTAATACAAGATGCTGCTAACACACGTTCTCCTTCAATTTCAACCATACATGCTCTACAATTTCCATCTGCTCTATAGCCAGGTTTATCGGAATAACATAAATGTGGGATTTCTGTTCCAAGTCTATTTGCAACTTGCCAAATAGTTTCATCAGCATTTGCTTCAACTAACTTTTCGTTTAAATAAAATTTTGTTTTCTCTTTAGTCATAAGTTATTTCATTGCTAAAATATTTTAAAACAGAATTTAATGGGTTTGTTGCAGCCTGTCCTAAACCACATATAGATGCTTGAGCCATAACTTCACTTAAATCTTTTAATTTTTCCTTGTTCCAATTTTTTTCTTGCATTAATTTTACAGTTTTCTCCGTACCGGAACGGCATGGTGTACATTGACCACAACTTTCCTCTTCGAAAAATTTTAGTAAATTAAGTGCAACATCTTTCATATTATCATGATCTGACAATACAACTACTGCCGCTGAACCTAAAAAACATCCCGCATCCATTAATTCTTTTGATCCATAATCAAGTGGAATATCATTCATAGTAGCGGGGAGAATACCGCCTGATGCACCTCCTGGAAGATATCCTTTAAAAGTATGTCCATCGGCCATACCATCACAATACTTATCAATTAATTGTTGAATTGTTATACCGGCTGGGGCAACTTTTACTCCTGGGTTCTTTACTCTTCCAGATACTGAAAAACTATGAAAACCCTTATTCCCATTGGATCCCTTTTCAGCAAACCACTTTGCTCCTTTTTCAATTATATCTCTTACCCAAAAAAGAGTTTCTAAATTATTTGTTAAAGTAGGATATCCAAATAACCCAATTTCAGCTACATAAGGCGGTCTATGCCTTGGCAATCCTCTCTTGCCTTCAATACTTTCTATCATTGCTGACTCTTCTCCACAAATATAGGCTCCTGCCCCTCTTCTCACTATGAAAAAGTCTTTTGGAATTATTCTTTCATCTTCCATTTTATTTATTTCATCAAGTAAAATTTTTATTACTGTTGGATATTCATCTCTCATATAAATATAAACTTTTTGAGCATTTATAAAATAGGAGGCAATTAAAGCTCCTTCTAAAAATCTATGTGGATCACTTTCTAAATATGACCTATCTTTAAATGTTCCCGGCTCACCTTCATCACCATTAACAGCAACATATTTTTTACCATTGTAATTTGAAACAATTTCCCATTTTTTTCCTGTAGGAAATCCAGCGCCACCCTTACCTTTCAATCCGCTTTCATTTAAAGAATCCAAAACTTGTTTTTTTGAGATAACACCATTTTTTATTTTGTTCGCAATTTCATAACCGCCTTTTTTTTTATAAGAAGATAAATTTATATAATCTGGAATAAAGGGGTCAAAATTTTTTTCATCAATTGTTTTTTTAACTTTATCAAAATTAGCCACATCAACATAATTTTTTCCTACGCAAACAGTAGGAGCAACATTGCATCTTCCCATGCATGGCCCAGGTACAACTTTTATATTTTTATTTTCTAATTTTTTTATATCTTGAAGTAATTTGTGTGCGCCAAATAATTCACAAGTTAAACTTTCACAAACCCTTACAACATTCACTGGGTTATAATCTTTACTATCTTTGACTATATTAAAGTGAGCATAAAAAGTTGCAACTTCATAAATTTCAGAAAGTGGTAAGTTAATAATAGTTGATAAGGCTACTAGATGTTTATCGTACAAAACACCAAATTTATCCTGTAATATATGCAAATATTCTATTAATTCATCTCGCTTAAATATTAACCCTGAAAACAATTTAGAAACTTCATCTAAATATTTATCTTCGACTTGTCTTCCTTTTGGAGTCCAACGTCTTTTCTTCTTTTTTAAAGAAGTTTCTGTTTGAGAAACAAATTTATCCATTCTAATTAATATTATACTATATATTAAGTATCAGAAAACTATGAAAGATTCAGTTGAAAATGAAGAATTAGTTCTTGATACTAGTGGTACAGAATGTCCTATACCAGTGCTTAAGGCTAGAAAACTTGCATCAGAATTAAACAAAGATACAATTATTAAAATTATTGCAACTGATCCTTTGGCTGAAGCAGACTTTAAACATTATTGTGATCAGTCTAACTATGAATATTTAAGTTGTGAAAAAATAAAAGATAAAATTGTAATTCGTTATAGATTTAAAATTAAAAATTAAAATAGACTTTCATAATTATAAAAATCAAAAATATCTCCTTTGTTTACTTGAGAAACATTTTCATCAATTTCAATTATACCATCAGAATAGGATATAGAACTAATCATACCAGAACCTTGTTTAGGAAATTTATTTGCAATATTTTTATTATTTATAGTTTCTTTATTTACACGTAACCACTCCATTCTCTTTGTTTTTTTCTTCATAGAAAAATTTGCTGTAATTTTACTTGAAGATGGGAGCTTAAAATTTCCGCCAGATATTTTTACTATTAATGGTTTTACTAACATTGCATATAATAATTGAACAGAAACTGGATTACCTGGTAAGCAAATTATGTAGCACTTATTTATTTTTCCAACTGCAATAGGTCTCCCTGGTTTTATTGCTGCTCTCCAAAAATATACCTTACCTATTTCAGATAAAACTTTAATTAAATGATCTTCATCACCAACAGATGCACCACCAGCAGTTATTATTACATTAAATTTTTTTGAAGTATTAAAAATTTTGTTTTTAATAGATTTAAAATTATCTTTGAGATTTCCACAATATTTTTTTTCTATAAAATTCTTATCAAGTAAATTATTTAAACTATAATAATTTGAATTATTAATTTCAGAATTTTTTAAATTTTTAGTTGGTTTTCGTAATTCATTACCACTTGTAAAGAAACCAATTTTAATTTTTTTAAATACTTTTATTTTACTAATACCAGTAGCAGCAATTAAATTTATATTTTGTTGATTTAATTTAGACCCCTTTTCCAATATTTTTTGGTTTTTTTTTATATCTTCACCCTTTGATCTATAATTATCTCCAAATTTTGGAATTTTAATTAAATGAATTTTATTTCCTTTCTTGTATGTATTTTCCTGCATAACTACAGTTGATGAATTCGAAGGCATTTTTGCACCAGTAAAAATTCTAACTGCTTCACCAGGTTTTACTTTTATATTTTTGTTATCTCCAGCTGCTATTCGTCTATTACAAAAAAAAACTTTTTTTGTTCTTAAATCTGTTTTTAAAATAGCATAACCGTCTACGGCAGAATTATTGAAAGGAGGTAAATTAATTTTACTTTTTATATTTTCATAAAGAAATCTATCCTCTGAATTTTCTAAATTAACTTTTTCAGAGTTAAAAATTACAATCTTTTGTTTTTTAAATAAATTAACAATTTGTTTTTTGGTTAGAGGTGATTTATTCATTAAAATTCTCTCAAAATAAAATCGACTATATTATCAATTTCGTGATTCTTAAAAATTATCAAGTCAGTTTCAAGTTTATTATTTGAAATAATAGCTTTTATATTTTTAATTTTGGTAAATAAGTAATTATCATTATCATTTTTAATTATTTCAATTTTTGGGTGATTATCATTTTTAAACCCTTCCACTATTACAATATCAATTTCTGAAAGTTGATTAATTAATTCATCTAATGTTTTTTCTTTTGAATCGTTTAGCTCTGATATTTTAACCCATCGCTTCGATGAACTAACTATCACTTGAGAAGATCCTGCTAATCTATGCTTAAAGCTATCTGTATTGTCATGATCTATATCAAATTCGTGATGTGCATGTTTAATTGAAGCAACACGAAAATTTTTAGAGCTAAGTTTATTTATAATTTTAGTTGCAATAGTTGTTTTTCCTGAGTCCTTCCAGCCAACAATTCCTACTATTTTCATTTAATAGATCTATTATTTAATAAATATACAAGCGAGTAAATAATTATTGTTATTGATATTAAAACTAAACCTAATGCCATAGCGTATTCTAAATTTCCCATTCTAGTTTCTAAGGATATAGCAGTTGTCATTACTCGTGTATAATGATCAATATTACCACCCACAATCATAACTGCACCAACTTCTGAAATTGCTCTTCCAAATGCAGATAATATTGTTGTTATTAATAAAAAATAACTATGGTTAAATAAAAGTTTTACAGAACCCCAAAAAGGAATATTTAAGGATCTTATCTGATCTTTAAATTCAATCCAATTTTTAGAAAATATCTCATGAGATAATGAGGCAATTATTGGAAAAATTATTATAGTTTGAGCAATAATCATAGCAGAAGGTGTGTATAGAAGTTGTAAGATACCTAAAGGCCCACCTGATGCAAAAATAAAATAAACAATTAAACCAACTACAACTGGAGGAATTCCCATCAATGAGTTTATAATTATTAAAATAATTTTTTTGAAATAAAAATTATAAATTGCAAAAAAATACCCTACAATAAATCCTAATAATGATGCAATAATTAGGGCAGTAAAACTTACAAATAATGATAAAAGTATAATGTCCCATAGTTCATTATCTAAAGTAATAATTAATAGTATGGAATTTGTGAAAATTTCTAATATGTTCATTTATATTATTAGTTTAATTACAACATATGGGAAAAAAAGAGAAATATTTAGTCTCACCTGATATTAATAATAAGTCCTTAATTACAAAACTAGATGGTTTTGATGAGAAAGGGAATAAAATAATTTCTAAAGTTATTAATGAAAAAGCTCTTACAATTTTTCTTAATAATCAAGAGATAGTAACGCTAATGTCTATTAGTGATCACCCAAAATATCTTGCAGTTGGGTATTTATTAAATCAAAATATGCTTAAAAAAAATGACATAATAACAAAAGTTGAAATTGATAAAGATTTAGATGTGGTTGTTGTACGAACAAAACGTAAAACAAATTATGAAAACAAATTAAGAAAGAAAATAACAACTAGTGGTTGTGCAATAGGTACTGTATTTGGGGATATCTATGCGGAAATAAAAAAAACAAAATTAAAATCCAAAAAGAAAATTAAACATAAATGGATTTATGAAATTTCAAAAAAAATTACATTAACACCAAGCTTATATTTAGAAACAGGAGCAATACATGGTTGTGCCATTATCCATAATAATAAACCATTGATTTATATGGAAGACGTTGGCAGACATAATGCTGTAGATAAAATTGCTGGTTTTATGTTTTTAAAAAAAATTAGCTCTTCAAATAAAATTTTTTACACCACAGGAAGACTAACTAGTGAAATGGTTATTAAAACTATAAAAATGGGTATTCCAATATTAATTTCTAGATCAGGATTCACAGCATGGGGTGTAGAGCTGGCGAGAGATTCGAATTTAACACTTATTGGACGAGCAAAAGGAAAAAAATATTTAGCACTTTCTGGGGAACATAGAATTGAACATAAATAAGAAAAAAATTTTGTTTGCCATACTTGCTGGAGGTCAGTCAAAAAGATTTGGAGGTGGATTTAAAGCTTTTGCTAAAATAAATGGAATTACTATCTTAGACAAAATAATAAAAAAACTTAAAAAATATAATAATGAAATAATAATAAATGCTAATGACTTAAAAAGTTTTAAGAAAATTGATTACCCAATAATTGAAGATAGATTCAAAGGTTTTGTAGGGCCTTTAGCAGGGATACACACATCTATGTTGTGGACTAAAGAAAATTACATAAACAAAGAATGGATTTTTACTGTTCCAAGTGATACCCCATTTTTACCCGATAATCTTTTAGATAAGTTTTTAGAGGCATACGATGAAAATATAAAAATATTGATTGCAAGATCAAATAGTAGGCATCATCCCGTAATAGCAATGTGGCATATATCGTTAATAACTAGTTTAGAAAATGAGTTAAAATTAAAAAATAGTAAAATTATGTTTTGGGTTAAAAAACACAAATATAAATTTGTTGAATTTGACAAAAGCCAGGAAAAGAATTTTTTCAATATTAATACTCAAGAAGAATGGAATACAGCAAAAAATATCTAACTTTAATATAAATATGTAAAAAATATTTTTTTTGTATAAAGAATATTCTAAATGGTAAGCTCAATATATAAAATATTTCCAGGAATTATCTTTTGTTTTATTATTGCTTACTCAAGCATATTCCTAAGTGATTTTATCGGAAAAGAAATTTTAAATTTAAAAAAAAGTCCAATATCACCAATAATGCTATCAATAATATTTGGTCTTTTGATAGGAAATATATTTCATATTAATAATTTTTTATTAGAAGGAATTAAGTTTTCTTTAAAATTTATTCTAAGATTAGGAATAATATGTCTTGGTATTAGACTAGGACTTTTAGATATTTTTAAAGTTGGAATAGTTGGAATACCTCTAATTGTTGCTTGTATTATTATATCAATCTTGGTTGTAAATTATTTATGCAAGTTATTAAATGTTTCTTCAAAAATGGGATCATTAATTGCAGTTGGAACAAGTATTTGTGGAGCATCCGCAATTGTAGCAACTAGTCCTGCAATTAATGCTGATAAAGAGGAAGTTGCTTATGCCATAGCAAATATTACAATATTTGGAATAATTGCAATGTTTCTCTATCCATTTATGGCTTATTATCTTTTTAGCGGAGATGAGTTAGCATCAGGATTATTTCTTGGAACTTCAATACATGAAACAGCTCAAGTTGCTGGTGCTGGATTGATATATGCAGAACAATTCAATTCACCAAAAACTATGGATATAGCAACGATTACAAAATTAGTAAGAAATGTCAGCATGATAATCGTCATTCCTACAATAAGCTATATCTATCTAAGAAATGATATTGGTGAGAACAATAGTAAACCACCATTAATATCTATGTTTCCAATTTTCATAATTGGTTTTATTCTTATGGGCCTTATAAGATCAATTGGAGATTATGGAATTCAAAATAGTAATTTAGCTTTTGAAATATTAACTAATAATAACTGGCAATTAATCATCAATATTATTAAATCTATCGCTGAGTATTCATTAGCAATAGCAATGGTAGCTGTTGGTATAAGTACAAATTTAGTTTCTTTAAAAAGCTTAGGCATAAGACCATTTTATGTTGGTTTTTCTGCAGCTTGTTGTGTTGGAATTGTTAGTTATATCGGAATCATAGTACTAAATAATTTTATATAATCCTAAAATAAATATAATTTGTACTTATTAAGTAATAATTATATAAAATTTAAAAAAAAAATGTCAATTTACCTTCCAATAGCTGAAATGAACGTCAATATTTTTCTCATTATCTTTATTGGTATGAGTATAGGAATACTTTCAGGAATTTTTGGTGTTGGTGGTGGATTTTTAATGACACCACTATTAATTTTTTTAGGCATACCTCCAGTTGTTGCTGTTGGTTCTGAAGCTCCACACGTTTTAGCAACTTCAGTTTCAGGTTTTATTGCTCACTGGAGAAAAAGAAATGTTGATATAAAGATGGGTATTTTCCTTTTAATAGGAGGTTTAATTGGTTCCACAGTAGGTGTAAATATTTTCAGTTATCTAAAAAACTTTGGGCAAATAGATTTAGTTATTCAGTTATTATTTCTTTTCTTTTTAGGTTTTATTGGTTTTAGTATGGCTTTTGAAAGCGCAAGAACAACAATAAAACAGTATAGAGCAAGAAACACTAAAAGAACAAAACTGCATCAACATTCTTGGTTTCATGGACTTCCATTCAAAGTTCGCTTTCATAGATCAAAACTTTATATAAGTGCGATACCACCTGTATTGATAGGGTTCGCAGTTGGAGTGATGTCCGCAATGATGGGAGTTGGAGGAGGATTTATAATGATACCTGCAATGGTATATATACTTGGAATGCCAACAAGTATAGTAGTTGGGACATCTTTATTTCAAATCATTTTTGTTACCGCTAATGCAACATTCTTTCAATCCTACATTAATTATAATGTAGATATTGTGCTGTCTGCACTAATGATATTTGGAGGAGTAATTGGTGCACAAATTGGTGTAATTTTTGGGTCTAAATTAAAAGCAGAATATTTGAGAGGTATTTTGGCTATATTAGTACTGGGTGTCTGTGGTAAAATTTTTACAGATCTAGTTTTAAGGCCAAATGATTTATTTTCATTGGTAATGATATGATTTCAATATTTAATTTTGCTACTAATTTATTGATCGTAGTTTGTCTTTTCATATATTTTATTTTTACAACTATTGATTTTAATCTAAAGAATATTGAATATTTATTAATTCTAATAATTATTGTAAATTCATTTAACAAAATATATATTTGGTCAAATTTCAGAGTATTTATTAAAAAAGATCTTAATAAAATATTTATAAACATATTATTTAATGATTCATTTGCAAAACTAAGTATTATTATTTTATCCACTGTAATTCCAATTTATATGCTTTTGCAAAAAGATATATTAGTGATTGATATATTGATTGAGAAAGCATCTTTTTTATTAGTATCAATTTTTGCATTAGTTGGATTTTATTTAGAATTTTATATTTTAGAAGTGACAAAAATAGATGATTAAAAATTTATATATAAAGTTTGCTTTTAATCTAACAATTTTATTGACTATAATTTTTTTTTATAACTTTCTTCATGCTGAAGAAATTTACTTTGACTTATCTGAAGATAGTATTGAATTAAAAACAGATTTTAATGGAAAAGAAATTATTATTTTTGGATTATTAAAAAATGATCATGAGACACTTTTGACAATAAAAGGTCCACCGTCAAAAATGAGAATACAAAAAAAAGAGAGGTATTTTGGAATATGGATAAATAATCAATACGTTACCTATAGTAACATTCCATCTTTATTCTTTTTATCCTCATCTAAAGAAATTAACGAAATCTTGCCTGAATCGATATTAATTAATGAGGATCTAAGTTTTGAAAAAATTTTAAATAATAAGACTTTTAATCAAAATTTTATTTTCAAAAATGATCAAAAAAATTGGAATGAAAATTTTGTTAGAATAAAAAAAGAACAACTATTTTATAAAAGTTTTGAAATGAAAAAGGTCAAAGATAAATTATTTCAAACTAGCGTTTTTTTTCCAACAAATACAATACCAGGGATTTATAATGTTGATATTTACTATATAAGAAATAATACAATTATGAGTACTGATCAAAAAAATATAGTTATAAAAAAAACAGGTGTAGGAAGTCAAATATTTGACTTTGCTAACGAAAATGCAGCTACATACGGAGTTTTTGTAATTATCTTTTCAATAGTTTCAGGTTTTATTGCTGCTGCTTTATTTAGGAGAAGTAAATGAGTGATGATAGATATATTCTAGTTGTTGCAGATAATTCAGAAGAAATGAATACAGCTCTTGAATATGCATGTGCAAGATCAAAAAAGACGGGAAGAAAAATTATAATTGCAACATTCATAGAGCCTTTGGATGTTCTAACAACCAAAGGTGTTACAGACATTATGAAAGAGGAAGCTAGAGAAGAAGCAGAAGCAATTCTTAAAAAAGCTGCCTCATTTGTCCAAGAAAGAACAGGTGACTATCCTGCTCTCTCTTTAAGAGAGGGTGATACTATAGCTGAATTAAAACAATTATTAGATGAGGAAAAAAATATTAATGTTCTTGTTTTAGCTGCCAATACTGATCCAAATAGTAAGAATCCCGGTCCAATAATAACTTCTTTGGTAAGTAATGAAATAACAAACCTTAGAATACCGATAATGATTGTGCCTGGAAATTTATCATTTGAACATATTGCACAAATAACTTAAAAAAATGTCAAAAGAGATAGCTAAAATTTTAGTAGATATAAAGTCTATTAATTTTTCATTTGATAAATATTTTACTCTTACATCAGGCTTAGCTAGTCCTGTTTATGTTGATTGTAGAAAAATTATTTCTTTTACAAAAGAAAGAAATTTTATAATTGATAAAGCTGTAGATTATTTAACTAAAAATAATATTGAGTCAGAAATTATTGCTGGTGGAGAAACTGCTGGAATTCCCTATGCTGCGTTTATTTCTCAAAAATTAGATAAACAAATGATTTACATTAGAAAAAAAACAAAAGGTTTTGGAAAAAACAAACAAATTGAAGGTGAATTTGAAAATAATCAAAAAGCTCTTTTAGTTGAAGATTTAGCTACTGATGGAGGTAGTAAAATAATTTTTATTAATGCAATGCGCGAAGCAGGATTAAAAGTTAAAGATATATTTGTAATATTTTATTATGATATTTTTAATTTCAAAGAATCAGAATTATTTAAATTGAATGTAAATATGCACTCACTATGTACATGGAAAGATATAATAAATTATATTGAAAGTGAAAAAATATATTCTGAGGATGAGGTTTCAAACTTAAAAGAATTTTTAGAAGACCCAGAAAAATGGAGAAGCAAGTATGCGTGAAATAGTTGTTGTCAGTGGAGGCTTTGATCCAATTCACAGTGGTCATATAAAATTAATTAAAGAAGCTGCTAAACATGGTGAAGTTGTAGTTTTGCTAAATTCTGATTTATGGCTTCAAAAAAAGAAGGGTAAGGAATTTCTTCCTTTTGTTGAAAGAACTATAATTATGAATGAGTTAAAAAATGTTATTGATGTTATAGAATTCGATGACAGAGATAAGACGTGCATCAATGGTCTTAAAAAAGTAAAAAATAAATATCCAAAATCAATTATTAAATTTGCAAATGGAGGTGATCGAAATAATAGTACAACACCAGAATCAATATTTTGTGAAAAAAATAATATTCAGTTACTTTGGGGTATAGGTGGTGACAATAAATCAAATTCTAGTTCATGGATTTTACAAAAATGGAAAGAAGATAATTAAGGATATAATTTTCTTGTAACCCAACCATCATTTTCCTTACGGAATTCAAGTCTATCATGCAATCTGAATGGCATATCTTGCCAAAATTCAATTAATTCAGGCGCTACTAAGTAACCATTCCAATGTGAAGGTCTTGGTACATCATTATCTGAAAATTTTTTTTCAAACTCTTTTACTCTTTTAGTTAATGTCGATCTATCATCTAGTTCTTCTGACTGTAATGAAGCCCAAGCTCCTATTCTACTTCCTAGTGGCCTTGAATTATAATATTCATCAGCTTCAACGTTTGAAATTTGTGAAACATTACCTTCTATTCGTATTTGTCTTTGAAGTGTTTTCCAATGAAAATTTAAGGCTACACTATCGTTATTTTTAATTGCTCTACCTTTTTTACTATTTGAATTTGTGTAAAAAACAAACCCTTTATCATCATATGATTTAAGCAAAACAATTCGTGAGCTGGGTTTGCCGTCAGAAGATATAGTAGCAAGGTTCATAGCATTTGGATCATTGAATTCACTTTTCTGTGCCTCTTCAAACCATTCTTGAAAAAGTTCAATTGGTTTTTTATCAGAATTTATTAATTTTTGATTCGATTGCATATTATAGATATGAATATTATTTTATAAGTATATATATCTATAATTATAAAAAAACACTGATTTACAATATGTTGATGCAAAATAAAAAAGGTCTGATTATGGGAGTGGCAAATGACAGATCTATTGCCTGGGGTATTGCAAAAAAATTAGCAGAACAGGGAGCAGAAATTGCACTTACTTATCAAGGAGAAGCTCTTAAGAAAAGAGTTCAGCCACTTGCAGAAGAAATAGGTTCTAACACTATTATTCCTTGTGATGTTTCAGACTCACAAAGTATGAATAATGTTTTTGAAACACTTAAAAATAAATGGGGTGAAATAGATTTTCTTGTTCATGGAATAGGTTTTTCCAACAAAGATGAATTAAGAGGTAAATATTACAATACATCCTCTGATAATTTTAAACAAACTATGCATATATCATGTTATTCTTTTACAGAGGCTTGTAGACTAGCAGAACCTTTAATGAATAATGGCGGATCAGTTTTAACTTTAACATATTATGGATCAGAACAAGTTATGCCTCATTATAATGTTATGGGAGTTGCAAAAGCAGCTTTAGAGGCAAGTGTTAGATATTTAGCAGTTGATTTAGGAGAAAAAAATATAAGAGTTAATGCTATTAGTGCTGGGCCAATTAAAACTTTGGCAGCATCAGGAATAGGTGATTTTAGATTTATTCTAAAATGGAATGAGCTTAATGCTCCACTTAAAAGAAATGTAAATCAGCAAGATGTTGGAAATTCTGCTTTGTATCTCTTAAGTGATCTTGGGAGTGCCGTTACTGGTGAGATACAACATGTCGATTGTGGTTATCATACTGTAGGAATGGTTGCAGTTGATGAGAGTGAAAGTGTATCAGAATTGTTAGGTGAATTTACAAATTCTAAAAAATGACTTCTAATTCAATAGGAAAAATCTTTAATTTTACTACATGGGGAGAAAGCCATGGCAAAGCTATTGGTTGTGTTGTCGATGGAGTTCCATCAAACATAAATTTAACTGAAAAAGATATCCAACCCTATTTAGATAAAAGAAAACCTGGTCAGTCAAAATTTACAACTCAAAGAAAAGAAGAGGATAAAGTTGAAATACTATCTGGAACTTTTGAGGGAAAAACAACAGGTCATCCTATTTCTCTAATTATCTACAATCAAGATCAGAGATCAAAAGATTATGGTGATATCAAAAGTAAATTTAGACCAGGTCATGCAGATTATACATATTGGAAAAAATATGGCATAAGAGATTATAGGGGTGGTGGTAGATCTAGTGCTAGAGAAACTGCGATGAGAGTAGCAGCAGGGGCAATAGCAAGAAAAATCATAAAAAATAAAATTACAAATCAAGTTGTAATAACAGGTGCATTAATTCAAATAGGTAATCATAAAATTAATTATGATAATTGGAATAATAATTTTATTCCAAAAAATAATTTCTGGAGTCCTGATAAAGAAATTATTAAAATATGGGAAAATGAAATACAAACTGCAAGAAAATCTGGTTCCTCTTTAGGTGCAATAATTGAAATTAGAGTAAAAGGTTTGCCAGCTGGATTAGGAGAACCTATTTATGAAAAAATAGACTCTGATATTGCTAAGGCATTGATGTCTATTAATGCTGTTAAGGGAGTAGAAATGGGAAATGGATTTAGCAGTGTTTATGAAACTGGAATTTCTAATGTTGATGAAATGAGAATAAAAAATAAAAAACCTTTATTTCTTTCAAATAATAATGGGGGTGTTCTTGGGGGTATTACAACGGGCCAAGAATTAATTACTAGATTTGTAGTAAAACCTACAAGCTCAATATTATCGCCAAAAAAAACAATTAATACAAAATTAAAAGAAACAACAATATCTACTAAAGGTCGACATGATCCATGTGTTGGTATAAGAGCTGTTCCTGTCGGTGAAGCAATGGTTGCCACAACTATAGCTGATCATTGTTTAAGATTTCTTTAAAATACTATAAATCAAAAATTCTTTATTTCCTTTTGGTCCAGTTATTGGACTTTCGACTAAACCTATAACTTCAGCCTTAATTGTTTTTTTAAACCAATTAGAGATATCATTACATACTTGTTCATGTATCAATGGATCTTTCACAATACCTTTTTTCAAATTTATTTTATTAGTTTCAAATTGCGGCTTAATTAGTGAAATAATCTCAGCTTTACTTGATAAAAGATTCAAGCTAGGTTCTATAACCTTTGTTAGACTAATGAAACTGACATCACATACTACCAAATTAATTTTTTCATGAATAATTGAGTTATCTAAATATTTAGCGTTAAAATTTTCTATACTGATAATTTTTTTTTCTTTTTTTAATTTTTCATGAAGTTGATTTGTACCAACATCAATAGAATATATTTTTTTAGCGTTTTTTTTTAAAAGAACTTCTGTGAATCCACCAGTTGATGAACCAATATCTAGACAAATTTTATTTTTAATATCAATCTTAAAATGATCAATCGCTTTCAGTAATTTGAATGCACCTCTTGATACCCATGGAGGATGAAGTTGTTTAGTTTTTATTTTTGAGTTTTCATTAAAACTGTTACCACTTTTGGTAATAATTTTATCGTTTACATAAACTTGGCCGGCCATAATCATAGATTGGGCTTTTGATTTATTATCAGCTAAGTTTCTATCAACTAAAAGCTGATCAAGTCTTATTTTTAGATTTTTACTCAAATTTGAAAATTACTTAAAATCTTCTTTTGTGACTTTATTGTTTTCTTGCTTAATTTTTTTAATTTGGCTTTCAATACTTTTTAATTTTTCCTCGCATACTTTTTTTAAATTCATTCCTTCTTCATAAAGTTTTACAGATTCTTCTAAATCAACTTCACTATTTTCTAATTTCTCTACAATAAGCTCAAGTTTTTTTAAATTATTTTCAAAATTATTGTCTTTATTCATTAGATGTATCTATTTTTGTAATATTTAATGTTTCTATATTATATATTAAAGCATAAACTTTATCATTACTTTTTATTGTAAACAAAATCCTATTATTATCAATCATATCTATATCTGTAATTTTATGCCCTTTTTCTAAATTTAAATTATAATCAATTAAATTTGTTTCTAAATTACTTTGTTTTTTTGTTGTTTTTATATACAAACCATAAACAAGAGCTAAAAAACAAATAACGATTAATATACCTAAAAATATTACAATAAATTTAAGAATTTTTTGAGACATGAACGAATTCTATAATCTTAAATTAACTATAAATAAACAATTAAGTTCACAAAGATTAGATAAAGTGCTCGTTTCAAAATTGGAAGGATATTCAAGAACACAAATAAAAACTTTAATATTAAATGGCAATGTAAGTCTTGATGAAGAGGAAATAAAAGATCCATCTTACATAACTAAAGAAAATGAAAATTACTTTATAAATATTATCTTGAAACAAGAAACAAGACATTCAGCTGAAAATATAGACTTAAACATTATTTTTGAAGATGAAGATTTAATTGTTATAAATAAACCTCCAAATTTAGTAATGCATCCAGCCCCTGGAAATGAAAGCGGCACTCTTGTGAATGCTCTTATGCATTATACTAATAATCAACTAAGTAATTTAGATGATAATGCTAGACCAGGAATAGTCCATCGTTTAGATAAGGATACAAGTGGAATTCTTGTTGTTGCAAAAAATAATTATGTTCATATTAATTTAGCCAAACAATTCAAAGAACATACGATATCTCGTAGATATAAAGCAGTAGTTTGGGGAACACCAAATAATCAATCAATTGAAGGGTACATAGAAAGAAATAGAAAAAATAGAAAAAAAATGAGTTTAAATAATAAGGGTTTTGGAAAATATTCTAAAACTGATATAAAATTAGAAAAAACTTTTGGTATTGCTAGTTTAGTTGACTGCCATTTACATACTGGAAGAACACATCAAATTAGACTTCATCTAACTTCTAAAAATTCTCCAATCATTGGTGATAAGATCTATGGAAAAAGTAAAATTAATCAATTTGGAAAAGATAAAAATACATTTAATAAATTTATGATTTTAAAAAATTTTGAAAGACAAGCATTACATGCATATCATCTAGGTTTTGATCATCCTTCATCAAAAAAAAGGATGAATTTTGATATTGAAATTCCTGAAGATTTAAAGAATTTAATAGAATTATTGCTTAAATATTAAATTATACTTTATTTGTGATATAGGCGTATTATGTATTTACCGGTACTATCAAATGAAGGAAATTTAGCGGTATACCTGCAGGAAATAAAAAAATTTCCAATGCTCACTGCTGAAGAGGAGTACATGTTAGCTAAACGTTATAAGGAACATGGAGATTCAGATGCTGCTCATAAATTAGTTACAAGTCACCTTCGATTAGTTGCCAAAATAGCAATGGGGTATAGAGGATATGGTTTACCTGTTACTGACTTAATTTCAGAGGGTAATGTTGGAATCATGCAAGCGGTTAAAAGATTTGATCCAGAAAAAGGTTTTAGATTAGCAACATATGCAATGTGGTGGATTAGAGCTCAAATACAAGAATATGTTTTACATAGTTGGTCTTTAGTAAAAATTGGAACTACCGCTGCACAGAAAAAACTTTTTTTTAATTTACGTAAAATTAAAAATCAACTTACCTCAATTGATTCAGGTAATTTGTCACCAGAAAATGTTAGAGAGATTGCAACTAGACTAGACGTAAAAGAGGGTGAAGTAATCGATATGGAAAATAGACTTTTTACATCAGATCAATCTTTGAATGTTAAACTTGGTGAAGAATATGATACTGAATGGCAAGACTTAATAGAGGATAAGCAAGAAACTCATGATAGAATAATTGAAAATAAAGATGAGCTTGATTATCGAAGAAGTTTATTTTCTAAAGCTTTTCAAGTTTTAAATGAAAGAGAAAAAGAAATTATTAAACTTAGGAAACTTAGTGAAAATCCATTAAAGTTAGAAGACTTGAGTAAAAAGTATAAAATTAGCAGAGAAAGAGTAAGACAAATTGAAGAGAAAGCATTAGAAAAACTTCAAAAAGAAATTTCAAATATTAGATAAAGTTCCGTTTATATCAATCGTCTCCTTTCTGTCTGGCCCTGTTGAAACAATTGAAATATTAGTTTCCATAAGATCCTCGAGTATTTGAATATATTTTTTAGCATTTTCTGGAAGATCATTAAATTTGTTAATACCTGCAGTTGATTTTTTCCAACCATCAACTTTTTTATAAATTGGCTTTATCTTATCAAATAAAAATTCTTCACTTGGTAAATAGTCATAATGTTTGTTGTCAATTAAATATCCAATACATACATTAATTTCTTTTAATTCATCTAAAACATCAAGTTTAGTAAGTACAATGTCTGTAATACCATTAAGTTTAATAGATTGTTTCAAAAGTACACTATCAAACCAACCGCATCTTCTTTTTCGTTTTGTAACTGTACCAAATTCTTGACCTTTTTCACCAAGGTGCTCTCCAATCTCATCCATTAACTCTGTTGGAAATGGGCCTGATCCAACTCTAGTGGTATATGCTTTTGTAATCCCCAAAATTTTATGGTTATTTCTATCACTAAAACCTGTGCCAGAGAATATCTGCCCTGATATTGTATTTGATGATGTAACATAAGGATATGTTCCAAAATCAATGTCTAACATAGAACCTTGTGCTCCTTCAAAAACAATATTTTTATTCTTTTGACCTAATTCATTTATTATTTTCCATAATGGAATACTAAAAGAATTAAGATAATTAGACATGGATAAAAGTTCTTCATAATAATTATGCGTAATTTTATGAATATGTTTTGAAATTTTATCTTTATGAAATTCGTAAAGGTTATCAATTTTTTGTTTTAGATATATTGGATCTTTTAAATCACAAATTCTTATTGCCCTTCTACCTACTTTATCTTCGTATGCTGGACCAATGCCTTTCTTAGTTGTTCCTAGTTCTTTTTTTCCTCTAGAGGTTTCATTTATTTCATCAAGAAGTTTATGAATAGGTAAGATTAAACAAATATTATCAGCAATTAATAAATTGTCTTCGTTTACTTCTATTCCTTGTTCTTTAAGATTATCAATTTCATTAATTAGTGCCCACGGATCTAGAACAACGCCATTACCAATAGCACATTTTTTATTATTAATTATTGCTGAAGGTAATAAATTAAGTTTATAAATATTATTATCTACTTTTATTGTATGACCTGCATTATTTCCACCTTGATATCTGACTATCAAGTCAGCTTTAGAAGAAATCCAATCAACGATTTTGCCTTTGCCTTCATCTCCCCATTGGGTTCCAACTATTGTATAAAACATTAGATTTGCTTAACTATATTATTAATCAGATAATACTTGATTCCAAACTTTTTTGCCTCTTTTTTTATATCAATATTATCTTCAAAAGTTTTAAATAAACTGTAACCTTTATTTATTAATTTTTGTTTAATTTTATCAGTTGTATTGAATGCAATCAAAATTTTTTTATTTTGATTGATTAAAGATGAAGATCTTAAAATTGTATCCATGTAACACGTGTATCCTATAGCAGTCTCAGAATTATCACCATATTTTAAATTATATCGGCCTCCTCCAGCTATTTCACCTCTTACATTTTTCGCAAAAAATGTAAATTTTATCCCTTTGTAGTAATTTTTATTTTTTTGTAAGTCAAAGAAATCTACATTTAAAGAATCATTTTTTGATGTTTTAATTAAATTAGCAATTTTTACCAGTCTTTCAACTTCGTTTGAAAATCCTATTATTTTATTTAACTTTGATATATGTTTTTTTTTAGTTTGAATTGAACCAGAACATAAATGTAAAGTTTTAAATAAATTATATAAATCATTTCTTTTCAATAATTTAAAACAATTATTAATATCTTTTAATTTAATATATTTTTTTAATTTATTTTTTAAATCTTTATTAGTAATTTTTTTAAGCAAACTATCGAGAAAAAATGGTGCTGTAATTTCAATAACAATATTTTTAACTCCAATTTTTTTTAAAGTTTCGTAAGCAAGATTAATGATTTCTACATCAGCTTTGTAGCTTTCGGATCCTATAATCTCAGCACCAACTTGTTGAAATTGTCTTTCAGGTCTTAAAATTGTTCCCTTTTTTCTGACAACTTCACCATAATAACATAGTTTAAGTGGTCGTAATTTATTGGCTAGTCTAGATGAGGCAATTCTAATTATTTGTGGAGTTATATCATTTCGAATACTCAATTGATTATTTTTTTTGTTAGTTTTTAAGGTTAGAGTATTGCGATCTAAATTTTTGCTAAACTCAACTAGTGGAGTCTTAATTAAAGTAAAACCATTATCTCTAAAGTAATTTATTATACTATTTTTATATTTATGCTCAATAGATGCGTCGAAATTTAGACTATCTTTAAAACCTGCAGGTACTAAAAATTTATTAATCAAGATAGGACCTTATTAATCTTTTTATTTCTAAAGACTTCTTTTTAACCTCAGTAATTTCTTGCCCTTCAACTAGTATTCTTACTAGTGGTTCAGTTCCAGATAACCTTACAAGAGATCTTATTCTTTTATTATTATACAATTTATTATTATTTAACTTACTAAGAAATTTTAATAGTTTAGTATTTTTTGTTTTATATATTAAGTTAATTTTTTCCTGAGCAAAGTCATCATATAAATCAAATAATTTACTCGCCTTATTTTTATTTGGTATCAAAATTTCAGTAATTTTTAAAGCAGCTAAAATTCCATCACCAGTGTTAGAAAATTCTGATAATATTATATGTCCTGATTGTTCACCACCTATCAATGATTTAGATTTTTTCATTTGATTTATAACGTTTATATCCCCTACAGATGTTCGTTTAATCTTTAATTTTAATTTATTTGTAAGATAATTTTCTAATCCCATGTTAGACATAACTGTTATAATAACATCATGTTGACTAGATTTTTTCTTAGGTTTTACATAACTTTTACATAACAATCCTATAATTTTATCACCATCGACTTCTTTTCCTTCTTCATCTACAACTATTAACCTATCTCCATCACCATCAAATGCAAATCCAATATCTGCTTTTTCTTTAATGACATTTTGTGAAAGTGATTTAACGTCAACTGCGCCACAATTTTTATTAATATTCAAACCATCGGGATTATTATTTATGGCAATTACATTATGACCTAATTCCCAAAATAAATTTGGGGCTATGTTGTATGTGGCTCCATTTGCACAATCTAAAACAATTTTTAATTTTCTCTTTGAAGATGTTTTATTTAAAGTACTCTTTAAAAATTCTGAGTACCTGCCTGAAGCATCTTCTAGTCTTTTTGCATTTCCAGACACAAATGTGTTGTTTGTTACTTTAGAATATTTTTTATTATTTAAAACTATATTTTCAACCTTTTGCTCTATTGATGAACTTAATTTCGTTCCAGTACTGTCAAAAAATTTAAGTCCATTATATTCATATGTGTTATGAGAAGCTGTAATCATTACACCAATATCGGCTCTTAAAGTTTTAATCATTAATGGTACTGCTGGTGTTGGAAGTGGACCAACTAAAATTACATCCATGCCCATAGAAATAAATCCAGCTGTAACAAGAGGTTCGTATAAATAACCAGATAATCTTGTATCTTTACAGATGACAACCCTACTATTTTTAGAATTTTTCTTTTTTAAAAGAAAAGCAACTGATTTTGAAATTTTTAGACAAGTTTCAGCAGAAAGAGGTTCTTCATTAACTAAGCACCGTATACCATCGGTACCAAATATTTTAGACATTTATGTCTTTTATTCAAAAAAATAAATAAAGTGAAGTAATTAAATTAGTTTGCAGGTGCAGGAGCAGATCCGCCTGTTTTTGGAACAGATGTGGCTGGTTTTTTTGGTGTGTTTATATCATTATCAAAATCATCACGAGTTGGCTTTATACCTTTGATTAAATCTTTAATTTCATCACCTGATAATGTTTCATACTCTAAAAGTCCTTTAGCCACTATGTGCAATTCTTCAATATTATCTTGAAGAATTTTTCTACAATTGTTTTCAGCCTCCTCTGCAAGAGATCTAACTTCTTCATCAATTAATTTTGCAGTAGAGTCTGACAAATTTTTTGATTGTGCAACAGAATGCCCAAGGAAAACTTCCTCACTATCGCTGTTATATCTTAAACGGCCTAATTTTTCACTCATACCCCATTCAGTAATCATTTTTTTTGATAGATTTGTTACCATTTGTATATCGCTTGCTGCACCATTTGTAATCTTGTCTTTTCCAAAAATCATTTCTTCTGCAATTCTTCCCCCAGTAGCTATTAATAAATGAGCTTTCATTTGATCTTTTCTCATAGACAACTGGTCTTTTTCAGGAAGTCTCATAACCATACCTAAAGCTCTGCCCCTTGGAATTATAGTTGCTTTATGTATAGGATCAGAGGCTGGTGAGTGAAGAGTTGCTACTGCATGTCCAGCTTCGTGGTAAGCTGTAAGTTTCTTTTCATCTTCTGACATGACCATCGATCTTTTTTCAGCACCCATCATTACTTTATCTTTAGCACTTTCAAAATCCTCAATTGTAACCATTCTTTTATTTTTTCTAGCCGCTAATAATGCTGCTTCATTAACCAAATTTGCCAAATCAGCTCCTGAAAAACCAGGTGTTCCCCTTGCAATAATTTTTGAATCAAATTTTGGTGAAACTTTAATTTTTTTGATATGAACCTTAAGTATTTTGTCTCTTCCCATTACATCAGGATTATTAACTGTTATTTGTCGATCAAATCTTCCTGGTCTAAGCAAAGCTGGATCAAGAACATCAGGTCTGTTAGTTGCAGCAATAATAATTACACCTGCATTTGATTCAAACCCATCCATTTCCACAAGAAGTTGATTGAGGGTTTGTTCTCTTTCATCATTCCCGCCACCAAGACCGGCACCACGGTGTCTTCCAACAGCGTCAATTTCATCAATAAAAACTATACAAGGTGCATTTTTTTTACCTTGGTCAAACATATCTCTAACTCTACTAGCTCCGACACCCACAAACATTTCGACAAAATCTGATCCTGAAATTGAAAAGAAAGGAACATTAGCTTCGCCAGCAATCGCTCTTGCGAGTAATGTCTTACCTGTACCAGGGGGGCCAACTAAAAGAGCGCCTCTTGGAATTTTTCCACCTAATCTAGAAAACTTTGAAGGATCTTTTAAAAACTCAACAACTTCTTCTAATTCTTGTTTAGCTTCATCAATACCTGCTACGTCATCAAAAGTAACTTTACCTACGGCCTCATTTAATAATTTGGCTTTAGATTTTCCAAAGCCCATTGCTTTTCCGCCACCACCTTGCATTTGACGCATAAAGAAAATCCATACCCCAATCAAAAGCAACATTGGGAACCATGACAATAATACACTTAGAATAGGATGCATTGAACGCTCTGATGGTTCAGCAGTTATTTTAACACCATTTTCATTTAACTTATCGACAAGATTTGGATAATTTGGAGCATAGGTACTAAATGAGCGACCATCGTCAAGAAAACCAGTTACCATATTTCCACTTATATTTACCTCAGAGACATTTCCACTTTCGGTAGCTGCTATGAAGTCAGAAAAGGATATTTTTGAAGTATTTCTATTGTTAGAAGTTCCTTGGAAAAGATTGAAAAGCACGATCAAGAGCAATCCAATTATTATCCATAATACAACGTTTTTGCTGATGTTTTTCATCATCTTATTACATAGGAATTTATTATAAAAACACAATAGTTTTGTAAAAAATTAAACAAATTATCTTGAAAATGTAAGAAAATCAGCATTTTTTTTAACAATCATGCCGCTGATGTTAAAATATTTAAAATTAAATTTATTTATTTCATTAATTAAGATTCTAATTTTTTTTGATCGTGGAGCATTAGATCCATAAAATAAAAATTGATATATTCTTCGTATAAAATTTTCAGAATTAATTTCATTTAAATTTTTCATATTATCAAGATCAACAATAATTTTTTTACTATCAATCTTAACAATATTTTTGAGAAGTATCTCAAATATCATTTGGATGAAATATGGTGAATAAAAAAGTATTCTCTCAAAATCTTTATTTATTTCTTTAATTGTTTTTTGGTCAGATTTTTTAAGAAAATTTCTTATTGTAGGACGAGTATAATCTAAATCAAAATTTGATGGATCATTAATATATTCTATTTTATTTTTCTTATTATAATTCAATAATGCATCTTTAGAAAAATTTAAAAGTGGTCTAATTATGCAAATTTTATTGTAAAGTGAGAGTTCAGACATTGATTTTAAACCATAAAAGTCACTTCCAGCAATCTTTCTATTTAGAAAAGTCTCTAAATTATCATCTTTGTGATGAGCAATAAATAAATGCAAAAAATTATTTTTAATACAAAAATCTGTAAGTAAATTATAACGATTTTTTCTAGCCTCATTCATACTTTTCTTACTCACATTAACTTGATTTACAGTCAGAATTTCAGAAGTGATGTTGTTTTTATTCAATAAGGTAGAAATATATTTTGCTTCATATTCAGAATTTTTTCTAATACGATGATCTACGATTAAAGCCATCAAGTTTCCTTTTTTGTATTTTATAAAAGCATTAACAAGGAATAATAATGACATACTATCTGGACCACCTGAAACTGCTACAGCAACAGAGGGGTTTTTTTCAAAAGTATATTTTTTTTCTATATTTTTAATGAATTCTTTATTTGTGAGCTTCATTCATTATTTTCTAAGCAATTATACTCAACAATTAGTTTTTTTGTTTGAGGAATTATTTTATTTTTTGGAAAGTCAATTATTAATTTTTCCATAGTTTTACAAGCCTCAACAGTTTTTTCAACTTGGTATAATGATTGGGAAAGTTTGAAAAGCATTTCTGCAGCTTTGATACTATCTGGAAATTTTTGAAAACCCTCTGCAAATATAAGTGCTGCCTCTCTATAATTTTTTTCTAAAATATATAATTCTCCAAGCCAGTAATGTGCTGAACCTGATAGTTGATTATCAGGATTATCTGCAATAAACTGCTCAAATGAAGTTTTTGCATCCTGCCATTTTTTATCTCTAATATTATCAAATGCTACTTGGAATTGATCTTCTGGTGATAACACCTTCTCTTTTCCATTAGATTTTACTTCTTGATCGTTAGATACAACCTCTTCATTTGTATCATTTGTATTTTTTGAAATATTTAATGTTCCAAGTGTATTTTTAGTTTCAGTATTATTTAAAGTATTGCTTTTTACTTCAGAACTTTCTTGTAAAACTTCGTCTGTATTTACTTTTACATTATTTGAAGGAACCGTTTGTAAATTATTAATAACTAATTCTAAGTTTTCTAACTTATTAAAAATATCATCTAATTGAAAATATAATTCCTCTAAGTTAGAAGTTAAATTTTTTATATCTTTTTCAATATCATATATTCGTAAATCAATAGCAGAGAGATTCTTTACAAAATCATTATTTGTTCCACTAGATTGACTTGATGAATTTGAAAATACTTCTTTAGAAAGATCGGAGACTTCTCTTTGTAATCTCTCTAATTGCTGGTTAATTGTAAGTTCATTTTCATTAGAATAAACATAACTTGAAAAAAATATGATTATAACAGTGAATATGTATTTAAACATTAACAATTTTTAATTTCTAATTAAGATGAAAATATGGCGCTACATTTCTATAGCGCCAAAGTATTAAGGAAAGTAAATTAATTAACTATAGTTACTGATCGTCTATTTTGAGCCCATGCTCCATCGTTTGATCCGACAACAGCTGGTCTTTCTTTACCATAACTAATAGTTGAAACTCTATCAGGATTTATTCCTAATCCAATAAGGTAATTTTTAACAGCTTGTGCTCTTTTTTCACCAAGAGCCAAGTTGTATTCCCTAGTTCCTCTTTCATCGCAATGTCCTTCAATTGTGACAGAAACATCGCTATTCTGCTTAAGCCATGCAACTTGATCTTGGAGTAATTCCAAAGCGTCTGAGTCTAAATCTGAACTGTCATATCCAAAAAACACTCTATCACCAACATTAACAATTAAATCTTCCTGTGATCCAGAAACTATTCCACTTCCTGCTGTTTCAGTTATAGTTCCTTCTGAAGAAACATCACTTCCAGAACTACTTGATCCTGAGCCTGATGAGTCAGCTGAGTCTTTTGGTGTTGTTGCGCAGGCTGCAACAAACAAAACTATAAATACAGAGATAAAAAACTTGTAAAACATAAATAAATGCTCCCTTAATACTTTAAGTAGATATACTAAATTAATCCGGTTTATTAACATTTTTTTTGAATTTCGTATATTTTTTTGTATTATATTGAATTAATGCATCAAGGGAGACCAAGCTGGATCAGAGCCGCCCAAGGGAGTTATTACTTTTCTTTCATTAAATCCAGTTAAATCAATAGAATATAGACTAGATTCACCTCCTGAACCATCTTCAGCTGTTCTCTCTTCCTTAAAATACATCAAAAATCTCCCGTTTGGAGCCCATGTAGGCCCCTCAACATGGAATGATTTTGCAATCATTCTTTCATTAGAACCATCAACCTCCATAACACCAATATAAAATTGTCCTCCCTCTTGTTTAGTAAATGCAATCATGTCACCTCTTGGAGACCAGACTGGTGTGTAGTAACTTCCTGCTTCCCTGCTAATTCTTTTAATATTTTTTCCATTATTATCACATACATACAAATGCCTTCTTCCACTTCTATCTGAGTTAAAAACTATTTTTTTGCCATCAGGTGAAAAACTTGCCGAAACATCAATTGAAGAATTATTAGTAACTCTTTTTGAAATTCTTGTTTTTAGATCAAGAATATAAATTTCAGAATTACCAATTTCTGGATCAGTATAAGACATTACAATTTGATTACCATCAGGTGAAAAACGTGGCGCAAATGTCATTCCTGGAAATTCACCTACTATTTCTTGTTTACCAGTTTCTATATCAAATATGTAAACTCTAGGATTATTTCTATTTACATAAGACATGTAAGTAATTTTTTGTGAATTAGGAGAAAACCTTGGTGTTAATACTAGGTATGATCCATCTGTTAAAAAACGATGATTTGATTGATCTTGATCCATTATTGCTAATCTTTTTTGTTTATTGTCTTTAGGACCTGTTTCTGCAACATAAACTATTCTTGTATCAAAGTATCCACCCTCACCAGTTATATTTTTAAAAATGGAGTCTGAAATAATATGGGCGACTCTTCTCCAATTTTTTTCATTAGTCTCATATTTTTTTCCCACAATTTGTTTTTGTTGAAAAACATCAAACAATCTAAATTCAACAGATATTTTTCCATTGTTTGTTGTGATTTTTCCAGAAACTAAATGTTGGGCCTTTATTAATTTCCAATCTTCAAATCTAGGTTTATTTGACAAAGATTCATTATCTTGAATAAAAGATCTTTTATCTATTGGTAAAAAAAGTCCAGACCTTTGTAAGTTATCTGAAATTACAGTTGAAATATTTTTACCTACTTTAGTTAATTGTGAATTTTTTGAGTATAGTTCTGTCACAGCTATTGGAGTTGGCTTCACACTACCTTGTGTTAAAGTCACTTCTAGTGAATGGACATTAAGACTAGAAAATAAAAAAAGGGTTATTAAGAAAACTTTTTTCATCAATATCCCTTCATAATACTATAATCAAAAGTAATTGTAAGATTTTTCCATAGATTATATTTATCTTTTGGAAGTTTTAGTGGTGTACATTCTGGATTTAAGAGTGTTCTCATTGCACTATCTGTAATCGGTCCATAAAATGGATTAGTTTTAGCTATATTTGTGTCAACAATACGGATACTATTTGGTGAAACCTTCATATTTTGTAATACTTTAGCTGAAATTGTTACTTTGTCTCCTCTTTCAATAACCGCTCCTGCTGGAGCATTCCAGCAAGAAGATAATTGCTGCCTTAACAAGTCTATTTCAGATATTGATAGAATAATATTGTCATCAGAGTTATCTTTACTTTTATTATCAACCTCTTCAACCTCTTCATTAACCTCATTTTGAACCATATTTGTTTTTTCATTTCTTAGATCTTTAAGCATTGATGCTATACTAAAATCTTTTTCAGGTTTTGGTCTTGGTTTAGTTATGGCATTGTCATTATCCAATTTTGGTTTATCCTTTATGTTTGTTTCAACATCTAAATCTGATTTAACATTTTCATTATTTATAATTTTTGGCTTTGGCTTGAGTTTTGGTTTAATTATATCAGTTTTAATTGTTTCTACCTTTTTCTTAACCTCTAAAATTTCTTTTTCTTTAATAACTATTTTTTTTGTTTCCTTAACTTCTAAATTTGGAGTTTGTTTCATTTCCAAAACTGGCTGATTTGGATTAGTTTTTTCTACAATTTCAGTTTTATTTATTTCAACATTTTTTTTTACTTCTAATTGATCTGATGAATTAAATTTGTTTTGCTTAGTAATTGTTTCCTTATTTTTATTTTCTGGATTTTCAGTATCAGATTTTTTCAAATTTGTATTTTCATCAACATTAAGTATTTCAATAGGTATTACGTTCGGAACATAGATTTCTTTTGGGGAAAAAAAATTTGGTAAGCCAACCATAAATAAAAGGATAACTAAATGAATTAGTGTTGAAAAAATAACTCCAGATATTTTAGGATTTAAGTTTTCAAAAAAATTTATTATTTTTAAACTATTAAAGTTTATTCGGTCCATCTACTGCTCAATATTTTGAGTAATTAATGCAACTTTAATATATCCTGCTGAATTGATTATAGACATAATTTCCATAATCCTTCCATAAGCTACTACTCTGTCACCACGAATGTAAATTCTTGCCTCTGTATTTTGTTCAGTAATAGCGTTTAGTCGAGGTATCAAATTTTCTACTTCAACCTTTGATTCTCCAATGTAGACTTCTCCGTCTAATTTAACAGTTATCTCAATTGGATCTTTAATATCAGTTAATGCAGTAGCTTTAACCTTTGGTAAATCAACTTTTATTCCAACCGTTAAAAGAGGTGCAGTAACCATAAAAACAATTAGTAAAACAAGCATAACATCTACAAAAGGTGTAACGTTAATTTCACTCATTTGAGTGTACCTTTGCTTCTTACGTTTGTTTAAATTATTTGAGGTAATCAATTTATTTTTTCTCTAATTGTCTAAAAAAAATTGTTGAGAATTCATCCATAAATGTTTCTAAGGATATAAAATATTTTGATAAGTCGTTTGAAATTTTATTGTACGCAACTACAGCAGGTATAGCCACAAAAAGACCTAATGCAGTTGCAAAAAGGGCCTCAGCAATTCCTGGTGCAACTACTGCTAAATTTGTATTTTGTGCGATTGCAATAGATTTGAAACTATTCATTATACCCCAGACTGTTCCAAACAAGCCAATAAAAGGTGCAGTTGATCCAGCAGTTGCAAGGAAAGTTAAATTTCTTTCAACATTTTCACTTTCCTTATTAAAAACAACTGTCATTGATCTCATCATTCTATCCTTTAAAGAGTTAATATCTGAAGTATCATTTTCATATTGAGATTTACTTTTTTTCCACTCTAAAATTGCAGCACAAAATAATTTTGACTTTGGATCTGTCTGATTAAAATTTAAAGTTTCATATAAATCTTCAAATGAATTTCCAGACCAAAAAATATCTTCAAATTCTTTTTCAAGTTTTTTTAATTGTCTAATTCTTAAAATTTTTGAAATAATTACATTCCAAGAATAAAGAGAAGCGAGGATTAAAATTATAATTACAGATTTGACAACTAGGTCAGCCTGCATAAATAAAGCAAGCATTGAAAAATCTGGAGCTTCTGTTGATAAATTTGTACTATTAATATCTGCCATAGTAATTATTTTTTAATTTTTTCAAGATCACTACTATGAACCATAACCCAAAACCCTGGTCTATTTTTTTCACATAATGCTATTACTGGTGTCTTGCCCTCTTCTTTGGCAAGTTTTGCAGTATCATCCCATAAACTAATTGCTGTATGCTTAGCTCTTAATTTACATTCTATAAATAAGTCTTCATGAATTACATCAGCTCTTGTTACTTTACCATTGCCCCCGCTCAAAGGTGTCCTTTTCCCATTGAAATAGTTTGCAACATCTCTTTCTCTTTTTTTCCAGGCTTTATCAGGCATCTATATTCCTTTCATTAGGCTGTCAGTGAGGATAAAACATTATCATCAACTTCAAAATTTGATGATACAACTTGAACGTCGTCATTGTCTTCTAAAACTTCAAGTAATTTAAATAGTTTGTCCGCTGTATCTTTTCCAATATTTATATTATTTTTACTTTTCCAAATTAAATTTGCAGAATTAGTCTGACCATACTGTTTAATTAATTTATCATTAAGTTCATGCAAATCGTTTTGATCACAGTATATTGAATATTCTGTGTCATTAATTTCATAGTCTTCACTATTATTTTCAATAAGAAATTCTAGAAGTTGATCTTCTTTTACTAAGTTTTTATCAAGAGTGATATTTCCAAATCTGTCAAAACCAAAACTAACGCTTCCTGTTTCACCCAAATTACCTCCATGTTTACTAAAAGAGGACCTAATCTCCGCAGCTGTTCTATTTTTATTATTTGTAAGTGCCTCAACTATTATTGCAATACCTTCAGGGCCATATCCTTCATATCTTACTTCTTCATAATTGCTATCAGGATCATTTCCTTGACCTTTTTTTATTGCTCTCTCAATATTATCTTTTGGCATATTGAGTGACTTGGCTGAAGAAATTGCAGATCTTAATCTAATATTACTTTCAATATCTTCACCACCGACTTTGACTGCAACAGATATTTCTCTTCCAAGTCTAGAAAATACCTTTGCTCTTTTTTTATCTTGAGCACCTTTTCGATGCATAATATTTTTAAACTTGGAGTGTCCTGCCATTTCGAGTAGATTTATAAATATTTTATCCGATGTTAGTAAAGATATAAAATATTAGATAAATGTGTCTAATATATGTAAATTATGCCTCTTGAATTGGGGTGATATTTTTAGCTAAACCAGTATTAGTATCAATCTCTATTAAAGCCCCGCATACTGTTATGTTTTCAGTAGCAGGTGTAAATCTACCTTCTGCCCTGTAACCCTTAACAAATCCATGTATTGGATTATGTATATCGAAACCAATTATTGAATTATAATCACCTGACATCCCCACGTCTGTTTGATAGGCTGTACCTTTAGGTAAAATAACACTGTCTGCCGTTGGTACATGAGTATGTGTGCCTAAAACTGCCGTAACTTGTCCATCAACATAATATCCAAATGCCTTTTTTTCAGAAGTTGCTTCACCGTGCATATCAATAATTATCGCATCACATGTACTACCTAATTTCTCTTTTTGAAGAAATTCAATTATACTTTTAAAGGGATCATCTAATGATAAATTCATAAATAATCTAAGCATCACTTGTACTACTATAATTTTTTTTCCATTTAAAAGTTCAAGCTTATAAT
Organism: uncultured Alphaproteobacteria bacterium; assembly: GCA_902553005.1. Lineage (GTDB taxonomy): Bacteria > Pseudomonadota > Alphaproteobacteria > HIMB59 > CACPNW01. The sequence goes on along the minus strand of CACDIK010000001.1, from coordinate 937 downwards.
ATCCTTTTCCAGGAACCCCATCAGAATAATTCAAAGCTCTGATTATTTTTGGATTTTCTTCAATATAAGAAAGCATATCTCTTTGATCCCATGCATGATTCCCAAGTGTAAGTAGATCAATTCCGCTAGAAAATAATTCTTCTGCATCCTTTTTTGAAAGCCCATAACCAGAAGTAGCATTCTCACCATTAGCAATAATCATGTCTGTATTATATTTTGATTTGAGTGTTGGGATAATTTTTTTAATTTTTTTTCGTGACATCTTACCGACAATATCACCTATAAAAAGAATTTTCATTGAAAACTATATAAATTTTTTTCAGTAATAACATAATCCACTTTAAAATCAAATTTATCTATAGGTATGTAATCTAACTTTTGTTCTTCATATGCATAGGCTACAGAAATGAATCTGTGATTAATTTTATTTAAATAAGCAAATGTCCTGTCATAATAACCTCCACCATAACCTAATCTATTTCCTTTCTTATCAAAAGCTAAACAAGGTACAAAAATTAATTCAGGATTTAAAATTTTATTTTTATTTTGAGGCTCTGATATATTCATATGTCCTTTTACAAAATTCTCTTCACGCTTAAATTGCTTAAAGATTAAATGACTATTTTTTTTTTCAATTACAGGAAGGCATAAAATTTTATTTTTAATAAAGATAAGATTGTTAAGCTCTCTTGTATTTATCTCAGAATTTATAGAAATAAAACTAGATACTATATTAATTTCTTGAAAGTTAATTTTTTCAAAAAGCTCATTAAACAAAGTTGAAGCAAAATGAGATGGTTTATTATTAAAAATCTTATCTCTTATAATTTTTTGTTTTTTTCTGATAATTGATTTTTCATCTTTAATATTATTCATAATAAGAATTCTTAATTATATTAATTAAACCTTCTAACTTTTTATTTATTTCATCAAATTC